>DATKVD010000033.1:0-20305 GCA_035530235.1 Planctomycetota bacterium | reverse complement strand
GGACTTGACGACGTTCGCGTAGACCCGCATGTTCGGGGCGTGACAGCCGATGGCGTAGCCGTTGGTGGTGTAGCTGCGGTGACGGATGATATTATGATGCACCTCGGCGAGGTGTCCGGTGTCGCCGCCCGAGGCCACGTTGATGCCCCACTGTCCGCCGCCGTCGATCGTGTTGTGGTGGATGTTGACGGGCCCGCCCAACGGTCCCACACTGATGACCTGCGTGCCGGGCCAGTGCCGGTTGGTGATCTCCTTCACGGTGCTGATGCAGTGGTTGTTCGCGATCTCGCCTCGGCCGCAGTAGAGGATGTGGATGTTGTTGGTGTCGCGGCTGTTGACCTCGGTGACGGTGTCGACGACCTTGAAGTTGTCGCATCCACGGATGTATATGGCGTGGCAGTAGCGTCCGGGTCGGGGATGGACGCCGACTTCCTTCACGATGCGACCGCTCTGGTAGGTGATGGCGCCCTCGGGAGCGACCGGCTGCTGCCCCTGGACGATGCGACCGTTCTTCAGGGTGAAGTTGTTGCCGCCGCCCAAGCCTTCGGTCGGTACGCCGTCGAACCCCTCCGAGCGCCCGCCCGGCCTGAGGAAAACCCCGCTCGAACGGTCCACCCCGACCGCCGTGCCGTACGTCACCGTGTGTCCGCCGAGGTCGAGCGTGATCCCGTCCCCCTTGATCATGAACGCCGTCTTCTCGGCGGTCACGTCCTTCGTCAGGAGGTAGGTGGCGCCGGGCTGGTCGAGGATCCCGGGGGCGTCGATCTTGATCACCTCTCCTGCCGCAGGCGCGGCCTGCGCCAGGACTGGACTTCCCCAGAACGCGCACAACAACATCCCCAGAACCACCGCCGATTGCCACATGTCCCGACGCATTTCTTCCTCCTCACGGACGCAAGTGTGACCGTTTGCGGAGCGAACCCGCTCCCTCTTGTGTGCCTACCGTAGCCATGTCGCGGGCAGAGTCAAGCCAGGACTTCCCCCTCATAGGTCCCGCGGCGGCCCCGCAGCGTTACAGGGTATTTCCGCCGACGGGCTTGATTCCATCCCTCCCTCGGCTTACACTGGTTACCCGGCGGTGTGGGAGGACGTCGCTGCACCGCATTGAGGGGACACGACATGGGCACATCTCCCTCGACGAAACCACCCGAGGCGGCCCCGGTGCCGGCTCGGTTGCGGGTGGATTTCCTCCGTGCGCGCTCCCTGCTGTGGCTCCTCCCCGAACGCGCCGCGCGCTGGACCAGTTGGGCCGTGGTTGCCCTGGCGTGCATCGTGCCGACAATCCTCCTCCTCTCGATGGCCGTTTCACGGTCCGACGAGCGACAGGAACAGGCCCTGGCGGCGATGTTTTCCGAGCGGCTCGGCGGACCGGTCCACCTGAAAATGACCGCCCCGGACGCCCCCGGCCGCTTCCGCCTTGCCGACATCGCCGTCGGAGTCCCCGGAGAACCCCGGACGGTGTCACTCCGCTGCCGGGAGGGCCGCTACCATGCACCCGCCAACGAGCCCGGCCGGCTCGACCTCGAGGACGGGACGCTGCGGATGGACCTCGAGGCATGGACGAGAGGACCCAGCGGCACCGTCGTCGGCATTCTACATAAGGCGTTTATAGACAAGAACTTGCGATCCATCTCGCTGTCCAGGTTCACGGCAGATCTGCACCTGGGGGGTGAGCGGCTGTCGCTGAAAGGATGCGTGGGACGTGCGGAAACGACCCAGGATGGGAAGATCGAAGGCCGGCTCGTGGGCCACCCCACGGGCGGTGGGGGCGTCACCGTGGCGTTCGAGCTTGGCGAAGACGTGCAGTGTGCCACCGTCAGCAGCCGAGCCCTGCCGTGGGTTGGCGCCGTCCTGACGCCGACGCTCGGCGACGTCCTCGCCGGGCTCCTCGACATGCCGCGCGGCAAGGTGATGCTGGCCAACGAGTTAGGAGCCGGATCCCCCGGCGACCACTGGAGGCTCGACGTGGACACGGGGCTCGACCTCGCTCGCCTGCCCGAAGAGCTGGGCCTCGGCGCGATGACCGGCAGACTCAACGTGACGCTCAAGGCATGGGGCGCCCTGGGGAAACCCGGAAAGCTCACGGCACGCCTCCATCTGGCCGAGGGCACCCCCGCCACCGTCTCGGACGCGGCCCTCCGCAACCTCCGTGCCCTCCTCCATGGAGCATGGGGCGAGTTGCCCGAGGAACCCACGACACACACGCTTGGCGCCCTGGAACTCACCGTCATCGTGACGTCCAACTTCGTGTGTCTCACCACCGCGGACGGGGATCCCCCATCGGGCATCTTCGGCGCGGACGGCGGCAGCCTGCTGGACGGGCTGCCCGGCCAGGTTATCCCCATCGGTGTGTTTCTCGACCGTCTGGAGAAGCTCCGCCGTCTCTGGAAGGAAGATCACTCGAGCTGAACCGGCTTCCCACGGACCGGTCTCCCTCGTGACGACCTCAGGGAGGGAATTCGGTGAAGGTCATCGGACTCCTGGGCGGGATGAGCTGGGAATCGACCGCCGAGTACTACCGTCTCATCAACGAAGGGGTCCTCGGGCGGCTCGGGGGGCTCCACTCGGCCGAGATCGTGATGTACAGCGTGGACTTCGAGCCGATCGAGAAACTCCAGCACGCCGGCGACTGGGCCGCCGCGGCACAGGTGCTCATCAACGCCGGCAGGCGCGTGGAAGCCGGCGGCGCTGATTTCCTCCTCATCTGCACCAACACCATGCACAAGCTCGCCGACGAGATCGCCGACGCCGTCGGCATCCCCCTCCTGCACATCGCCGACGCGACCGCCGAAGCCGTCAAGTCGGCCCGGATGTCGCGCGTCGGACTCCTCGGCACGAAGTTCACCATGGAAGAGGACTTCTACCGCGGACGCCTGGCCGGTAAGCACGGCATCGAGGTGCTCATTCCTTCGGACACCGACCGCGAGGGGGTGCACCGGGTCATCTACGACGAGCTGTGTCTGGGGACGATCCGCGAGGAATCGAAGCGGGAGTTCGCCCGCATCATCGATGACTTGGCGGACCGCGGTGCGGAAGGCGTCATCCTCGGCTGCACCGAGATCGGCCTACTGGTGAAACCGGGCGATGCGGCCGTTCCGCTCTTCGACACGACCACCATCCACGCCGCCGCCGCCGTCGAGCTGGCACTGAGGGACGAATGAAGGAAGCCTTCTCATGATCGACGCCGTGAAGAAATTGTTCGTCGCCGCCCTTGCGGCCGGCATACTCCTCGCCTCCGGCTTCGCACCGGCGCAGGAAGCCCCGGCGAAGCTCCGATTCTCCGTCATGAGCTACAACGTCCGCTTCAAGTCCATGGACCCCATCAGGGAGAAGGACGGGAAGCTCCACCCCTGGAAGGACCGAAGGGAAGGGGTGCTCGCCGTCATCCGGGAAAAGGACCCAGACATCCTCGGGCTCCAGGAGTGCATCGAGGTCCAGCAGGCGTACCTCGCCGAGGAGCTCAAAGGCTGCGCCCTTCACAAGAGTACCAACACGCCCATCGTGTGGAAGAAGTCGACGTTCACCCGGGTGGATGCCGGGAACAGGGCGCTCCCGGCACTCGGGCCCTACGGAGGCGGAAGACGCATCGACTGGGTCCACCTGCACGAGCAGGGCACAAAGGCCGACGTCTTCGTCTTCAACATGCACTTCTCCCCGGGGCTCAAGGAGCCCGAGCAGGTGAGGATCTGCCGGTTCGTCGCCGACTTCATCAACACGACCGCTGGCACCGACACGATCGCGATCCTCACCGGGGACCTCAACATCCACGACGACCGCTCGAAGGGCATCCAGATCATACGAGAGGTAGCCAAGCTGAGCGATCCCTGGACCGACACCGGGACCTCCCAGATGTCTCTGGGGGGGCTGTGGGGCAAGAAGCCGTGGTCGGGGACCACCATCGACTGGATCCTGTACCGGCGGCCGCTCAGGGCGACGAAGGTCGAGCGCCCGGAACTCAAGTGGCAGGGCGAGTACCCGTCCGATCATCTCCCGGTCTACGCCCCCACTGAGCACAGGGGAGAAGGCGCCGACCCGACCCCGGTGACCGGCCAACAGGGCGTCACAAAACAGGACATCGTGGGCGGCGCCTGCCAGGGGGCCGTTGCTTCCCCGGCACCGTAACCGCCTGTTGCACAACGGGTTGAGGCATGGGACGGCTCCCCCCGGACACGCGACCGAGGGGGCAAGAGGTCCCTTCGAGGCCGAATACGTGCAGGAGTCGGCCGAAAAATGCTAATCCCGGCTTGCATTTCGCCCGTAGTCGTTGTATATTAACGGATTGCAGAGAGCCGCGCTAGCGTAGCTCAATTGGTAGAGCTCCCGCCTTGTAAGCGGGGGGTTGTGAGTTCGAGTCTCACCGCTAGCTCCAGAGTGACCCGGGCGTCGGACGTTCCGTAACTCCTTTTCAAAGAACACCTTACGGTGTTTGTTGGGCCCCGGCGCCGGACGTGGACGATCGCAGCACGGGGACGGGGCCTCTCACAGAACCGCCCCGAGGTGGGGAGATACCCGAGCGGTCAAAGGGGGCAGGCTGTAAACCTGCTGGCGATGCCTACGGGGGTTCGAATCCCTCTCTCCCCACCATCAAAGACAGTTGTAAGTCGCAAGTGGCAAGTCGCAAGTCAACGGCAGAAGAGGCCGAAAAGGCCCAAAACGGCCCGGAAAGCGCGTTTTCTTTGACTTTCGAGTTTCGACTTTGGAGTTTGGAGTGCTGCTGCGGGCGGGCGTAGCTTAATGGTAAAGCGCCAGCCTTCCAAGCTGGTCACGTGGGTTCGATTCCCATCGCCCGCTCCAGACCCGCCAAAAAAACCGGTAAAATTCCGGAATCCCACGATTTTTTTTGGTTGACAGAGCCGGGAAGAGTATTATCATGCTTGGTTTACCCTAGTCCAAATGACCACAGGACTTGCTGTGTTTTCGTACTGTTGCTTCAGGACCCGCTGCCTTAGCTCAGCCGGTAGAGCGCGTCCTTGGTAAGGACGAGGTCCTGGGTTCGATTCCCAGAGGCAGCTCCACTTGTCGAGCGTGACCTTTCCCCCACGGGGCGGGTGAGGTTTCGGACGGATATCGACAGCGATTTTTCGTAACTCTTGGGGAGGTTCATCGGCGATGGCTAAGGAGAAGTTTGAGCGGACGAAGCCTCACGTGAACATCGGGACGATCGGTCACATTGACCACGGCAAGACGACGCTGACGGCGGCGATCATGGCGTGTCTGGCGGAGCGGGGCATGGCAAAGGCCAAGGCGTATGCCGACATCGCGAAGGGCGGGACGGTCCGTGACGCTTCGAAGACCGTGACGATCGCCGTCGCGCACGTCGAGTATCAGACGGAGAAGCGGCACTACGCCCACATCGACTGTCCCGGTCACGCCGACTACATCAAGAACATGATCACCGGTGCGGCCCAGATGGACGGTGCGATCCTGGTGGTGGGGGCCGACGACGGTCCGATGCCCCAGACGCGCTAGCACGTGCTCCTGGCACGTCAGGTGAACGTGCCCGCCATCGTGGTCTTCCTGAACAAGGTGGACCTCGTGGACGACCCGGAACTCCTGGACCTGATCGAGCTGGAACTCCGTGACCTCCTGAACGAGTACGAGTTCCCGGGGGACGAGATTCCGATCATCCGTGGTGACGCCCTTTCGGCGATGAACAAGCCGTCGGGTGACCGTGAAGACCCCACCGCCAAGTGCATCTTCGAGCTGATGGACGCCGTGGACGAATACATCCCCACGCCGAAGCGTGACGTGGACAAGCCGTTCCTGATGCCGGTCGAAGACGTCTTCAGCATCAAGGGACGTGGGACGGTGGGCACCGGACGAATCGAGCGCGGGAAGGTGCGCGTGGGCGACGAGATCGAGATCGTCGGCTTCGCCGAGACCCGCAAGACGGTCGTCACCGGTGTGGAGATGTTCAACAAGACCCTGGACGAGGGCATCGCCGGGGACAACATCGGGGTGCTCCTGAGGGGCATCGAAAAGGAAGAACTGGAGCGTGGACAGGTGCTCGCGAAGCCCGCCAGCATCACCCCGCACACCCACTTCGAGTGTGAGGTGTACGTATTGAGCAAGGACGAGGGTGGACGTCACACGCCGTTCTTCCCGGGCTATAAGCCCCAGTTCTACATCCGGACGACCGACGTGACCGGTGAAGTGCAGCTCATGGAGGACGCCAAGATGGTGCTTCCGGGTGACAACGCCAGGCTGGAAGTGACCCTGATCACCCCGGTGGCCCTGGAGCCGCAGAGTCGGTTCGCGATCCGTGAGGGGTCGAAGACGGTCGGTGCCGGCGTCGTGACGAAGATCCTGGAGTGACATCATGAGGGAGTACGTGGCACTGGAATGCTCGACGTGCAAGCAGCGGAACTACCGGACGAGTCTGGAGACCCGTGAGGGGAAGAAGCTCGGTGTGAAGAAGTTCTGTCGGTGGTGTGGCAAACACACGGTGCACAACAGTCGGAAGAAATAAGGGAGGGGAGTAGCTCTAACTGGCAGAGCGCCGGTCTCCAAAACCGGATGTTGTGGGTTCGAATCCCGCCTCCCCTGCCACTTGAACGTCCACCGGGGTCGATGATGCCTTTCGGTTTATACAAGCAGGACCAGGGTCGGTGGTCGCGTGGGATCGCGGCGGCCGGTCTGACGGCACTCGGTCTGTGGGGGGCACTGAAGACCCACGACTGGATGGAGAACTACACCGGGGCCGGGAGTTTCTACGCCGGGTGGTGGATTCCGGGACTGATTCTCGCGGCGTTCGCGTCACTGGCGTTCTACGTCAGCAACCGGCCCAAGGTGGCCGACTTCATCATCGAGACGGAAACGGAGATGAAGAAGGTGACCTGGCCGACGTACCGTGAGGTGCTGGGGGCGACGGCGGTGGTGATCGTGGTGGTGATCATCCTGGGGGTGTTCCTGTTCGGTGTGGACCGTATGTTGATCCAGCCGTTTTTCGAGCTCATCGGCATTCTGGACGGTGGTGCCGCGGGCTCTTGAGTGGGGTGGGGGAGACCTTCCTCTTTTACCTTTTTCTACATTGAGCGAGAGGTGTCACCAAAGGAACACCATGGGCCGCAAGCTTCCCGCCGGAGGCGGGGACCGGCCAAAACCTGATCCTGTCCCGAGCAATCGGGATTCGGTGACATGATCTCACACGGCTCTTAACCCGTTCACGTCGAACGGCACGGGAATTCCCTTCTCTCGTCGGCGAAGGGGCGGACGTCTCACGGTGCACGGACTCCGAAGGTGCAGCGCGCGGGTGACGACCGGAAGACACGAGGTGTCGAGACCCATGACGGAAACGGACAAACAGGCCCACTGGTACGTGCTGCGGGTGCAGTCGAACAAGGAGGACGCCGTCCGGGAGAGTCTGGAGAAGCGCATCAAGACGGCGGGACTCGAGGACCAGATCGTGAGCGTGCTGGTCCCCACGGAGAAGGTCTCCGAGATCAAGTCGGGCAAGAAGCGCGTCACCCAGCGGAAGATCTATCCGGGCTACGTGATGGTCGAGATGGTGCTGAACGACGACACGTGGTACCTGGTGAGGGACACACCCGGGATCGGGGACTTCGTCGGCGGTGCCCCCAACACCAAGCCCGTGCCCATGCCCCAGTATGAGGTCGACAAGATCCTGGGTGAGGCCGAGAAGGAGACCGAACAGCCCAAGCTGCGCATCGAGTTCGGGGAGGGGGAGGCCGTCAAGATCACCGAGGGACCGTTCGAGAACTTCTCCGGCGTGGTCCAGGAGGTCATCCCGGCAAAGGGACTGGTCAAGGTCGAGGTCACCATCTTCGGACGACCGACCCCCGTGGAACTGGAATACTGGCAGGTGGAAAGCATCTGAGTCGTCCCGAAGCGTCGGGATGAGTTTTGAGTTTCGCGTTTGGAGTGAACTCATGGCCAAGGAAATCGTCACGAAGATCAAGCTGCAGTGTCCGGGCGGACAGGCGACGCCTGCCCCGCCGGTGGGACCGGCCCTCGGTCAGCACGGGGTCAACATCGGGGACTTCGTGAAGCAGTTCAACGACCGCACACGGGAGGCGGGCGGCACGACGATCCCGGTGGAGATCACCGTGTTCGCCGACCGCAGCTTCAGTTTCATCACGAAGAGTCCACCGGCGGCGGTGCTGTTGAAGCAGGCGGCGGGACTGGCCAAGGGCTCGGGCACCCCCAACAAGGAAATCGTCGGCACGGTCACCCCCAAGCAGGTCCGGGAGATCGCCGAGACCAAGATCAAGGACCTCAACGCCCCCGACATCGAGGCCGCCTGTCGCATCATCGAGGGAACGGCACGGTCCATGGGCATCCGGGTGGAATCACCGTCGCAGGTCGAAACTCGAGACTCACAGGTCAACGGAGAGCAGGGGGCGACGGAGACGGCTGACGGTTAACAGCGCCCGGGACTTTCGAGTTTGCAGTTTACAGTTTGGAGTCTGGAGTCAGAACCATGCGCAAGCGCAGCAAACGATACCGGGCACTGGCCGAGAAGATCGACGACAAGCGGGTCTATCCACTCGACGAGGCCATTCAGATCCTGAAGACGTGTGCCACGGAGACGTTCGACCAGTCGGTCGACGTGTCAATGAAACTGGGGATCGACGCGAAGCAGTCGGACCAGATGGTGCGCGGCTCCGTGAGTCTGCCGAAGGGGACGGGCAAGACGGTGCGGGTGGTGGCGTTCTGTCAGGGGGCGGACGTCGAGGCGGCACGTGAGGCCGGGGCGATCGACGCCGGGGCCGACGAGCTCATCGAGAAGGTCCAGAACGGCTGGCTCGACTTCGACGTCGCTCTCGCTCACCCCGAGATGATGCCCAAGGTGGGACGTCTCGGACGCACACTGGGACCCAAGGGACTGATGCCTTCGCCGAAGAGCGGCACCGTGGTCACCGACATCCCCTCGGCGGTGGGGGAATTCATCGGCGGGAAGATCGAGTTCCGGAACGACGCCGGCGGCAACGTGCACGCCCTCGTGGGCAAGCTGTCGTTCGACGAGACCGACCTCGCGCAGAACGTCCGCGCCTTCGTCGGAAAGATCCGTTCGCTCCGTCCCTCCGGCACCAAGGGCATCTTCGTTCACAAGGTCACCCTCAGCACCACCATGGGACCGCCCGTCCAGGTCAGTGTGGAGGAATAGGGACACCCCGACCCGTTGGGGCGCCCGAGACGAACAACCGCACGGAGTTCATGACATGGCAAGACAGCTGAAGCAGCTCATCGTCGACGAACTGACCCGACGCACCGAACGACTCGAGCACTGTGTCATCGTCAACTTCACCGGACTGAGTGCCGAGACCGCCGCCGACGTCCGTCGACGACTCCGTGAGGCCGGCATCACCCTTCACGTGGTCAAGAACTCTCTCATGGCCCGGGCACTCACCCATGCCGGTCTCGATCGTCTCGCGGGCACACTCACCGGGCCCTGTGCCCTCGTCACCGGCGCCCCCGACGTCGTCCAACTCGCCAAGGACCTCACCCGACTCACCGGCGCCACCCGGGGACTCGCCGTCGCCTGGGGCTACGGCGAGGGAAGACTCCTGACGGCGGACGACGTCCGAAGCTTCGCCACCATGGCTTCCAGACCGCAGCTCGTGGCACGGCTCCTCCAGGTGGCTCAGACGCCTCTCACCGGCTTCGTCGGCGTCCTCGGAACTCTCGTCAGAAACTTCGTCGGCGTCCTCGACGCCATCGCAAGACAGCAACCACCGGATTCCAAATCACAAGTCCCAGATGCCGACCCGGCCGTCGCAGCCAACACGGCTATGGCGGAGTCGGCACCACAAATTCCAGGACCGGAATCGCCCCTCGACGGCGCTCGGGGCCCTGAGCCTGTCGAAGGGCAGACGCCGGATGCCAACCACCCATCACCCACTGGAGGAACGGAAGAATGACGGAAGAGAAGGAAACGAAGCAGGAGCCGAGTCCCGATACGTCGGGAAAGAAGGGGAAGTCCGCCCGGACGAAGGACACCGCCGCCGATGCATCCCCGGTCGGCGCCGACGTCGCCTCGGCACTCAAGACGGTCATGAAGCTTTCGACTGAGGACCGCAAGAGCTTCATCGCCGAGTACGTCGGCGGACTCTCGGTGCTCGAACTCAACGACCAGGTCAAGGCCCTGGAGGAGGCGTTCGGGGTGTCGGCCGCGCCCGCCGCCATGATGATGGCCGCCGCCGCCCCGGCAGCCGAGACCCCCGCAGAGACCGAAAAGGCCTCCTTCGACGTCGTCCTCAAGGAAGTCGCCGACAAAACCAAACGCGTTCAGGTCATCAAAACCGTCCGCGACGTCCTCAGTGTCGCACTCAAGGAGGCCAAGGCCCTCGTCGACGGCGCCCCGGGAAAGGTCAAAGAGGGAGCATCGAAGGAAGAGGCCGAGAAGATCAAGACCGAACTGGAAGCCGCCGGGGCCACCGTCGAACTGAGATAAGTCGCAAGTCACAACTCGAAACTCGAAAGTCCAGAAGAAAAGCGTTGTTGCTGCACGGGACTTGTGAGTTTCGAGTTACCAGTGCTGTTCGACTTTCGAGTTTCGAGTTTGGAGTGATTCGATGGAGATACGTGAATTCGGGAAGATCGGGGACACGCTGCCGCTGCCGGACCTCGTCGAGATCCAGACCCGCTCCTACGAGCGGTTCCTTCAGCCCGACCTCGAGCCGGATAAACGCAAAAACGCCGGCCTCGAAGCACTCCTCCGAGAAGTCTTCCCCATCGAGAGCTTCGACGGGAAGCTGAAGGTGGAATACCTGGGGTACGACCTGGGCAAGCCGCGCTACGCCCCCGAC
This sequence comes from Planctomycetota bacterium, assembly GCA_035530235.1. GTDB lineage: Bacteria > Planctomycetota > DG-23 > DATKVD01 > DATKVD01 > DATKVD01. Next base: position 9,536 of record DATKVD010000033.1, on the reverse strand, counting down.
GAGTGTCGAAAGCTCCGTCTCACCTACGGGATGCCCTTCCGCATCTACCTGAGACTGCTGAGTGAAGAGCCGAAGAGTGAGTGGGTGTATCTGGGTGAGATCCCGATCATGATGGGGGGCGGGGAGTTCATCATCAACGGTGCGGAGCGGGTGATCGTGAGTCAGCTGCACCGCTCGCCCGGTGTCGATTTCATGATCGAGCGGGCCACCGGCGACCGTCGGCTCCACTCGTGTCGCATCATCCCCGAACGCGGCAGCTGGATCGAGATCGACGTCTCGAAGAAGGAAGTCCTCACGGTCCGGATCGACCAGTCGGGGAAGTTCCCGGCCACCACGCTCCTGCGGGCGATGGGGGAGGAGTACTCGACCGACGCCGACCTCCTGCGTCGGTTCTACAAGACCGAGACGGTGTCGCTGACGGGCAAGACGGGTCCGGCGAAGGTTCGCGGCAAGCAGGTCGTGGGCGACGTGGTGAACGCCGAGACCGGTGAGGTGCTCATCGAGTGTGGTGAGGTCATCACGGAGGTCGAGGCGAAGGCCCTCAAGGACGCCGGAATCGGCGAGGTGGAGATCATCAGTGAGATGGAGGACCCGCTGATCCTCAACACGGTGCGGGAGGACACCACGTCGAGTCACGAGGAGGCACTCCTGAAGATTCACGCCCGACTGAGACCCGGGAACCCCGCCAAGCTCGACAAGGCGAAGGTGCTGTTCACGGAGAAGTTCTTCGATCCGAACCGCTACCGTCTGGGACGTGTGGGACGCTTCCGACTGAACCGGAAGTTCGGGCAGAAGATCGACGAGAACGAGATGACGCTGCGACCCGACGACTTCATCAACTCCATCCGTTACGTGCTGCGTCTCCGTGCGAACGACCCCGCCGCCACCGTCGACGACATCGACCACCTGGGGAACCGTCGGCTGCGGACCATCGACGAGCTGGCACTCGACGAGATGCGCAAGGGTTTCCTCCGACTCAGACGCACCGTCCAGGAGCGCATGAGTCTGAAGGACCCGGCGGAGCTCACCCCGCGCACCCTCATCAACTCCAAGACCATCTCCTCGGCCATCGACTACTTCTTCGGACGCGGGGAACTCTCCCAGGTCGTCGACCAGACCAACCCGCTTTCACAGCTGACCAACGAGCGTCGACTCAGTGCACTCGGACCCGGGGGACTCAACCGCAAGCGGGCCTCCTTCGAGGTCCGTGACGTCCACATCTCCCACTACGGACGCATCTGTCCCATCGAAACCCCCGAGGGCACCAACATCGGTCTCATCTCGAGCCTGTCGGTTTACGCCACGGTCGACCCCTTCGGTTTCCTCATCACCCCGTACCGCGTGGTGAAGAACGGCAAGGTCACCGACGAAGTGGTGTACCTGCGTGCCGACGAGGAGGAGGGGCGGTGGATGGCCCCGGCGGATCTCGCGACCGACGAGAAGGGACGGATCATCGGGGAGGTGGTGCTGGCACGCTTCAACGGTGAGTTCCAGCTCATCGACGTCGAGAAGCTGGAGTTCAAGGACGTGTCGCCGAAGCAGATGTTGGGGGTGAGTGCGAGTCTGATCCCGTTCCTGGAGCACAACGACGCCAACCGGGCACTGATGGGGTCCAACATGCAGCGACAGGCGGTGCCGCTGTTGCGACCCGAGCCCCCCATCGTCGCCACCGGCATGGAGAAGGTCGTCGCCGCCAACTCCGGCATGGTCATCCGGGCCGGCAAGACCGGAACGGTCAAGTACGTCGACGCCTCACGCATCGTCGTCGACGAGGGCGGCGAAGAGCGCGTTTACCCCGTGAGAAAATTCGTCGGACTCAACGAGCGCACCTGTCTCAACCAGAAACCCATCGTCCGGGAAGGACAGACCGTCAAGGCCGGACAGATCATCGCCGACGGCGCCGGCATCTCCAACGGCGAACTCGCCCTCGGTCGAAACGTCCTCGTCGCCTTCATGTGCTGGGACGGATACAACTTCGAGGACGCCATCATCATCTCCGAGAAGCTCGTCAAGCAGGACGCCTACACCTCCATCCACATCGAGGAGTTCGACGTCGAAATCCGCGAGACCAAGCTCGGACGTGAGGAGTTCACCCGGGACATCCCCAACGTCAGCGAGCGGGCACTGAGGAACCTCGACGAGGAGGGCATCGTCCGCATCGGCACCTACGTCCAGCCCGGCGACATCCTCGTCGGAAAGGTCTCACCCAAGTCCAAGAGCGAACTCTCCCCCGAGGAAAAACTCCTCCACGCCATCTTCGGACGGGCCGGTGAGGACGTCAAGAACGACTCGCTCGAAACCCCGTCGGGCGTCGAGGGGGTGGTCATCGCCGCTTACAAGTTCAGTCGGAAGGCCTACCTCTCCGAGGAGAAGCGACGACAGTTCGAAGCCGAGATCGCCGCCGTCGAACGGGAATACAACGGCCGCATCTGCGAGACCTTCAAGGAACTCCTCTCGGGTCTCGAAGAGATCAACGGCGGCAAACTGGTCCACACCCAGACCCGGGAGACGATCGCCGTCAAGCGTGGGATGACCACCGAGGACCTCCTGGCACTGGAGGACGACTTCGACATCGACGAGATCCGCTTCGGCTCCGCCGCCCGGAAGCGCAAAGGTCACGAACTCTTCACACGCATCGACAACCGTCTGGAAGCCCTCAAGGACGAGAAGGACCGGTCGATCGCCCACCTCAAGCGCGGGGACGAACTGCCCACCGGCGTCCTCGAGATGGTCAAGGTCTACCTCGCCACGAAACGGACCCTCTCGGTGGGTGACAAGATGGCCGGACGACACGGCAACAAGGGCGTCATCGCCAAGATCGTGCCGGAGGAGGACCTGCCCTTCCTGGAGGACGGCACCCCGGTCGAGATCCTGCTCAATCCCCTCGGCGTGCCCAGTCGTATGAACGTGGGACAGATCCTGGAGACCCACCTCGGCTGGGCGGCACGTGTCCTCGGGTTCCAGGCCATCTCGCCGCCCTTCGACGGATGCCGGGAGACCGAGATCCACAAGCTCCTCACCGACGCAGACCTCCCCGAGGACGGGAAGGCCGTCCTCTACGACGGCCGCACCGGCGAACCCCTGGAGCAGGCCGTCACCGTCGGCTACATCTACATGATGAAGCTCTCGCACCTCGTCGACGACAAGGTGCACGCCCGGGCCACGGGTCCTTACTCCCTCATCACCCAGCAGCCTCTGGGCGGCAAGGCCCGCTTCGGCGGACAACGGTTCGGCGAGATGGAAGTCTGGGCCCTCGAAGCCTACGGTGCCGCCTTCGTGCTGCAGGAGATGCTCACCGTCAAGAGCGACGACGTCGAGGGCCGCACCAAGATCTATGAATCGATGGTCAAAGGCGAGAACACGCTCGAGGCCGGCACCCCCGTGTCGTTCGAGGTGCTGTGCAACGAAATCAGGGGCCTGGGCTTGAACATGCAGCTCGAAAAGCGCAGTGTGCTGTAAGAAAGTCGCAAGTCACAACTCGAAAGTCGAAAGTGTAAGAGAAGAAGAGTGTCGTTGCTGCACGAGACTTTTGAGTCTTGAGTTTCGAGTTTTGACTCTTTTGTCCGGAGGACAAAAGCATGGCTGAAGCCGTTTACGATCGCATCAACGACTATTCCGCCGTCAAGATCTCCCTGGCGTCGCCGGCCGACATCCGCAGCTGGTCGTACGGGGAGATCAAGAAGCCCGAGACCATCAACTACCGGACCTACCGGGCGGAGAAGGACGGTCTGTTCTGTGAGCGGATCTTCGGACCCGAGCGTGACTGGGAGTGTTTCTGCGGGAAGTACAAGGGGATGAAGCACAAGGGCATCATCTGTGACCGCTGCGGCGTCAAGGTGACGCATTCCCGTGTCCGTCGCAAGCGCATGGGACACATCACCCTGGCCAGTCCCATCGTTCACATCTGGTTCTTCAAGGCGATGCCGTCGCGACTGGGGAACCTGATGGCGATGAAGACCACGACGCTCGCACGCATCATCTACTACCAGGACTACGTGGTGATCGACCCGGGCGACACGCCGCTGAGGGAGAAGCAGCTGCTGACCGAGGAGGAGTATCGTGCGTGTCGGGACAAGTACGGCGACGACTTCAAGGCGGGCATGGGCGCCGACGCCATCCGGGCACTCCTGCAGAACCTCGACCTGGCGGAACTGTCCGAGCAGCTCCGACGCGAACTCGACGAGACCGGCTCGAAGCAGAAGACCAAGGACCTCACCAAGCGGCTCAAAATCGTCGAGGCGCTGCGCGACAGCGACAACAAGGCCGAGTGGATGGTCTTCGACGTCATCCCCGTCATCCCGCCCGACCTGCGGCCGCTGGTGCTGCTGGAGAGCGGCAACTTCGCCACCTCGGACCTCAACGACCTCTATCGCCGCGTCATCAACCGCAACAACCGTCTCAAGAAACTCATCGAACTCAACGCCCCCGAGGTGATCATCCACAACGAGAAACGCATGCTCCAGCAGGCGGTGGACTCCCTGTTCGACAACGGCCGGTGCAAGCGTCCCGTGCTGGGCAGCTCCAACCGGCCGCTCAAGAGCCTCACCGACATGATCAAGGGCAAGCAGGGACGCTTCCGTGAGAACCTCCTGGGCAAGCGTGTCGACTACTCGGCACGGTCGGTCATCGTCGTCGGACCCGAACTGAAACTGAACCAGTGCGGTCTGCCCAAGAAGATCGCTCTCGAGCTCTTCCAGCCTTTCATCATCCGTCAGCTCAAGGAGATGGGGCACGCCGACACCATCAAGTCGGCGAAGAAGATGCTCGAACGCAAGGACGAGGAGGTCTGGGACGTCCTCGAACAGGTCATCCACCGTCACCCGGTGCTGCTGAACCGTGCACCCACACTCCACCGCATGGGCATCCAGGCGTTTGAGCCGGTGCTCATCGAGGGCAACGCCATCAAGATTCACCCGCTGGTGTGCAAGGGGTTCAACGCCGACTTCGACGGCGACCAGATGGCGGTGCACCTGCCGCTTTCGGTGGAGGCACAGACCGAGGCGAGACTCCTGATGATGAGCACCTCGAACATCTTCACCCCGCAGAACGGCTCTCCCGTCATCGGTCCCTCGCAGGACATCGTGCTGGGGTGCTACTGGCTGACCACCACCGCCCCCGGCGAGAAGGGGGAGGGGATGGTGTTCGCCAGTCGGGAGGAAATGATCACGGCCTGGCAGGGCGGTCACCTAGGACTGCACGCCTCGATCAGGGTGCGCTTTCCCGAGGACAAAGAGGTCGTGGGTGAGAACGGCCCGATGACCGCGGTGTCGGGACGACTGTTCGAGACGACGACGGGACGTGTGCTTTTCAACGACATCCTGGGTCCGGAGATGCCGTTCTACAACTTCGGTCTCGCCCAGCGCGGACTCAACCAGGTCATCGCCGACTGCTACCACATTGTGGGACTCCCCGCCACCATCCAGCTGCTGGACGACATCAAGGAACTCGGGTTCCGTGAGGCGACGCTGGCCGGACTTTCCTTCTCCACCGAAGACCTGCGCATCCCGGTGAAGAAGGAAAAGATCCTGGCGGAAACCGAAAAGGAAGTCGCGCGCATCCAGAAACAGTACGAACGCGGCATCATCACCGACGGCGAGCGCTATAACCAGATCATCGACGCCTGGACACAGGCCCGTGAGCTGGTCGGTCAGGAGATGATGAACGGACTGAAAGAGGACACCCGTGAGGGCAAGCCTTACCTCAACCCGATCCACCTGATGACCATTTCGAACGCCCGGGGGTCGATCGACCAGATCCGTCAGCTGGCCGGGATGCGCGGGTTGATGGCCAAGCCGTCGGGCAAGATCATCGAGACACCCATCCGGGCGAACTTCCGTGAGGGACTGCGGGTGCTGGAGTACTTCAGCTCAACGCACGGCGCCCGCAAGGGCCTGGCCGACACCGCACTCAAGACCGCCGATTCCGGCTACCTGACCCGCAAGCTGGTCGACGTCGCCCAGAACGTCGTCATCTGTGAGCACGACTGTGGGACCCTCGGCGGGATCTCGAAGTCCGCCGTCTACCGCGGCGACAAGGTCGAGGTCCCGCTGTCCGACCAGATCGTCGGTCGTGTCGCACGGGACAGCATCGTCAACCTCGTCACCGACGAGGTCATCGTCCGTGAGAACGACATCGTCACCGAGGAGCAGGCCAGGAAGATCGAGGAGCTGGGATACGAAAAGGTCCGTGTGCGCTCGCCCATGACGTGTGAATCCCCCATGGGGGTGTGTCAGTCGTGCTACGGGACCGACCTGTCGACCGGGCGCGTGGTGGAAGAGGGCATGGCGGTGGGCATCATCGGGGCACAGTCCATCGGGGAGCCGGGCACACAGCTCACGATGCGGACCTTCCACATCGGCGGCACCGCCTTCCGGCACGTCGAACGACCGGAAATCCGTGCACGACAGGGCGGGACCCTCCGCTTCCACAACATGAACGCCGTCACCAACACCGAGAACGAGCAGGTCTGTCTCAGCCGGGCCGGTGAAATCACCCTCGTCGACGACAAAGAGCGTGAACTGGAACGGCACCAGGTCCCCATGGGCGCCGTCATCGAGGTCGAGGACGGTCAGAAGCTCAAGGCCGGCCACCTCGTCTGTCGGTGGGACGCTCACATGATTCCCATCCTCACCGACATCTCCGGCACCGTCCGCTTCGAGGACATCGTCGAAGGCAAAACCATGCGCGAGGAAACCGACGCCGGCACCGGCATCAAGCGCAAGGTCGTCATCGAGCACAAGGGCGACCTCCACCCCCAGATCATCCTCGAAGACCGAAGCGGAAAGATCCTCGGTCTCTATCCCATCCCCGAGAAGGCTCACATCGAGGTGGAAGAGGGACGGAAGGTCGCCCCCGGAACCCTCCTCGCCAAGACCCCGCGCGAGATCACCGGCACACAGGACATCACCGGCGGTCTGCCGCGGGTCACCGAGCTCCTCGAGGCCCGAAAGCCCAAGGAACCCGCCATCATCAGTGAAATCGACGGTGTCGTCGAACTCGGAGAGAAGCGACGCGGCAAGCGCACCGTCATCGTCAAGAACGAGAGTGGACAGGAGGTCGAGCACCTCGTCCCCATCGGAAAGCACCTCCGCGTCCACCGTGGCGACACCGTCCGTGCCGGAGACCCCCTCGTCGACGGACCCCTCATCCTTCAGGATATCCTCCGCATCAACGGCGAGGAATACCTCCAGAACTACCTCCTCCGGGAGGTCCAGAACGTCTATCGACTCCACAACGTCGACATCAACGACAAGCACATCGAGATCATCATCTCACAGATGCTCCAGAAGGTCCGCATCGAGAACCCGGGTGAGACCGACCTCCTCCCCGGTGCCATCGTCGGAAAGTACATGTTCCGGAGAACCAACCAGCTCGCCGCCGCCGATGGGAAGAAACCCGCCGTCGGAAGACCCGTGCTCCTCGGTCTCACCAAGGCCTCGCTTGCATCCGATTCCTTCATCGCCGCCGCCAGCTTCCAGGAAACCACCAAGGTCCTCACCGAGGCCGCCCTCTCCGGCCGCGTCGATTTCCTCAGCGGGCTCAAGGAAAACGTCATCCTCGGTCACCTCATCCCCGCCGGCACCGCCTTCCGGGCCGTCGCCGGCATCGAGATCAAGAAACACGTCCTCCCACACGCCGTCAACCCACTCGATGCCCTCACCGGGACCGAACCGGACCAGACCGAGACGTCGTCACGCGAAACGAAAACCGCCAAGACGCCCCCGACCGCCAACGCGCCGGGAGGCGAGTAGGGACACACGAGACACTCAGTTAGGGGTTCTGAAACAATGCCGACGGTCAATCAGTTGTGTCGAAATGGACGACGTCGACTCACCCGGAAGAAGAAGAACGTCGCGCTTCAGGGGTGTCCCCAGAAGCGGGGGGTCTGTCTTCAGGTCAAGACCATGACCCCCAAGAAGCCCAACTCCGCCCTCAGGAAGATCGCCCGTGTGAGGCTCTCGAACGGCAAGGAAATCACCGCCTACATCCCGGGGGAGGGGCACAACCTTCAGGAGCACTCGATCGTCCTGGTGCGAGGTGGACGCGTGAGAGACCTGCCGGGTGTGCGCTATCACGTCATCCGCGGCGTGCTGGACACCCTGGGGGTCGAAGGACGTCGACGGGGACGCTCGAAATACGGCTGCAAGAAACCGGACTGAAGTCACCGGGGGAAACGGGCGGCGTCTCTGCGCCGCCTCGGGTGCCGTTTCCGTCTCAGCGACTCAGCGACTTTTCTCTCAGGAGTCGATCATGAGGAAGCCGACCGCTTCGGCAGCGACGTTGAAGCCCGACTCGCGTTACAAGGACAAGCTGGTCAGCAAGTTCGTCAACTGTCTCATGCACGACGGCAAGAAGAGCGTCGCACTGGGCGTCTTCTACCAGGCCATGGACATCGTCGAGCAGAAGGTGAAGGGCAAGGAGCCGCTCGAGGTCTTCAAGACCGCCGTGGAGAACATCAAGCCCCTGATCGAGGTGCGTTCCAAGCGTGTGGGGGGCGCCACCTACCAGGTGCCCATCGAAGTGAGTCGCAAACGTGCCTCTGCACTGGCCATGCGCTGGATCCTGGACGCCACACGGGCGAAGAAGGGACGACCCGTGGCCGAGCGTCTTGCCGGTGAACTGATCGCCGCTTTCAACAAGGAGGGTGCCGCGTATACAACACGGGAGAACGTCCACAGAATGGCCGAGGCCAACAAGGCCTTCGCCCACTTCGCGTGGTAGGTGAGTCCCTCGGGACGTCGAGGGCCCTGCGGGGTCCGAAACGTCACGACGGACACCGGAGAATCGCAGACCGGACGGCTCCCGTGCGATTGACCTGCTGCACGACGCGGCACGTCGGACCTGTGATTCTCGAGGGAAGGGGCCTCATCCCGACCCGTCGGGATGTCGCCTCTTTTTTTTGTGGGAGCCGTGTTGACGGAAAAGGTGACATGACCATCCCAGTCAGCTGTGACATCCGGCACAAGCGGAACATCGGCATCATGGCCCACATCGACGGCGGCAAGACCACCGTCACCGAGAGGATTCTGTACTACACCGGCAAGGGCTACAAGATGGGTGAGGTGGACCAGGGGACGGCCACGATGGACTGGATGGCCGAAGAGCAGGAGCGCGGGATCACCATCAGCGCCGCCGCCACCACCTGCTACTGGAACGACTTCCAGATCAACATCATCGACACCCCCGGTCACGTCGATTTCACGGCCGAGGTGGAGCGGTCACTGCGTGTGCTCGACGGCGTCATCGCCGTGTTCTGCGGGGTGGGCGGTGTCGAGGCACAGTCGGAGACCGTCTGGCACCAGGCCGACAAGTACCACATCCCGCGCATCTGCTTCGTCAACAAGCTCGACCGCGTGGGCAGTGACTTCTTCCGTGTCGTGGGGGAGATCAAACAGCGTCTGGGGGCCGTGCCCCTCCCGGTGCAGATACCTTTCGGCGCCGAGGAACACCACCGGGGGTACGTCGACCTGGTCCGGAGTGTCGTGCGGGTCTTCGACGCCGACTCACTCAGGGCCACCTTCGAGGAGTTCCCCGTC
>DATKVD010000032.1:0-5162 GCA_035530235.1 Planctomycetota bacterium | reverse complement strand
CGAGCCGGGCTTCGGCGGCGCCTCGGGCGCCTACTACAAGTACGGCGCCATGCTCGCCGAGAAGTTCAAGAAGGTGGATTACCTGAAGTCCGAGAGCACGAAACTCGACGCACGCTCCGTCGAATACTGCTCCTGGATCCTCGAGGCACACGAGACCGACAGCGTCTTCCGTCTGAACGGCAACGTCCGGAACGACGGATACATCACCAACCTCCCGCAGGGGTGCTGTGTCGAGGTGCCGGTGTTCGTGGACCGCCGCGGGCTGCACCCGGCGCGCGTGGGAGACCTGCCCCCGCAGTGTGCCGCGCTCAACCAGTCCAACGTCACCGTCCAGACCCTCGCCGTCGAGGCCGGAATGACCGGCGACCCCGAGCACATCATGCACGCCGTCGCCATGGACCCCTTGACCAGCGCCTGCTGCACCCTGAAGGAGATCCGCGACATGACGGCGGAGATGCTCGAAGCGGAGAGGCGTTGGCTCCCTCAGTTCCGGGGGAAGAAGCTGAAACCCGTGCCGACGATCGACATCCCGAAGGACGTCAGACGTGCGGAGGTCCCGCTCGACCCGGCACTCGCCATCGCACACCGCTTCGGCGAACTCGCCGAGCGGCGGGTGTGAGACATGAAAGGAGTCATGACGATGCCGCCAGTGAGGTTCGAGAAGGTGGTGATTTCCGACGAGCGGTATGAATCGGCCGGGGTCTTCGACGTCACGGGCAACGGCGTCCTCGACATCATCTCCGGCGCGTGGTGGTACCCCGGGCCGGACTTCAAGCGCCGGTGCAGGATCGGGGAGGTCCGGGCCGAGGGCGAATACTACGACGACTTCTCCACCCTCCCCATGGACGTGAACGGCGACGGCTACACCGACTTCATCACCGGGGGCTGGTGGGGGAACACCCTCCGCTGGCGTGAGAACCCGAAGGGCGACCCCGCAAAGGAGTGGGCGGAGCACGTCATCGCCGAGACGGGGAACGTCGAGACGACGCTCGCCTGCGACGTCGACGGTGACGGACAGGTCGAGCTTTTCCCGAACACCCCCGGTCACGCCCAGCGCGTCTTCAAACTTGTCCGTGACAAGTCGGGCCGTGGGACCGGCAAATTCCTCGACGTCACTCTGATGGACGGTCCGAGCGGTCACGGACTTGGCTTCGGCGATATCGCCGGGAACGGCCGCGTCGATATCGTCCTCGCGAAGGGGTGGCTCGAAGCCCCCGCCGATCCCCTCAAGGGCAAATGGACCTTCCACCCCGAGTTCGACCTCGGTTCGGCGTCGTGTCCGATACTCGTCGTCGACGTCAACGGCGACGGTTTGAACGACCTCATCGTCGGCGGGGCGCACCAGTATGGACTCAACTGGTACGAGCAGCGCATCGTCGGCGGAAAACGCACGTGGGTCAGACACCCCATCGATCCCTTCAACAGTCAGTATCACGACATGAAGTGGGTCGATATCGACGGGGACGGGGCGTGTGAGTTGGTGACCGGCAAGCGCTACCGTGCCCACTGCGGCAGAGACCCGGGGGCGGACGACCCGGTCGGCATCTACTATTTCAAGTGGACCGGCGAGGGGTTCGCCAAGCAGGTCATCGATTACGGTCCGGCACGCGTGGGCAAGGGCTGCGGCATCCAGTTCTGCGTCGCGGACCTCGACGGCAACGGACGCCTCGACGTCGTCGCGCCCGGCAAGGACGGACTCCATCTCTTCAGGAACCTGGGTCCGGCCGGGGGCGCCCGGGGCTGAGACCCGCGCGGCTTCATTTTTCGTGAAACTTTACCGGCCGCTGAAACATTACTGTATGTAGGGGAGACCCTGTACCCACCCGTCGCAATCCCGCGCGGGCGGGATCGCCCGAAGGGGAGGTCAACGCCGTGAGGCGCTTCAGTCAGGTTTTGGTGGTTGTGGTTCTGGCCGGCCAGGCTGTGGCTGCGGCCGGGGAGGGGGACACCGTCGAGTTCAAGGGGACCGTCCGCACCGTCGACGGCAAGCCGCTTTCCGGCATCACCGTCGTCATCACCTACTCCCAGCGGCATCTGTTCGGCGTGCTTGGCCCCAGTCCCCGCGAGGAGGTCAAGGCGACCAGTGACGCCCGCGGGCACGTCGTCCTCGTCGTGTCCAGGTCGTTCAGTTCCGTCGGCTATCGTGTCGAGACCCCCGCCGACAGTCCCATGAGACTCGTGCGCGTCCTGTCCCCCGTGTCCCACCTGACCTCGGGAAGGGACGTCGGGGACGCCGTGGCGTTCCAGGTGGAGATGAAGGCGGGCGCCGAGACACTGTCGGGGAAGGTGACCGACGAGGCCGATAAACCCGTGAAGGACGCAACCGTCACGATCTCACTTCAGGGGACCGGGATACGCTTCGGGGGACAGGAGGTCCAGTACCTGGCGGCCCCCACGGATGCGAAGGGGGTCTACCGTTTCACGCGCCTGCTGTCGGGGAGTTACGGGATCCATTCGGTCGTGCCCCCGAGGGGCACAGGGCTGGTGCCGATGCCCGAGTCATGGCGTGCGCACGGGGGGGTGCAGGTCCCCAGCAAGCAGGCGGAGGGTCTCGATTTCACACTGAAACCGGGCTGCGGCATCCGGGGCCGCGTGCTCGACGAGGCCGGCAAGCCGGTCGAAGGCGCGGAGGTCTCAGCGAGTCGCGCCGCAGCCGCCATCGACGGCCCCGCCGTGTACGAGCGGACCGGCAACTTCAGCGACGGCATCACGACGGATGCCGACGGACGCTACACACTCGAGGGGCTTTCCCCCGAAACCTACCAGGTGTCGGCGGCCGGGCCCGAGAACTCGGACCTGGCCCCCAGCCACCCGGTGCCCGGGCTCAGGGTCGAGGTCGGAAAGACGCTCGCCTGCCAAGACATCGTGCTGGTCAAGGGCGGGACGCTCGAAGGAAAAGTGACGGGTGCCGACGGCAAGCCGGTCCCCGGCGTGAGGGTGCAGTACGGCCATCGAATGACGGAGACGGACGAGGCCGGACACTGCCGTTTCGAGGGTTTGCCCACGGGGACGTCTGACGTGTGGCTGATCCCGCCCGTCGGCTCGATATGGGCCGCACAGACCATCGAAGGATTCGTGTGCATGGCGAAGGTCCGCGTCGCCGCCGACTGGCGGCTCGAGGAAGGCGGCACGGTGAGCGGACGCGTGACGGGTGAGGACGGAAAGGTCGTTTCCGCTGCCGCCGTCTGGGCCAGTTTCAGCGGCTATCGGTACGTCACCGCCACGGACGACAAGGGACAGTACCGCCTGACCGGACTCGTCGAGAATTCCGGCCTGGACTACAAGCAGCGTCCGCAGCTCTATTCACTGGGTGTGCATGCGGGGTCGGATTCCGACTACATGAGCGGCAGCGTCCAGTTCAACATCACTTTGGGTGAGAAGATCACGCGTGACGTGACGCTCCCGTTGGGCGGGACGCTCAGTGGGATGGTGACGACGGTGGACGGCAAGCCGGTTGAGGGGGCGTCCATCGAGGTGTTCAAAGAGGTGGGCCGCGGGGGCCGGAGCTACTTCGGCGGCACGGGACCGGGACCCGGCAGGGGCGTTCGGACGGGTGCCGACGGCCGCTTCGTGGTGAAGCAGCTCCCCTCCGGGTGGGTTAACGTGTCCGCGACGCCCCCCGACGACGCAAACCTCCTTGCCGTCGAGCGGCCGAATATCGGCCTCGAAGCGGGGAAGACCACCGCCGTCAAGCTCTCACTGAAGGTCGGAGGGGAACTTGCGGGCACGTTGAAGGATCCCGCCGGCAAGCCCATCCGTGGGGCACAGGTGACACTGGCGCCGAAGACATCGTCCGGCCGACGGTCCTGGGGGCGCCCGGTCCAGCCGGTGACGACCGACGACCGGGGACGGTACGGCTTCGTGGGACTCGACAGCGGGCCCTACCAGGTACAGGTTCGGATTCTCGACGGCCGGCACGTCGCGGCGGGGCTGGACGTGGACGTGAAAGAGGGGGACAGGACCTCTGCGGATATCCGTGCGTGCAAGGGCGCGTTCATCGAGGTCACGGTCACCGATGCGGCAGGCAGGCCGGTGCCCGACGTCAGCATCCGGGCATCCGCCGCCACAAAAGGCGTCGGCAGCGTCTACGGTCGGGCCGACAAGGCCGGTCTGGCCGTCATCGGACCGCTCCTCCCCGATACCTACGCCGTCAACGTCAATCCCTATCAGACCAAGGACCGGGCATTCAAGCCGACGGTCCTGGAGGACGTGGAGGTCCGGGAAGGACAGCACGTCAAACGTCGGGTGGAACTGGAGGAAGGCCCGAAACCCACACCGCGAACCCCGCGGCGAGGCGGTGCCCTGGGGGCTCCGGCCGGCGTCGCACGATAATTCAGAAAACGGAAACTGTGTGATTCCCTTGAAAGGAGGACGACCCATGAGACGTCTTTCGATGGTGCTTCTGCTGCTCGGCGTGCTGCTTCTGGTTCACGGCGTTCTTCGGGCCGACGTCGCCATGCCGCGCGACAAGTGGACGCACGTCCGCATGGTCAGTGAGCACGTGAAGATCATTCTCAGCCCGTCGAAGGTGACGGTCGAGGGGACCTACGTGCTGAAGAACGAGCGTGAGGCGGTGACGGCGGTGGTCGGCTATCCGCGCGGGGTGCTGGAGAAGTCACTGGACGACTTCACGGTGACGGCGGACGGCGAGCGGTTGACGGTCGGCTCGCAGGAAGGCGAGAAGGCCGGCGGCCCGCCGAGACTGAGGGAGCCGGAGAAACCCGAGCCGGGCAAACCCGTCAAGGCCGCCTACCAGTTCGCCGGACCGTACCCGGAATGGAAGACCTTCGACGTCAAGTTCGACGCCAAGCAGGAGCGCAAACTCGTCGTCAAGTACCACGTGACCCCCGCCGAACTGAAGACGGCGGACAACGGGAGACTCCTCGCCTACGTCTATACCCTGAAGACCGGCGCGACCTGGCTCGGGAAGATCGACAAGGCGGTCATCGAGATGGACCTCGATGGCCTGTCACTGGCGGACCTGGTGAGCGTGACGCCGAAGCAGGCCGCCAGGGTGGACGGCTCGCGTACGCCGCTTCTGTGGGTGTTCAAGGACTTCAAGCCCACGCAGGACATCGAGGTCACCTTCCGTGCCCCCGAGGCGCAGGCGAAGAAGTAGCCTCGACGTAAGAGACCGTGGGGAAAGCAGCCCGTTGAAAAAG
>DATKVD010000031.1:0-10991 GCA_035530235.1 Planctomycetota bacterium | reverse complement strand
CACGCCGATGCCCGAGCGCTTCTCGAACTCGAATCCCTCAAGCGGATTCCCCTCGTCCCCCGCGCCTCCCACGAACCGCCCCAGGATCAGTCTCATCGCCTCGGCCGGTGAAATCACCATCACGCCTGAGCGCTGTGCCGGCAGACCCTTCACCGCTTCCACGTACATCTCCGAGCGCAGGAGGTCGCCGGCCCTGCGGTCCAGGATCCCGTCCATCTGTGCCTTCAGTGCGTCACTCGTCGGATAGCCGACGGAATAGACGAGCGTGCTCTTCACCTGGGTGAGATAGGCCACCACGTTCGGTCCGTAGATCGCCTCGACGATGCCCAGCATGTCCACGTTGGGGTTCATGGGCTCGGGGGCGTCGGGGTTCCTCTGGAAGGTGATGGTGATCCGGTCGATGGGGCAGCCACGGTGGGTCTCGACCGTCTGCTCGTAGCGGCTCTCCGTCTTCAGGGGCCCCTGGAAGACGTTTGCGAAGTCCATCGACTTCTCGACGTAGTCTTTCACCTCGGCGCGGATGTTGACGTCGGGCTTCAGCTCCAGGAGGTAGACCAGTCTCACCAGTCCCTTTCCCTCACCGGGCGGGGCCCACAGGAAGGCCCCTTCACCGCTCGCCGCGTCCATCAGCTTCCGGTAGGACGCCGTGAAGGCCTTGTTCTTCTCGTCGTCCTCCTCACCGACGATCCCGCTCTTGACGAAGAACTCCTCGAAGAACGTCATCACCTCTTCGAGGGACTCGGGGGCGATGTGCCAGCCGGCCATGCTGACGGCCGGGGCGTCGAGTCTGCTCAGGAGTGTGAGCGGCAGGGGTTTCACGCGCCCGGCCACACGCGCGAGTGCTGTATCCGGGAGTGCCCGGTAGAGGGTGGCCAGTCTCAGGCCGTCGTCACCCAGGTTCACCCCCGTGCAGGAGGCCTCGATCTGTGACAGCAGCCTCATCACGAGGTCGATCTGTGCCCCGAACATGCGGGCCCGCTGTTCGCCCCCGGGCATCCCTCCACCCCCCGGCTCGTTCTTCATCTGCTGCTGCATCACCTGCTTGAAGGTGGTGATCTCGGCTCCGAAAGTCTTCACCACTTCGTCCACGTTCACGTAGACCGTGAGGTCGCTGGCGAGGTACGTCCTGTTCAGTTCGGTGAGGCCCGATCCGGCAAGCGGTTTTCCGGCCTCGGCCTTGAGGGTCTTCACGACGTACTCGGCGTCGGCCACCACCATGCACGTGTCCATGCGCGCGGCGAAAATCGACCGCTTCTCCCCCTTGATGACGTCCGTCCCGTCCTCGGTGATCTCCACCGGCAGCGGGTTGTCCGTCGGACTCAGCACCCTCGCGATCTCCCTGAGACACTTGGCGTAGTCGGTGGTCCCGAAGACCAGTGCCACCGGCATGCCGGGGATGTCCATCGCCGGGGTCACCAGGACGAGTGCCATGGGCGACCGGCAGTCGACGGTGGTGACGGGCGCAACCTGTCGAGGGTTGCCGTCGGCGTCACGCGGAGCGGCCGTGTGATGCAGGCCGAAATGGCGGAGCAGCTGCTCCAGCAGGATCCCCTCGGGCAGGTCCTCGCCGGTCAGCTTCGCCGCCAGCAGTCGGATGTGCTCTTCGCACGCCCGAGGGTTACGGCTGATGGCCGCCGCCAGGGACTTCTCCGGAATCACCTTCAGGACGTCCGCACCGGCGACGCTCACCGAACACAGCACCACGAGGGAAACCGTGAGGATCCTTGCGCCTGATCGTCGCATGAGTGTCTCCTCAGAGCCAAATCGGAACTCGAGCGGCCAAATCCGCTCAGGACATTATAGCCTCCCGAACGGACGAGTCAATTGAAAGTTGACGCACCCGACCGTCCGCCGTCCGGCACGACTGCCGATGCAAGACCGCGATTTCCCTTGAGTTCCGTCGATATGCAATGTATAGGGGTGTGGTGACCCGCCGTGCACACAGAAATGCGGAAGAACTATGGCGAACGAATGCTCCCGTGAGGTCCGTCCGTCGAGGGGGATGGCCGCGGCCATCCTGGTGACCGTGAGGCCCGGACAGTGGGTCAAGAACCTGTTCGTCTTCGGTCCGCTGCTGTTCAGTCACAAGCTCAGAGACGTCGCCACGGACCTGCGGGCCCTGGCGGCGTTCGTGCTGTTCTGCCTGGCGGCCGGCACGGTCTACTTCCTGAACGACCTGATGGACCTCAAAGCCGACCGTCAGCACCCCACGAAACGCCGGCGTCCCATCGCCTCGGGGGAGATCAGTCGCGGCACCGCCGTCGTCGTGACGGTCGTGCTGGCCCTCGTGACCGCCCTCGGCTCCTGGGCGCTGGGACCGCTTTTCGCCGGCCTCGTCGCCTGCTACGTCGTGCTCAACATCTCCTACTCACTCGGACTCAAGCAGGTGGTCATCATCGACGTGATGATGATCGGTGCGGGGTTCGTCTTCCGCGTCCTGGCCGGGGCGGCAGCCATCGGGGTCTCCCCCTCCCACTGGCTGGTGCTCTGCACCATCCTGCTTTCGGTGTTCCTGGGGTTCACCAAGCGTCGTGCCGAACTGATGACGCTCCAGGACAAGGCGGACGAACACCGGAAGGTCCTCACCAGCTACAGTGCGGGGTTCCTGGACCAGATGATCTCGGTGGTGACGGCGGCGACGCTCATGTGCTACATCCTGTACACGGTGGACGCCCGCACGATGGCGGACGTCGCCGGCGGCAGCCGGGGACTGCTCCTGACGGTCCCGTTCGTCATGTACGGCATCTTCAGATACCTCTACCTGGTCTACCAAAGGGAACAGGGAGACAACCCGACCTCGGCGGTGCTTCAGGACCGGATGATGCTTCTCGACGTGGTGGTCTGGGCGCTCCTGTGCGTGGCGGTCATCTACCGGCCGGAGCACTTCAAGGGCTGGTTCTCCGGATAGTGTCCCGGAGGCCCTCGCGTTCTTGAGGAGACGTCGATGACACGTGCGAAGGTCGCCGTGGTGAGGACGAAACCGGAGACGGTGCTGTCGGACGTCCGCCGGGTGATGGAACTCGGCGGCGTCGCCGATGCCCTCGACCACAACGTCGCCACGATCATCAAGAACAACCTCTCCTGGCACCTCATGTTCCCCAGTGCCAACACCACCCCGTGGCAGCTCGAGGGCACCATCCTCGGCCTCAAGGACGCCGGGCTCACAGACGTCGTCTGCGTCGAGAACGAGACCGTCGTCACGAGCGCCCTCAAGGGAGAACGTCTCAACAAGCAGCGGCCCGTCTGTGAACACTACAACGTGCCCATCCTCTATAACTTCAACCCCGAGCACATGACCTGGACGCTCTACGAGCCGAAGGACCCCCTGGTGCTCGACCATGTCTTCCGTAAGGGGGTCTGCATCCCCGACTACTTCATCGGCAAGAACGTCGTGCACCTGCCGACGATGAAGTGCCACATCTACACCAACACCACCGGCGCCATGAAGAACGCCTTCGGGGGACTCCTGGACAACAAGCGTCACTACTGTCACTCCAGGATCCACGAGACCCTGGTGGACCTGCTCGCGATTCAGAAGGAGATCCACCCGGGCATCTTCGCGGTGATGGACGGGACGACGGCCGGGAACGGTCCGGGACCGCGCACCATGACCCCCCTGGCCAAGAACGTGCTGCTGGCGTCCGACGACTGCGTGGCCATCGACGCCGTGGCGGCGAAGATGATGGGGTTCAACCCCATGGACTACGGCTTCATCCGTCTGGCACACGAGCGTGGTCTCGGTGTGGGACGTCCCGAGGAGATCGAGATCGTCGGCGACGTCGACGCCGCCGCGGAGAACTGGCACTTCCACACCGGCAACAACTTCGCCTCCAGCGTCGGCAAGCTCTTCTGGTTCGGACCCATGCGGTGGCTCCAGAAGCTCATGTTCCACACCCCCGTCGTCTACGTCTTCATCGTCGCCTCCGGGGTCTATCACGACCGTGTCTGGTATCCCTTCAGGGGAAAAAGGATCGTCAACCGGTGGCTCGCCGAGAGTCCCTGGGGAAGACTCTTCGACACCTACCGGCCCGGGACACTGAAATGACACGGGGGTGACCGGCGGTGAGATACGTCTACCTCATCTTCGCGATGGTGATGAACGCCGCCGCGAGCGTGCTCTTGAAGGTCGGCTCGAAGCTCGCCGCCAGGAACCCCCTCACCGCCCAGGCCGGTCTCCTCCAGAGGACCTTCCATTTCCTGAACCTCCCCACCGTCATTGCCATCCTTCTGTTCGCGGTGAACGTCCTCGCCTACCGTCGTGCACTCGACGAGTTCAACCTCAGCATCGCCTACCCCGTGATGGTGAGCGGCGGTCTGGTGCTGGTGACGGCGGCCGCCTGGCTCATCCCCATGCTCGGTGAGAGGCTCTACTGGTGGCAGATCGCCGGCATCGTGCTCATCGCAGGTGGCATCTGGCTGTTGATGCACGTTCCCGCCGGCACACCGGCCGGGCTTCGGTGAAAACCGTTGACATTGCGGTCGTCCGCGGTATACTCTGCGGCCGTCGGTCAACGCATCTCTTTTGTTCGCAACAGCTTGGGTGGGTCCTCATGACACACCACATCACGCTCATCCGCGGCGACGGCATCGGCCCCGAAGTCGCACTGGCCACCCGCCGATGCGTAGACGCCACCGGCGTCGACGTCGAGTGGGACGAGGTGGACGCCGGCGCCGAGTGTCTGGAGCGGACCGGGGAACTCCTGCCCCAGACCGTCCTCGACACCATCCGTCGCGACAAGGTCGCCATCAAGGCCCCCATCACCACGCCCGTCGGGACGGGCTTCCGCAGTGTCAACGTCCACCTGCGAAAGGTGCTCGACCTCTACGCGTGTCTCCGTCCGTGCAAGAGCTACCGGGGCGTCCGATCACGGTACGAGGACATCGACCTCGTGGTCGTCCGTGAGAACACGGAGGACCTCTACGCCGGCATCGAGTTCGAGAAGGGCACGGACGACGTGGCCGAGGTCATCCGCACCATCGAGAAGCTCTCGGGCAGCCGCATCCGTGAGGACTCCGGGATCAGCATCAAGCCCATCAGCGTGACCGGGAGTCGGCGCATCGTCCGCTTCGCCTTCGAGTACGCCCGGAAGAACGGCCGTCGAAAGGTCACCGCCGTCCACAAGGCCAACATCATGAAGCACACCGACGGACTCTTCCTCGAGGTGGCCCGGGAGGTGGCCCGGGACTACACCGACGTCGAGTTCGAGGACCGCATCGTCGACAACATGTGCATGCAGCTCGTCCAGAAGCCCGAGCTCTACGACGTCCTGGTGCTGCCGAACCTCTACGGGGACATCCTGAGCGACCTGTGTGCCGGACTGGTCGGGGGTCTCGGTGTGGCCCCGGGCGGGAACATCGGCGACGACTGTGCCCTCTTCGAGGCCACGCACGGCTCCGCCCCCAAGTACCGGGGAATGAACAAGGTCAACCCGACGGCACTCATCCTTTCCGGTGTGATGATGCTCAAACACATCGGTGAGACGGAAGCGGCGGACCGTCTGGAGCAGGCCGTCGCCGACGTCGTGGCCGAGGGCGAGTACGTCACCTACGACATGAAGCCGCACCGTGACGACCCGACCGCCGTCGGTACCTCCGAGATGGCCGACGCCATCATCGCCCGCATGGGGTAGCGCGTCCTGTTAAGGAGCGGTCGCATGACACTGTCCGCCGGTACCCTTGACGACATCCTTTCGGGCCGACGAGGCGGGTTCTGGGCCTGGCTCGTCCGGGCGTTCCTCTGGCCCGTGGCAGGGGCCTACAAGCAGGGGATTGCACTCCGCAACCGTCTCTACGACCGTCGGCTCCGTCGCGTCCATTCCCTTCCCTGCACGGTTATCTCGGTGGGGAACCTCACCGTGGGCGGCACCGGCAAGACCCCGCTGGTCGAGACCATCGTGAGGATGCTTCACGAGCGGGGCGTCAACGTCGCCATCGTCAGTCGGGGCTACGGTGCACCCCCGGGCAAGCCGAACGACGAGAAGCTGGTGCTGGCGGAGAACCTGCCCGACGTCCCGCACCTCTCCGGCAAGGACCGTGTGGCCTGTGGACGCACGGCGGTGGACGAGCACCAGGCCGAGGTGGTGGTGGTGGACGACGGGTTTCAGCACCGTCGGCTCGGACGCGACCTGGACATCGTCACCATCGACGCGACGACGCCCTTCGGCTACGGGTACGTCCTGCCGCGGGGACTGCTGCGCGAGCCCCCTCAGTCACTCGCACGTGCGGACATCGTGGTCATCACACGGTCCAAACTCGTCGACCCCGACCACCTTGTCGACCTGGAAGAGCAGGTCTCACGGTTCGCTCCGCAGGCACTCGTGGTCCACGCCGTCGAAGAGGTCCTCTGCTTCCAGGACCTTAAGGGAAACGAGCTGTCACCGGACGCCCTCAAAGGAAAGAGCGTGGTCGCGTTCTGCGGCATCGGAAACCCCGAAGCCTTCCGACAGACCATCACGGACCTCGGCGTCACCGTGGCCGCCGTCTTCGTCTTCGACGACCACCAGCAGTACACCACCGACCACCTCAAGGCCGTGGACCGTGTGGCCGCCGACAAGCACGCCGAGGCGATCCTCACCACACAGAAGGACCGTGTGAAGATACCGTCGGAATTTCCCTGGAAGCACGATCTGCTGGTCGTCAGAATCGGCATGCGCATCACGAAAGGCGAAGCGGCGTTCCGACGCCGCATCGACGAGGTCACTTCAACCGAGGAGGCCGCGGCTTGAAGAAAAGACCACTCAAGCGGACGAAGCTGGCGACCCGGAAGAGCCTCGTGAACGTCAAGCAGTTCGCGGGACTGCCGGGGGTGTCCGGTTCGATGTCGAAGTTCCTGGACGCCCTGCCCGACGTCCTTGCCGCCAAGGCCCTTAAGGGGCTTGCGGCGGCGGTCGTGAAGGCCCGCGGCGCTAGGCGGCCCGTGGTCATGGCCTTCGGGGCCCACGTCATCAAGTGCGGTCTCTCACCCGTCGTCATCGACCTGATGAAACGCGGCGTCATCACGGCACTCGCCACGCACGGGGCGTCGGCCATCCACGACTACGAGATCGCCGCGGCCGGACATACCTCCGAGGACGTCGCCCAGGGCCTCACGAAGGGGACCTACGGGATGACGCGCGACACCGCCGAGGCCGTGGGCGAAGCCGCCTGGCAGGCCCTCGAGAAGGACCGTGGTCTCGGACGCGCACTCGGCGACCTCATCAACCGGCGGAAGTGCCGACACCGGAAGTCCAGCATTTTCGCCGAGGCCGCCCGGCTCAAGGTTCCCTGCACCGTCCACGTCGCCATCGGCACCGACACCGTGCACGCCCACCCCGAGGTGGACTGCGGGGTCCTGGGGGCGGCGTCCGAACGTGATTTCGAGATCATCACCGACGTGGTGGGCCGGCTCAACCGCGGCGTGTGGATGAACGTGGGCTGCGCGGTGATTCTTCCCGAGGTGTTCCTGAAGGCGGTGGCGGTGAATCGCAACCGTGGCGTCAAGCTCGATCAGGTCACGACCGCGAACCTCGACATGATCCAGCACTACCGCCCTCGCATGAACGTCCTCGAACGACCCGCCGCGAAATCCTTCGCCATCACCGGCCACCACGAGATCATGCTGCCACTGTTGCGATTGGCGATCCTGAAGGAGGGAGATGTCCGGAAGCGCCGCAAACGATAGAAAACTCAGAGAACGCGTGCCACGGCTTGCTCGTCAAGCCGTGCCCCGTGAGAGCACGGCTGGGCAAGCCAGCCGTGGCACATCTGGGGACAGGACACTGGCATGAGGAAACGCGGGGGAAGCATCATGTGGAAACGGGCGGTCGTGCTCGCAGCGTGTCTGGTGCTGTCCGCCACGGGGTGCAGGCGTCAGGTCGAGCCGAATGGTGACACGTCCGTACCCGCCGTCGAGCTGCCGGCGGACTTGAAGGCGTTCTTCGATACCGTCACCGACGGCAACACGGCCGCCGTCCGCACGGCACTGAGCGGCAGGCCTGAATGGACGGCCGCCAAGGGCGAAGCGGGACTTACCGCACTCCACCTGGCCGCCACCATGGGTCACGAGGACATGGTGGAGCTGCTCATCGAGAGGGGCGCCGACGTCAACGGCAGAGATGCGTCCGGCTCGACGCCGCTCCATCACGCCGCGGCGGGGGGGAACAAGGCCGTGGTCGAACTGCTGATCGTCAAAGGGGCGGACGTGAACGCCAGAGACAACAAGAACCGCACGCCTCTCTACCTGGCGAAGGACGCTTACCCGCGGGTGGCCGAGGTGCTGGCCAGACAGGCCGCGAAACAGAACCCATAGGAGGGCAAAGCCGGAAATGCCCGAGCAACTGGTGGACATCGTCGAGAAGCTCGGACGTCCCCGGGTACTGGTGGTGGGGGACATGATCCTCGACCGGTATTCGTGGGGGACGGTGGACCGCATCTCGCCCGAGGCCCCCATCCAGGTGCTGAACGTCACCAAGGAGGAGACGAAGCTGGGCGGGGCGGCGAGTGTGGTCAACAACCTCCACGCCCTCGAGGTGGACGTGCTCTGCTGCGGGGTGGTGGGTGACGACGGTGCCGGGGCCGAATTCCGACAGATGCTTCGGAGGATCGGTCTCGACGACGTCGGCATCATCGTCTGTCCCGGGCGCAAGACCACGGTGAAGACACGGATGATCGCGCACAAGCAGCAGGTGCTGCGTGTGGACCACGAGGACACGGCCGGGCTGCCCGACAAGATCGTCGCCAAGGTGGCGAGCTTCGTCGCCCGGAACGTCCGCTCCCACGACATCCTCCTCATCAGTGACTACGGCAAGGGACTCATCAGTGCCGAGCTGGTCGGTCAGATGGCCGCCGCGGCGAAGCGGGCCGGCATCCCCGCCGTCGCCGACACGTTCAAGCAGCCGGACTTCACGCGCTACCGGGGACTGAGTGCCATCACGCCGAACCGCAGTGAATCGGAACTGGCCACGGGTCTCAGGATCCCCACGGCGGAGGCCGCCGAGTCGGTCGCCCGCAAGCTGCTCGAGGACCTGGAACTCGAGGCCGTCGTCATGACCCTGGACCGTGAGGGGATCGCCGTCGTGGAGCGTGACGGAGAGTTTCAGCACCTGCCCACGCGTCCGCAGGCGGTGTACGACGTGACCGGTGCCGGTGACATGGTGATCTCGGTGCTGGGAGCGGCACTCGCCGCCGGCAACTCCTACGTCGAGTCGGCCCGACTGGCCAACATCGCCGCCGGTCTCGAGGTCGGACGCATCGGCGTCCAGCCCCTCAGCCGCACGGAAATCATCACCGGCATCCGACACGAGCACGCCGTCGCCGCCGACAAGATGAAGACCCTCCGGGAACTCCTGCCCATCCTCGAAGAGCACCGTCGACGTGGTGAGCGCATCGTCTTCACCAACGGGTGCTTCGACGTGCTGCACCTCGGACACGCCAGGTACCTGGAGACCGCCCGGGGAATGGGTGACGTGCTGGTGGTCGGACTCAATTCCGACCGGGGCGTGAGGAAACTCAAGGGCCGGGGCCGACCCGTCTGCGGCGAGAGCGAACGGGCACAGATGCTCGCCGCACTTGGCGACGTCGGCTACGTCGTCGTCTTCGACGAGGACACCCCCGAGACCCTCATCCGCCGGGTACGCCCCGACGTCCTGGTCAAGGGCGAGGAGTGGAAGGACAAAGGGGTGGTCGGCCGGGCGTTCGTGGAATCCTACGGCGGCGAGGTGGTGCTGACACCGATGGTGCAGGGCAAGTCCACCTCGGACATCATCGAACGGATCGTGAAGAACGTCGGCGGCAGACCGGCACGCAGGAAGAAGAGTCGGGGGAAGAAATGAAGGAGCAGATCGAAGCGCAGCTGCGGGAGCACGTCAAGGTCGCTGAGGACCTGCTCGCGTCTCAGAGCGACGTGATCGTGCAGATGGCGGAGATGCTGATCGACTGTCTGCGGGGCGGGGGGAAGGTGCTCCTGTGCGGCAACGGCGGGAGCGCCGCCGACGCCCAGCACATCGCCGCCGAACTCGTGGGCAAGCTCGCCCGTGACCGACGCGCACTCCCGGCGATCGCCCTCAACACCAACACCTCCATCCTCACCGCCGTCGCAAACGACTTTGGCTTCCAGCACGTCTTCGCCCGACAGCTCGAAGCACTCGCCTCGAAAGGGGACGTCCTCATCGGTCTTTCCACCAGCGGCGACGCCGCCAACGTGCTGGAGGCCATGGATGCCGCCCGCACCCTCGGCTGCCGTCGCATCGCCTTCACCGGCGCCGTCGGCGGCAGGCTGAAATCGACGGCCGACCTGTGCCTGAGGGTCCCCTCGGACAAGACCTGGCGCATCCAGGAGGCCCATATCACCGTCGGCCACATCCTGTGCGATCTGGTCGAAAAGGCCGCCTGTGGGGAATAAAAACCGGGGTGCGGAGTTGACAACCGTACCCAAATAGGGTATGATTGTACCCGAAATGGGTATGGTGGTCGGCGAGGACGATCAGGAAGGTTGGAAATGTACCGCGATTCACGAGATTCCGGGCTTCTGTCCCATCTGTTCGGCAGGACCCGGCGGGCGGTTCTCGCACTCCTGTTCATGCACCCAGAGCAGCCGTTCTACCTGTCGCAGATCCTCCGTCGGACGGGTACGGGCAGGGGAGCATTGCAGCGGGAACTGAAGAGCCTGACAGAGGGCGGGATCGTGGAGCGGAGTGAGACGGGTCACCAAGTCTACTACCAGGCCAACCGGCGCTGTCCCATCTTTTCAGAACTGCAGGCACTCGTGGTGAAGACTGTGGGCGTGGCCGACGTGCTCAGGGCCGCACTGGAGCCCCTCGGCAATCGTCTCGCGGTGGCGTTCGTCTACGGCTCTTTTGCCCGTGGGGAGCAGCGTGCCGAGAGTGACATTGACCTGCTGGTCGTGGGTGAAGCCGACTTTGGGGAGATATCCTCGGCCATCGGTCCTGCGGAGAGGACACTCGACAGGGAGGTCAACCCCACGGTTTACCCCGTGGCTGAGTTCCGGCAGAAGG
>DATKVD010000030.1:0-4324 GCA_035530235.1 Planctomycetota bacterium | reverse complement strand
TGGCCGGAGACGCCGGCCGAGCTGGCGCTCCAGTTTGCTCATGAACCCGTCGCTGCCGAGAGGCCGTCCCCGCATCGTCTGCCGCCGCAGTCGGCCCACCATGTCCTCGTCGAGTCCTTCTTCCAGCATCCGCCGCCACCGGCGAGGCGACCAGTCCCAGTCCTTCCGCCACGTCTCCACATCCAGCACGGCGGACCCATCCTTCTCACCCACGTGCGCCGCGGCGCTGGACCACGCATACCGCCACGGCTTCCGCACGATCTTCGCCCGCACCGGGTTCTGCTCCACGTAGCGCATCGCGGCCACCGTGTGCTTCTCGTCCAGCCCGCACGAGAAGAACCGGTTCTGCCACAGGTGCCCGCTCCGCCGGTGAAGACGGTTGACGTATCTCGTATACCGCCAGTGCGTCCGGCCGATCGCTTTCGCCAGGGAATGCTTTGTATGCGGGACCGCCACTAGGTGGATGTGGTTGGTCATCAGGCAGTAGCCGAGCACCGTCAGTGCGTGGCGGTCGCTTTCCTCCGCAAGCAGCTCGAGGTAGACGCGTCGGTCGTCATCCACAAAGAAGACGTCCTGGCGGTTGTTCCCGCGCTGGGTGATGTGGTAGACGACCTCCGGGATGGCGACACGTGCAATTCGGGTCATGCTGCCAGTATCATCGCTCGCGGCTCACAGAGCAAGGCAAAAAACGGTGACTGTCCTGCTTTTTCTGCTTTTTCGCAGTCCCCTGACATCTTTCCAGGGATTTCCCGCACATCCCACTCTATGCCGCCGATCCATGCAGCAGCCATCGTTGGACCGCCTGCGGCAAGACCCTCAGTTCCACCCGACGGACTGCTTGCCATGGGGTCTTCCGTCCGTCAGGGCTCCAGTTCGACGACGATCCTCGGCTGCAGGTCTTTCTCCCGATCGTTTGCTCGCTGCCTTCCCGCCGCCCACGCGGCCGATCCTGCCGAGACTACTTTCCGCCGATGCAATAGAGGTAACCCTCGGCCTGGTAATAGATGCGGTTGCCGTCGAAGATCGGGGAACTGGCCGTGCATTCGGGATAGAATCCTTGGTCCGACGGGAGCGCGAAGCCTCCCTGGTAATGTCCAGGCATGAGGCGCTCGATCCTGTTCTCGGCGACGACCTCGAACTTACGGCCGGGCTTGATGACCATGGTGTGCCCGCCGTTGCCGAAGATGTAGATGTTCTTGCCGCCGAGGGCCGGGCTTCCGCAGACGCCTGAGCCATGCGGATAGGGGTAGGCGAACATGATCGTGTTCATGTCCAGTCGGACGCTGTAGACCGGCTCCAGGGTCTTTTCGTCATAGACGCGTAGCGGCCCGCCCATCGCGACGGTGTAGATGAGACCGTCGCAGACGAGGACGTTTGCCGTCACCACGTCCGCACACCATGAACCGAGGTTGAGAAGGCCCCACTCCTTCTGGTAGCCAACGGGGCGGCCCTGGATCTTGGTCTCCGGCGTGATGGTCTCCGGGACGGTGTACACGGTGGTCGCGACACCGAACCCCGCAAAGAGGGTGAACAGATAGGCCTTGTTGCCGATGACGGTGGCGGTCGACCACGGGAAGAGTCCGACGCCCGGCTTGTAGAGTCCGAGGTGCTCGTAGTTGATGCACGGCGTGCCCTCGCCGGTTATGGGCACGGCCGGGTCGAGGAAAGGCCAGGTCTTGACCTTTGGCGGCAACTTCCACAACATCTTGCCGGTCTCGCGGTCAAGGCCCATCGTCGTCACCATAGAGACGACGAATTCCTTGTCGGTGAGGATTGGCGAGAGGTAGTAGCCGTGATGGTCCGAGCCGCGTGCGCCCGATGGACCTTCGTTCTCCAGGACCATCCACTTGCGCTTTCCGTCGAGATCGTGGCATACCATGACGCCGTCGCAGAACCATGTATAGACTAACTTGCCGTCCGTAACCGACGTCATTCCCGCCCACCCCGCCTCCTGGCGCACGTCGACGTGGTCGTATCGCTTCTTGTCAACCTCGCGCATCAGCTTGGCCGTGTCGGCGACCAGTTGGGTCATCTCCACGGACTCCTTGAGCGTGCCGCCCCAGGATGCCCCCAGTTCCTTGATCCGCGCGGCCTTGGGGTCGATCTGCTTGAACAGCTCCGCGTTGGCCGCCCGCTCTTCCTTGGTAACGAACTCGTAGTGGCCGCAGTAGTCGGTCCAGAGCCGCTTGCCTGTCTTCTTGTCGAAACAGATCAGGAAGGACGGATCGGCATTGACGATGACGCGGTCGCCAATCACCAGAGGCTGGGCGCAACTGAACCTCGACGCTCTAGGAATGGCGGCCTCCCACAGGATGCCGTGCGACTCGTACTTCTCGTTGTCGGACCGGCCCCACAGGACCGCCTGGAAGAACGCGGAGTCCCGCGGCATGTTGTAGTTCATGGCCCACCCGTCGGTGCGTTGTGAACTGAAGACCTTCACCAGCAGGCTGTTCCAGCCCTTCTTCAGCTCGACCTCCACGTCCATGAACCGCAGCGACTTCTCATCGAGGCTGAGGATCGGTTCGCCGTTCATCCAATACCGGCACGTCGGCCCCAAGAGGCGCAGGCGCAGCCGTCCGCCTTCCTTCGAGTGCAGGTAGGCGTGGACGTAGAAGACCTTCGACGACATGTCCTTGTAGTGGAGGCCGAGGTTGAGCTGCGCCCCGGTGGATGGGATCTTCTTCCACTCGGAGCCCCCGACCTTAGCGCCGACGTCGCCGCGCAGCGCGGTCTCGTCAGGGATGAACTCCTTCTCGAGCAGGTCCTTCTTGGTCATCTCAGGATCGTACGGGAAGGGTCCGAGGACGGCCCATTCCGGGATGTTGCCGAGCGATGCGGCGTTCTTTCCGGGCTCGTCGCCTTTGGGCTTCTCGGCCTGCGTGGTGAGTTCCGCAAGCGTCTTCGACACGCGGCCCCACTTGACCGGAGGGGTCGCGTCGGGAAAGAGTCCCGTCCCGTCGCCTCGCCAGCCCCACGACTTCGTCTCGGCGCGAGCTACGCCTGCCAGCAGGGCGCACACGATCAATGTCACAACCGAAGTCCGCTTCATTGCTCCCTCCATAGTTGATGTGGCCGCTGCTCGATAGTAGGATCATTCTCCCATGAAAAAAAGCAGAAAAGCAGGACAGTCACCGTTTTTTCGTACGGGGTCGGCCGATGGGGAGTGGGCGGAGACGCCGGGCGAGTCGGCGCTCCAGTTTGCTCACGAAACCGTCACTGCCGAGCCCTCATCGTTGATGGTAGCAACTGTCGATGTCTTATGCAAGGCGTTACTTGCAGCAGGTCAGGGGCGTTTGACCTGGGCCCGACGCCCCGGGGCGTCGTCGCTAGCGGCCGGTTCCGCCGGCGGGGGGTTTTGGTTTTGACGGGACGCGCCGTGCAGCGTATAGTCTCCTTCGCGGGCCGCCGCGGGGCCCGTCAACGAGACCGGGTTTTGCTCTGTAGAAAACATGCAGGAGGACCCCGATGCATCGGGGTCGTGCCGTCCCGCAAGCTTGTCAGACAGGAATGTCTGACCTCCTCCCCGTGGTTGAGGGCGATGTTTTCTACACAGCAACCGGATTTCTGAGGAAGAGCACAACGCATGCGATGGAAGAGGGCGACGGTTCCTGGGGTGTTGTGCGTGGCGGCGGCGTGTGCGTGGGGTGCGGAGTTCCCGACCGGCTGGCGTCACGACGGCACCGGACGCTACCCGGAGGCGACGCCGCCCGTCACCTGGAGCCGCACCGCGGTGGGCTGCGTCGTCAAGGGGCTCCACTCGGCGGCGGACCGGCCGAAGGGCGATACGCCCGACGGGGCGCTCGCGATTCCGAGGGGCTACGTCCGACGGTGGCTGCTGTTGGGCCCGTTTGACGCGGAAAGCGCGGCGGATCTGGACAAGGACTTCCTGAAAGGCGAAGCGGCCGTGCAGCCGAGCGCCGGCGACAAGGTGGACGCGCTCGAATGGAAACCGTTCACCGTCCCCACCGAGCAGGAAATCAACGACAAGATGTTCTGGGCCCCCCAGAACGAGTGCGAAGACCGTTACGGACTCTACGCCGTCACCAAGGTGCTGGGCAAGGTGAAGGAGAAAGTGTTCTACGCCCACGCATATGTCCACTCGGAGCGCGCGGGCGAGGTGGTGTTCGTCATCGGACACGCCGGGCCCATGAAGATGCTCGTGAACGGCGAGGAGGTGTTCCGGGGCGTGAAGCCCCACAGCGGGACGGGCGCCGCGGTCTGGATGTTCACGCGACACCAGGAGCACCGTCGGCTGCGGATCGGTGAGACGCCCGGGAACCCGCGCGTCACCGTCTCGCTCAGGAAGGGCTGGAACCGCATCCTC
>DATKVD010000029.1:0-10159 GCA_035530235.1 Planctomycetota bacterium | reverse complement strand
GTCGCTCCCGTTCACCCCGATAGCGTCGTACCGCAGCGTGTCGATGATGACGAGGATGATGTTCATGCCCTCTCCTTCCCGCCGTGCACGGTCGCGTTCCGGGGCATTATGCCAGACTCGACAACCATGGGCAAACAGAATCAGGCCTGTCATTCTGAGGAGCAACGCGACGAAGAATCTGGCCCGGCAGACGGGGGCGATCCCGCACTCCAAGCCAGATTCTTCGTCCCGATACATCGGGACTCAGAATGACAGCCCGACGGCGGTGAGTCGGGGGATCAGATGAGGAGCGGCTCGATGGTTTCGGGGGCAGCGGGGACGACGCTCAACTCTTCTTCGGCGTCGCCGGTGAAGAAGTGGACGGGGACCTCTTCGCCTGAGGGGGCGTCGCTGTAGCGGGCGCAGATGGCGCCGGCGAGACGCCTGAGTTCTTGATCGGCGGGTCCGCGAAGGAGCCCCGTGGGTCCCGGGAAGCCGCGGACCAGCAGCTTCACGTCTCCCGGCCGGAGGAGCCCCTCCAGCTTCTCGTTCTCCGCCTGGTTCCGCCCGAGGACGAGCTTGGTGTCTTGGGCAAGCCTCAGGTGCCGCCCCACCGCGAGCAGCCTCACGTCGTCGGCGGGGGCGTCGGGGTCGCGGGCCAGGAGTTCCTTGAGCCGCCTCGAATACCCGGGGTCGGTCAAGAGACACCCGCCCGCGGGTGTGGGGTAGTCGGTGATGCCGTATGTCTCCGCGAGCGCCATCTGCCTTTTCCGGGAGCGTCCGTGGATGTCGAGCAGGCGCTCGCGGTCGACGAGCCCGTCGCGTTCGGGTCGCGTCTCGGGCAGCAGCTTCGCCGAAAGCGGACGCAGCACGAGGTCCGGGTACCCCGATTCCCGCGCGACGACGTCGAGCGCGGTGCGGTTCTGGCTCTTCGGCCGCTCGCCCAGCACCTCGCCCGTGAACAGGAAGTCATACCCCTCCGCGTCCATCAGTCCCCCGGCGGTCCGGAGCATGAGGGCGTGACAGTCGACGCACGGGTTCATGTTCCGCCCGTAGCCGTGCTTGGGATGCTTGACCATCTCGAGGTGGGGTTCGGTGATGTCGACGGCGCGGAAGGGCACGCCGAGCGCGGCCGCGGCACGCTCCGCACGCTCACTTCCAAAGAAGGGCGTCACGAAACTGACCGCGAGCACCTCGACGTCCTGGTCCACGAGCAGACGCACGGCGAGGATGCTGTCGAGTCCGCCTGAGAGAAGTCCGATGGCACGAGGCATGAGCTGGTGGTTCCACTCCCGGAAAGGAAACAGGAGGACAGGCATTCCTGCCTGTCACTTACTGATCGATGCCAGACAGGAATGTCTGGCCTCCTATTCGGAAAGGCACGCGCCTATCACACGGGAGCAGGAGCCCCCCTCTCCTATTCTCCCAGATGGGCAAAGAGCGCGGTGGAGAGGTATCGCTCACCGCAGCTCGGGATGATGACGACGATCGTCTTGCCCTCGGATTCGGGCCTGCGTGCGACCTGGAGCGCCGCCCACGTCGCCGCCCCCGAGGAGATCCCGCACAGGATCGCCTCCTCGGTGGCCATCCGGCGCGCGGTGTCGAACGCGTCCTCGTCGTCCACCTGGATCACCTCGTCGATGAGGGAGGTATCGAGGACGTCCGGGACGAACCCGGCGCCGATGCCCTGGATCTTGTGGGGACCCGGTTTGCCGCCCGAGAGCACCGGCGAGCCCTTCGGCTCGACCGCGACGACCTTCACGTCGGGCTTCCGTTCCTTGAGCGCTTGTGCGCAGCCGGTGAGCGTGCCGCCGGTGCCCACGCCCGCCACAAAGACGTCGATCCCGCCGTCGGTGTCGCGCCAGATCTCTTCCGCCGTGGTCTTCCGGTGGACCTCGGGGTTGGCGGGGTTCTTGAACTGCTGGGGCATGAAGCCGCCGGGGGTCGCCTTCACCAGTTTCTCGGCCTGGGCGATGGCGCCGGGCATGCCCTCCCTGGCGGGGGTGAGGACGATCTCGGCCCCGAGCGCCCGGAGGAGCTTCCGGCGCTCGATGCTCATGGATTCGGGCATGGTGAGGATGCAGCGGTATCCGCGCGCGGCGCACACAAACGCGAGCGCGATGCCGGTGTTGCCGCTCGTGGGCTCGACGATGGTGGTACCCTCGCCGATCTTTCCGTCGCGCTCGGCGGCGTCGATCATCGCCACGCCGATGCGGTCCTTCACGCTCGACAGCGGATTGAAGAACTCCAGCTTGGCGAGCACGGTGCCGCGCGCGCCTTCGGCCAGCCGACGGAGACGCACGAGCGGCGTGTTGCCCACGGTCTGCGTGATATCATCGTAAATCCGAGCCATGATCCACCTCGCACAAGAGAAGCCGGTCAGTCTTCCTCTTCGATGGTCTTGATGTGAAGCCGGCCGTAGTGATAGATGACGCCGGGCCGGCCGATCATGAACCCCACGACCGCGCCCAGGATAATGGGCACGCCGTAGCCGACGCCGAAGATCTCGATCATCATGACGGCCGCGGCGATGGGTACGTTGACGACGGCCGCCAGACTGGCGGCCATCGCGGCCGACACCAGACCCAGATGCAGTGCCTGCAGGGCGCCGAGCGCGTTCGAGAGCGCCGCCCCCACCAGTGCCCCCAGGAGCACCGACGGGAAGAAGAGGCCCCCGCTGCCGCCGCTCGCGACCGTCGTGACGGTGGCGAGCGCCTTGAAGACGAGGATCACCACGAGCAGCATCAGTGACAGCTTCTGGTCGATGGCGAGCTTGAAGACGTGCTCGCCGGTGCCCATGATCTCGGTGCCCTCGGCCCCCAGTGCATAAGTGATCCACCCGAAGACGACGACGAGGAGCGCCCCGGCCGCCGGGGTCAGCCACGCCACCTGTCGCATCTGTCGTGCCCTTGCCTCGACCGCCCGGTAGAGCAGCGTGAAGCCCAGGCCCGCCAGTCCCGCCAGGATAGCCACCGCGAACACCGGAAGCAGTTCCCTGGGACTGAACACGTACCCCTCCAGGAGTTCCAGCGGCCACACCTCCGGGAAGAAGAACTTGCGCACCAGGTACCCCGCCGTGCTCGACAGCAGTGCCGGGAAGAGCCCGCGGTACCGGATGGAACTGGGGTAGAGCACCTCGGCGGCGAAGATGCCCCCGCCCAGGGGGGCCCGCATGAGTGCCCCCACCGCCGCCGCCGCTCCGCACATCGTCGCCGTCGCACGGTCCGACGGATGGTGTGCCCCCGTCAGCTTCGACGCGAACGACCCGAAGCTTCCCCCCATCAGCACCACCGGACCCACGCGTCCCCCACTGCCCCCCGTCGCCAGGGTGATCACCGACGCCAGGAACTTGAGCGGCAGAAGAAGGATGCCGGGCCACGTCCCCTTCAGACTCACCGCGTCGATGTAGACCTGCACCCCGTCACAGGCGACCCGCTTCTCCCACCGGATGAGCACCGCCGCCATGAGCCCGCCGGCAACCGGCAGCCCCCACAGCCACGTGTGAGAGATGAGAACCCGCAGGTGGTAGAGCGTCCACTCGAACGCGAACGAGACCGTCCCCACGGCCGTCCCGATGAGGAGGGCGTAGAGGACCCAGCGGAGCAGGTACCTCGACGAGAACGCGAGGAGCTTTCCGGGCGAGGTGGGGTGGGGCGGCTGAGGGGTCTCGACGGTGTCGGGTTCAGTCGTCATGTGCTCTCCCCCCGTGGGTGCCGCCGGGCATCCGGCCGAAAGCCCGGTGCACGCACCGCCGTCATTCTAACGGAAAGGACGGTCGCGATTCAAACCCGAAATCGCCAATCCCACGCGGGCGACGGTCCGCCTCAGGCGGTCTTTCCCTTCCTCACGCGGTCGACGAGCGTCTTCGACCCCCCGTGCTCGACCCACCAGTCGAGGTCGAGGTCGGCGAGCCGGACGTCGGGCTCCTTCTCGACCGCGCGGAGGATCTCGTCGTCGAAATCGTTCAGTGCGGCGACCTCGGCGGGGTCGATGAGGCTGGGCGGCCACGAGGGGAACTGCCCGTTGCGCGTCTTCCAGGGCACCGGTCCCATGCCGAAGTTCGGCAGGTCGTGCCCGACCGCGGCCGGACCCCACCGCTGCTCGAAGCGGTAAAGCTGTTCACGGAGCCGTCCGAACGCCCGCTCGGTCTCGAGGTCCATGTCGCCGAGTGCGAGGTTGTGGAATTCGTTCGGGTCGTTCTCGAGGTCCCAGAGCTCGGTAAACCCGTCGCGGAACCAGTAGGTGAGCTTCCACCGGTCGTCGCGCACCGCGAGGAAGCGGGACTCACGGGCGTTCTCCTCGGCGAAGACGTACTCGCGTCGGTCGACCTCGCGGCCGTCGATGAGACTCGACCCCGGCAGCGGCACCTCGAACGCCGGAGCACGCAGGGCACACGCGTCGAGACACGTCGGCAGCACATCGAGCAGCGTCGCGAACGCCCGCGACCGCTCACCCGCGCCAATCACCTTCGGCCAGCGCAGGATCATCGGGATCCCCCACGCCCCCTCGTACGAGCACGACTTCTGACACGCCGTGTGGTCGCCCAGCATCTCCCCATGGTCCGCGGTGAAAATGACGAGCGTGTTGTCCGAAAGTCCCAGCTCGTCGAGCGCCCCAAGAATCCGGCCCACCTGCTCGTCCACGTGAGACACCTGCGCGGTGTAGCAGGCCTTGATGCGCTTGAGCCGGCGGATGCGCCGCTCGTCCGTGCCGCCGTCGACGTCGTTCAGCTCACGCATCCGCCGGACGTGCTCGGAGAGCACCTCGTCCGGGTGTGAGAGCGGCATCGGCATCTTCGCGGTCCGGTCGGCGTCGTAGAAATCGGCCCACTTGTCCACGGTGTTGTAGGGCGGATGGGGCGCAATCCAGCTCGACCAGCAGAAGAACGGGCGCCCGGCGTTCGCACGCAGGAACTCGATCGTCCGGTCGGCCACCCAGTGGTTGCCGGTGTGCTCCTCCGGAAGGAGCGAGCGCTGCGGCTGCTGATAGAGCAGATGCCGCACGCCGTGCTGGTGCTGCACGTTCCCGAGCCCGACCGACTTGAGATAGAGCAGGTAGTCGTCCTCCTCGCGGGTTGTGGGGGTCTCCTCCATGAGCTGCATGCGCTCGAAGCCGTGGTGCGACCGTGGCGGCATGAAGTGCATCTTGCCGACGGCCTGGGTGATCCACCCGGCGTCGCGCAGGATGCGCGGCAAGGTGGGGACGCGCGCATCCATCGGCCACTCGTTGTTGGACCAGTAGCCGTGCACCTTCGGACGATGGCCCGTCAAGAGCGAGTGCCGCGCGGGGATGCACACCGGCACCGGCGTGTAGGCCCGCTCGTAGGTGCGGCCGCCGTCGGCCAGCCGGTCCAGGTTCGGGGTGTGGACGTGCTCGTTGCCGTAAGCACCCAGGGCGTCGCGACGGAGCTGGTCGCAGAAAAAGAGCAGCACGTTCGGTCCGTCCGCAGCGGGTCGTTTGCCCATTGCTGCTCCTCGTCGGGTTTGTCGGAAAGTCCGTCGCGTCATCACAAAGGGTGTGCTTCACGGGGGGCTGTATGCAAGCTTTTTCCGTGCAAAAATCACCTGCAGACGATACTACATAACCGCGGCACACGAACGTGCGGGAGGATTGGCGCATGAGACGACCGGTCTTTCTCCTGCTTTTCCTGACGGTTTCGGCGGGGGTTCACGGCGCCACGTTCACATCGGTGGCCGACGGGCCGTGGGGCGACGCGAGGACGTGGGGTGGCGAAGTGCCCGATGCCCGCGCCGGTCACGTGCTCGTTATCGCAACACGCGTGACGCTGGACGGCGACGTCGCGCTCGGCGGCGGCACCGAGCTTCGACTCCAGCCGGGGGCGGTGCTCGACCTGGCGGGACATACCCTCGCGCTCGGTGCGAAGCGTCTCGACCGGGTGTCGGTGCAGTTCGTCGGGTCGGAGCAGGCCCGGGCGACGGTGACGTCGACGAAGCCGGGCGGGGCATTCGTCACGGGCCCGATCGGTCGCGTGTCGGTTCAGTTTGAGCGTGTTGATTTCTCGGGACTCGGCGACTGTCGGTTCGGCTCGCGGGCCGACGCCGACACACACTGCCGCGTGAGACACTCGACCTTCACGCGCTCGGGCGACCTGTCCTTCACGTTTTCAGGGATGCCCGACGCGAACGACCTCCTCTTCGAGCACTGTGACTTCCGTGCACCCACCGGGAAGCAGAACTACCTGCTGCTGGTGAACTGCGGGGGCGAGGCCCCCACCGGCAGGCGCACCATCACCCACTGCACCTTCGACGGGGAGGGGAAACCGGCACAGGTCCGCACGATGGTCACGAACCTCACCGTCGAGGCTTGTGTCTTCGAGGACGCCGCCTGGTCGAGCTTCACCCGACCCGGACAGAAAGTGTCCCGGTCCTTCTTCCACACCGCCGTCCACAACTGTCTCGTCCTCATCAGCTCCTCGTGGAACGGCGACGCCGACGTCGAGGACTGCTACGTCTTCGCCGACGGCCCCAACCCCCACTCCGTCCACATGGGTGACGGGAAGACCGTGCGCGGGTGTGTGTTCGAGGCGGACGACCCCGAATGCAATCACGTCATCGGCGGCAAGGCCGTCACGATCGAGCGCAACATCGTCCTCGGGACGGGCACGCTCTATACGAATCTCTCGGTCCACCCCGGTACGGTGATCGTGCGGAACA
Source organism: Planctomycetota bacterium (assembly GCA_035530235.1). Classification (GTDB taxonomy): domain Bacteria; phylum Planctomycetota; class DG-23; order DATKVD01; family DATKVD01; genus DATKVD01. Next base: position 3,506 of record DATKVD010000029.1, on the reverse strand, counting down.
ACACCGTCTACGCGTCCAAAGCGGGCGGGGCGACGCCCATGCTCATCCTCACCGAGGGACGCGGCAACAAGTTCACCGGCACGTGCGTCGCGCGGAACAACCTGCTCGTCGACAGCGATACGACCTCCGAGAACTACGGCATCGGCCTGTCGGACCCCGCACCCAACCAGATCACGTCGGACGGCAACTGCTTCTACGGATACCCCGATGGGAAAGTCGCCGTTCCTTATTATGTATGGATCACGCGGTCGCGGAACCCCGTCGACGTCATCCGCCCGGGCCCGGGCGGGAAGGATATCATCGCCGACCCGAAGTTTGTCGACCGACACCGCAATCTCGCGGCGTGGGACAAGTCGCTCGGCGGACCCGGCACGTCGGAACACGCGATCGCCGAACTCCTGAAGCTCAACGGCGCACACGACAAGCGATACACAACAGATGCGCTGATCAATTACATCCGCGAGGGATTCACACCGACCGCTCCCGAACTCGAGGGCATCGGCGCGATGCCGGCGAAAGTCAGATAGGAGGACAGGCATTCTTGCCTGTCACGATCCTTGGTGTTCGTGTCAGACAGGAATGTCTGACCTCCTCTACTGAGTCGAGGGGAATCGAATGAGGCGTCTCGCCGTCATGGTCGCGGTACTCCTTGCCGCATCGACACTCCCGGCCGACGAGGTCACGATCGTCAACAGCTTCGAGACCGAGGGCGAGATCGCCGACTGGGAGGTCATCGCGGGCCGGGACGCGAAGCTCATCGAAGGCCCCGGGGTCACCCACGGCGAACACGCCCTCGAGATCACCTTCGACCCGCAGGGGAAACCCTACCCCGTCTACATCCGACGGAAGAAGGAGCTGCGCGACTGGTCGAAATTCGACACCCTCGTCATCGACGTCTTCAACCCGAACGCGTTCCCGGTCGGGGCGGGTGTGCACATCGGCGACGAGGCCTGGCGCCAGAAGGCCACCTACTGGAACCGTCATAACGCCTACCCCAAGCTCGCCCCCGGCAAGGGACAGATCCGCATCCCGGTGCACGGTCTCTTCCGTGGGGAAGCGGGCGGACGCAACAAGGACCTCAACTTCAACATCGACCCGTCGAAGATCATGCGGTTCGACCTGAAGTTCGGGAACGTCCCGCAGACCGGGACGATCGTCCTCGATCACATCCGGTTCGTGAGGGGTGAGCCGCGGCCCGAGGGGGTGTGGGCGTTCGACTTCGGTCCCGAGAGCCAGGCGGTGATGGCGGGGTGGACGGCGGTCGGCCGCGAGACGTCGTACACGCCCGAGCGGCGGTTCGGCTGGGAGGGGGGCATCCCGCAGATTCGCTCCGCCGCGCGCGACACGACGTTCGGACCCGTGCTCACGCGCGATTTCGTCGAGGCCGGCGGCTGCACCTTCCGGATCGACCTCCCGCCCGGACGATACGACGTCCTCGCCTTCTTCGAGAACTGCGGCTACTGGGGACAGGAGCAGGCCAGGCACGCCGAGCGCAGGATCCTCTCGGGCGGCAAGGTCGTGTGGTCCGAGAGGCGGCCCGACGGAAAAAGCACCGCACTCTTCCGCTTCGAGGACGTCGAGCCCGTCGGGGTCGACATCTGGGAGACCTACATGCTCCCGGAGATCACGAAGCCGGTGCGGTTCACTCTCGACGCGGGTGCCGACGGGCTGAAGCTGCGCTTCGAAGCGGACGTCGTGTGGGGGAGCCGGATCGCGGCACTCGCCGTCTGTCGCGCGGACGACCCCGCCGGCCGCAGGTGGACCGACGCGCAGATCGCCACCCTCGCCGGGGAGTTCCGCACGGAAGCCAGCTGTCTCGATCCCCCGGCGCCGAAATACACGCCCCCCGCCACGTGGGCGCCGAAATCGCTCGTCGCATGGCCGGTGAAGATCGAGGACGAAATCACCCCGAACTCGGTCCCGAAGGACCCGCCCGACCCCGCGGAGCTGAGACTGACCGCCGAAGCGCTGAGGGGCGAGTATGAGTCGGTATCGGTCGCAATCCGGCCGACCAGGGACCTCGGCACATGCACCGTGCGCGTGGAATGGCCCAAAGAGCTGCGGGCGCTTCCCGTGACGGTCTGGTCCGTTCGATACGGGACGTCACGTCGAGGCAGCATCGCATATCACATCACACCGAGCCATCTCCTGCCGGCCGGAACGCTGAACATGCCGAAGGACCTCACACGACAGTTCATCGTCACGTTCAAGGTCCCTGAGAACGCGAGGCCCGGAACGTACCGCCCGGTGTTCGTGCTGCTTGACGCGAGGAGAATGACCATTCGCGCCGTGCCCATCGCGCTCACCGTCCACGACGTGACGCTCAGGCGCGAGACCGAATTTCTGATGGGGATGTACGGGCTCTATCCGCCGAGACTGCTGATGTCGGCCCAGGACCGTGAGAAATACCTCGAGGAGACGCTGGTCCTGATGCGCGACTACGGGATGAACGCACTGGTCGAGGAGCCGACGTTCACGGTGACCGGGTGGAAGGACGGTCGGCCCGAGATCGATTTTGCGGAGGCCGACCGGTTTTTCGCCCTCTGCCGGAAGCACGGCTTCACGCGGGGCATCCGCGACCACGGGACGAACTTCCGCAACCTGCACGGGTGGTACGAGAAGGGAAGTCCGGGCCGGCGCACCGAACAGCAGAGCGGGCTCGACTTCGAGACCGCGATGATGCGGGCGTTCGAGGCACTCGACGCCCACGCCCGGGCCAACGCCTGGCCGGTGCTCTTCTACAAGATGTGCGACGAGACCCGCGTCAGGGAGGAGGCCGAGCGGCAGCTCGAATTCATGAAGCTCATCGACCGCATCCACAAGCGCTTCCCCGACACCCTCGAGCCCCTCGGCTCCTACAGCGTCCACTTCCGCACCCGGCCGACGGACAGGAACGACATGCTCTACTGGCACCAGCGGTTCTTCGAGAACCTCGCCGTCAGCAACCTCAACAACCACGACGAGACCGTGCTCGACGAGGCCAGAAAGCTCGGTCGCAAGGTCCACATCTACAACCAGGGGACGTCACGCTGGTCGTTCGGGATGTACCAGTGGAGTGAATACCGGAAGGGCGTCGCCGCACGATGGCAGTGGCACACGAACATCCTGCACGGGTACCAGTTCTTCGACCTGGACGGCCGGGAGCCCGACACGTCGATGATCCTCTACGGCCGGGAGGGGCTCTACACGACGCTGCGGTTCGAGCGCTGTCGCGAGGGCGCCGAAGATTTCTACCTCTACCAGACGCTCGACGATCTGATACAATCGAACAGGCGCACCGGCCGGAAGCCCGACGAGACGGCGAAGGCCGAAGCCCTCCTGGCGGGAGCAACCGACCGCGTCCGGGTGAACGAGCGTGACCGGCCCGCGTGGTTCGACCCGTACGATTTCAAACGCAGCGTCGTCGCCGCCGTCATGGAGATCCGCTGAGGGAGAAGGATGAGGAGGACAGGCATTCTTGCCTGTCAGATGTCAGACAAGAATATGCCTTGTTCAAGTTTCGCCGG
>DATKVD010000028.1:0-2288 GCA_035530235.1 Planctomycetota bacterium | reverse complement strand
GGTGGTCGCCGCGCTGCCGGTGGCCGGGGTGCTGCCGGTCGTCGCCGGTGCCTGTCGTCCCCGTCCGAAGGAGATCCTCCTGAGCCTGGTCGGTGTGCCGGCGCTCCTGCTCATTTACCTGGGCTTCTTTGCGGTGGCCGTCCTCGAAGAGCACGTACTCCGGACCGTCCCCCACTATTCGAAAACGGAGAAGGCCGACTGGGACCGGTTCGCGTCCCCGGCGCACGCCGAGGACCAGGAAAAGCCGGAAGATGCATCCATCGAAGGGCACTCATAAGTGAGGCCTCTCCAGGTCCCGCACAAGTCCATCACTGTTCGACTGCCGTCGGGAGCGGAAGATGACGCGGATGAAACGCTGCCGTCGATGGGCTCTCGCGACGTTTGCCGCGGCCGTGCTGTGTCTGTGCGTGGCCGAGGTCCCCGCGACCTCGCCCCTGGATCCCGGGCACGCCCCAGCCCTTGCGGCGAAACTCTTGGGGGAGATGAGGCATGACACGTCCCCCGAGAGAGTGCACGAACTGTGGGACTGGTTCTGCAGGGCACACTTCGGCGCCGAGAAGGAGCCGCTCGTCTACGACCTCTTCGGCAAGGAGCTGAAGCCCGTCGAAGGGGGCGACTGGGTTCACGCCTCCGAAACGTCCGCCGTGATCGCCTGGGAGACGAACCTCCCGGCTCGAACACACGTCGAGTATGGTTGGACGCCGGCCTGTAACAGTAGGGCCCTGCACGCCGGCCGCGAGCCTTACTTCTACCTGCACGTTCATACCCTCAAGGACCTGACGCCCGACAAGCTCCACTATTTCCGCATGGTCTCGGTGGACGAGCGTGGAAACCGCATCGTCTCGCCGCTCATGACTTTCACGCCCAAGGCGCCGGCCGGGATGCTCCACGTGCCGGGCGACCTTCCCGGGCCGCCCTACCTCCTCGACAAACCGAATACGACCTACGTCCTCACCGAGGATATCACCGCCGACGGGACCGCCATCGAGGTTGCCGCTCCGAACATCACGCTCGACCTGAACGGCCGCACCGTCACCTATCATAACGAGACGATTCCGAAGGAGACCTTCGACGACCCGTGGATGAGCTACGTCAACAAGGGCGCGGTCGGGGTCAAGAACTTCGGGCAGTCCGGGTTCACGCTCGTGAACGGCGTCATCCGCGAAGGCAAGGGCAACAACACCGGCAACAGCGAATCGACCGGTTTCATCCCCGTCTACATGCGTGACGTCGGAAAGGTCCACGTCGCCGGGGTGACGGTGGACTACTGGACGCCCCAGAACACCGGCATGCGCTTCCGCGGCGCCGGTGACGACGTCGAGGTGCACCACTGTGTGTTTCTCGACCGCGGGTGCGTCATCCGCAACCGTCACGGGGCCGCCGTGCGGTCGCTCAGCTTCCTGGGACAGAAGGGGACCCACTACCGCGTGCACCACAACCTGGTGAAGCGCACCCGGCAGATGGGCATCCTGGGCCCGAACCAGCTCAACCACAACGAGATCTACGTGGACAGCTGGTCGGTCAACTCCTTCGCGATGGCTCCGTGGAAGGACGAGGGCGAGGCCCATCACAACCGCATCTTCGGCACCGGCGTCAACGTCCAGGGCTTCGGATGGGGCACCCAGAACGTGCACATCCACCACAACCTCATCCACCTCGCAGGCATCGACACCGGAAGCCGCCGGAACAAGGAGGGCTGGGGCGACCAGGACTCGATGAACGGGTTGCGCGTCACCAACTACGACAAGGGCGGCCAGAAACGCGACAACCTGCTCTACCACGACAACCTCGTCGTCATCACGAACCGCGGCGGCTCACAGGCCCGCGGCACCGAGTTCTTCTCCGACGACACCATCACCGACCTCGTCTGCCGCGACACGACCTTCAAGGTGGAGGCGCTCGACGACAAGACGAGCCAGATCGCGTGCGTCGTCACCCACGGACAGCCCGCGAAGGCCGACACCTGTCTGCCGGTCTGGTACAGGGACTGCACGCTCATCTCGAACCTGTGCAACGTGCGCTTCAGCGACTACTACGGCAAGGGTTCGAACCATCACTTCGTCCGCTGCAGGATCGTCCGCACCGGAAACGACGAACGCTATCACACCTTCATCGTGGACGGGGGCTACTGGAGCAAGCGGCACGTGCTGCTGGACTGCGTCTTCGAGGGCGGCGCCGCCTATAACGACGTCCTGTGGAAGATCACCTCGCCCAAGAGCTTCTATTCCGTCAAGTGGACGCTGACGGTGAAGACGCTGCCGGGGGCAAAGGTCGCGATCACGGACAAG
>DATKVD010000027.1:0-24762 GCA_035530235.1 Planctomycetota bacterium | reverse complement strand
CGGATGTCGTCGGGGATGTCGGTCGGCAGACAGGAGACGTGCAGCACCTTGAGCGGCTGGTCGAGCACACCCTTGTGAACCGATCCGATGGCGTGTCCGACCAGCACGATGGGCACCGCCACCTCGACGGTTTCCGTCAGTGTGACGCGCTGCAGGTCCACGTGAATGACGGTGTCGCCCAGACTGTCATACTGGACCTGCTTGACCAGCACCTTCTCGTCGGGACTCCCCTCCACCTTCAGGTCGAAGACGTGGGCCCCCGTGTGCAGACTCAGCACCAGGTCGTGGGCGTCCATGGCGATCCAGACGCCCTCCTCACCGTGACCGTAGACGACACCGGGAATCATCGCCTGTCTGCGCAGTCGTCGACAGGCCCGAGTGCCCCTCTGGGTGCGTGCTTCCGCGTGAATGACCGCTGCTTTCATGACTCAGGTCCACTCCACCTAAACCCGGCTAGACACCGGCCCTCTCGTCAAAGAGACTGCTCACCGATTCGTTGCGGTGAATGCGTCTCATCGCCTCGCCCAGGAGTGGGGCCACCGAGAGCACCGTGATCCCGTCCTGACGCCACTTCTCGTCCACCGGAATCGTGTTCGTGACCGCCACCTCCTTGAACACACCGCTCAGGAGTCGCTCGTGCGCCGGCCCGCAGAACACCCCGTGCGTCGCCATGACGTAGATGTCCTTCGCACCGTGCGCCTTCAGCACCTCCGCCCCCGAGGCGATGGTTCCGCCCGTGGTGATCATGTCGTCCACCATCACGGCGTTCTTGCCCTTCACGTCGCCGATGAGGAAGCTCGTCCTCACCTCGCTGCTGCCCACACGTTCCTTCTCGATGATGGCCAGGTCCGCCCCGAAGCGCTGGGCATAGGCCAGGGCCAGTTTGCTGCCTCCCACGTCCGGACTGACCACCACCATGTCGGTGATCTTCTTCTTCTGAAGGTATTCCTTCACCACGGGACCGGCGTAGAGGTGGTCGACGGGGATGTCGAAGAACCCCTGGACCTGAGCGGCGTGCAGTTCGATGGTGAGGACCCGGTCGGCCCCGGCAATGGTGATGAGGTTCGCCACCAGCTTCGCCGTAATGGGCACGCGTCCCTCGTCCTTGCGGTCCTGCCGGGCGTACCCGAAGTAGGGGATCACCGCCGTGATGCGTGCCGCGGAGGCCCGTCTCAGACAGTCCAGGACGATGAGCAGTTCCATCAGGTTCTCGTTGACGGGAGGACAGGTGGACTGCACCAGGAAGACGTCCGCCCCGCGGACGTCCGCCTCCACCTTCACCATCGTCTCCCCGTCGGGGAACTGTCCGATCGTCATCACCGAGACGTCCATGTCGAGGTAGTCGGCGATTTCTCCGGCCAGCTCCTGACTCGCACTGCCGGCGAAGATCTGCATCTTGTGGTCTTTCAAGCCCCGGTCTCCTTGAAGCCGCCGATCTCCGAGCCGTCCGTCACCGTTGAACCCGCCCGGACGTACGCAAACGGACCGATGCGACAGTCCGACCCGATCCGGCTCGGTCCCACGATGACCGTGAACGGCAGGATCACGGTGTCACGACCCACCTCCACCCGCGGACCGATGAACGTGCTCTGTGGGTCGGCGATGGTGACGCCCTCGTCCATCAGTCGCGACTGGATGCGCTCCTGGAGGATCCTCCCGGCCTCGGCAAGCTGCCGACGACTGTTGATCCCCAGCACCTCCGTCGCGTCCGCCGCCACGTGAGACATGACCTTCCGACCCGAGCCGCGCAGCACCGCCACCACGTCCGTCAGCAGGTACTCCTGCTGCGTGTTGCCGGGGGCGATATCCTTCAGCGCCTCGAAGAGCCGTCGGGCGTCGAACACGTAGTTGCCCGAGTTGATCTCCCGGATGCGCTTCTCCTCCTGGGAGGCGTCACGCTCCTCGACGATCTTCTCGACGCCGCCGTCCGTGGACCGCACGATCCGTCCGTAGCCGGTCGGGTCCGGGACCTCCGCCGTCACCACCGTGCAGGAAGCCCCCTCCGCACGGTGACGTCCGAGCACCTCCCGAACCGTCTCCGCCGAGAGCAGCGGGTTGTCCCCGCAGACCACCACCACGTCGCCGTCGAAGTCGGCCAGTGCCGTCTCGGTGACCATGACGGCGTGTCCGGTGCCTTTCTGATCGGTCTGCTCGACCCAGCGCAGAGGCCGGTCCCACTCGGCGAACCTCGCACGGACCTCGTCCGCCCCGTAGCCGATCACCACGACGGTCTCGGTGAGACCGGCGTCGCGGACGACGTCCAGCACGAACGCCAGCATCGGAAGTCCGCAGACCTCGTGCAGCACCTTGGGACTCCGGGACTTCATCCGCACGCCCTGACCGGCGGCAAGCACCACGGCGACGGCAGGACGGTCTTCACTCATACACACGGTCCCGGGAACTCACGTGCGAACCCAAGCTGCTCCACCTTCTGGACTTGCAGCACTCTCAGAACCCGAGAAGGATAGGCGGCCGGGGGACGCTTGTCAAGGCCAAAGTTGCGGGATTGAGGGGCGTCAGGGGCCGGAGCGGAGCCGAAGGGCAAGCACCGAGCCCCGCCGAGGGCGGGGCTCGATGCGCGTCGAATGGCTACCCGGCCAGGATTCGAACCTGGAATGGGAGGTCCAAAACCTCCTGTGTTGCCAATTACACCACCGGGTACTGAGAGCAGGCGAGCGGAAGCCTGAGAACCGGTGAGGCTCCCGTCCGTTCACCTTCATCGGCACTTCTATTCGGGCAGCTTGAACACCGCTCCGGTCGAGGCGCTCGTCACCAGATGCGCGTAGCGGGAAAGGTACCCCGTCTTGATGTGCGGTGCCCGCGGACGCCACCGCTTCCGCCGCGCCTCGAGTTCCGCATCGCTGAGCTTCACGTCGAGCTTCCGCTTCGGGACGTCGATCGTAATGACGTCGCCGTTCTTCACGAGTCCGATGGGACCGCCCTCGGCCGCCTCGGGTGAGATGTGACCGATGCACAGTCCGCGCGTGCCGCCACTGAACCGACCGTCGGTCAGCATCGCGACCTTCTCCGACAGTCCCAGGCCGGCAATGGCCCCGGTCGGGCTGAGCATCTCGGGCATCCCGGGTCCGCCCTTGGGACCACAGTAGCGGACGACGGCGACCATCCCGGGTTTCACCTTGCCGGCGAGGATCGCCTTCATCGCGGGCGTCTCACCGTCGAAGCAGACCGCCTTTCCGGTGAACGTCATCATCTTCTTGACCACCGCGCTCTGCTTGACGACCGACCCGTCGGGTGCGAGGTTCCCCCGGAGCACCGCGATGCCGCCCTCCTTGTGATAGGCCCGCTTCAGCGGACGAATCACGTCGTCGTTCATGATTTCGGCCGCCCGGGCGATCTGCTTGATGGACGGTCCCGTCACGGTGGGACTGTCCTTGAGCTTGCCGAGGAGTCGTCTGAGGACGGCCGGGATCCCACCGGCGTATTCCAGGTCCTCCATGAAGTGCTCCCCGCCCGGACGGATATTCGTGATGTGGGGTGTCCGTCGAGCGATGCGATCGAAGAGGTCCAGGTCGATCTCGATGCCCGCTTCGTGGGCGATCGCCGGGATGTGAAGTGCGGTGTTGGTCGAGCCGCCGAGGGCCATGTCCACGGTGATGCCGTTCTCGAAGGCGGCACGGGTCATGATGTCACGTGCGGTGACGTTCTTTTTCACAAGCGTCACGATGCGTTCGCCGGTCTCGCAGGCCAGACGCTCCTTCTTCGCGAATCCCGCGAGGCCCGTGGCACAGCCGGCAAGGCTCATCCCCATCGCCTCGGTCACGCACGCCATCGTGTTGGCGGTGTAGACCCCCTGACAGGCCCCGCAGTTGGGACAGGCCGCCATCGTGAGTTCCTGAAATTCCGCCTCGCTGATTTTCCCGGCCTGTCGGCGGCCGACGGCCTCGAAGGTGTCGCGCACCATGGAGAGTCTCCGTCCGCGCAGGTTCCCCGAGTGCATCGGACCCGCCGTGAGCACGATCGCCGGGATGTCAAGTCGGGCCGCCGCCATCAGCATCCCGGGCGTGATCTTGTCGCAGTTGGTCAGCAGCACCAGCCCGTCCAGCTGGTGGGCCTGTGTGATGTCCTCCACCATGTCGGCGATGAGTTCCCGACTGGGGAGTGAATAGAACATCCCCACGTGTCCCATGGCGATGCCGTCGCAGACCCCCGGGATGCCGAAGCGGAACGCGGTCCCGCCGCCCGTGTGGATCCCACGGTCGATCTGCCGCACCAGTCTCGCCATGTGCACGTGACCGGGAATGAGGTCGGTGGTGCTGTCGGCGATGCCGATGAAGGGCTTGTTGAGTCCCGATCGGGTCACCCCGGTGGCGTAGAGGAGCGACCGGCTCGCCGCACGCTCCATTCCCTTTTTCGTCTTGTCACTGCGCATGGTTTCCTCACCTCTCCCCAAGGTCAATTTCGGTTAGAGATTATACCAGACGGGCATCCGGGGGTCAAAGGAAAGTCCGCGACCGAAGCCGCCTCAGTCCTCCGAGTCCTGCATCAGGAACCGAAGCTGGAAGGTGAGTTGCTCGAGACGGATGGCGAGGTCGACGGAGTTCTCGACGACGTGCGCGGGGGTGGTGATGGTGGTGGGGGCGAAGTTGAGGATGCCGCGGACGCCGGCGCCCGCGGCCTGGTCGGCAACGGCCTGGGCCTGGTCGGCCGGGACACTGATCATCGCGATGCGTGCCCCCGTCCGGGCCACCGTCTCCGCAAGCTTCGTCATGGGCTGGATGGTCAGCTCGCCGAGGGCTTTCCCCGCCTTCTTCGCGTCCGCGTCGAAGGCCCCCACAATGTTGAAGCCCTGCGTGCGGAAGCCCTTGTAGGCGACGAGGGCACTGCCCAGGTTCCCGCATCCGATCAGCACCACGTCCCACGTCCGGTCGGTGCCGAGGATGTGCTTCAGTTCCCCAATCAGCTCGTCCACCTTGTATCCGACGCCCGGGTAGCCGAACTGTCCGAAATAGGCCAGGTCCTTGCGCACACGGACGTCGGTGAAGCCCAGCGCCGCCGCCAGCCCGGCCGAGGAAAGCGTCTTGACGCCCGTCTTCTGGAACTTGACAAGCTCACGCAGGTAGAGCGAAAGCCTGAAAACCGCCGCCTTGGGAATGGAGCCGATGTCCGTCATGACATCCCCCCGATGCTGCCCGGTCCGGGACCCCGGCACCGCCGCCGAGGGGCCCACACCCGGTGAAGGAAACAATCTCCTCTTCAATCTTACCCCGTGGCTTATAGACCGTCAAGCATGTTTCAAGGTTTCCCTCTCCGGACGGCTCCGGGGGACAGGTCGTGGGGGTCAGAATCGATGCTTGACGGGCCGCCCGTCTTCTTATATGCTGGTGTTCCAATTCAGGGATTCCAGGAAAGCAAGTGAGGGAACGTCAATGGCGATCAAGTTCGTCTGTGACTGTGGACGTGAACTCAACCTCAAGGATGAGTTCGCGGGCAAGAAAGGGAAGTGTCCGGGGTGCGGTGCGGTCATCCACGTGCCGACCCCGGAAGAAACCGAGGCCCAGGCGGCGGCCCTGGCGGCAGCCGCCGAGGCTGAAGCGGCGCCCGAGATTCCGCCGGAGGTGGCCACCAAGCCCTGTGTCCACTGCAAGAAACTCATTCCCGCGGAGGCGATCTTCTGCGTGCACTGCGGCACACACCTGCGGACGGGCAAGAAGCACGAGGGCGGTGCCGAGGGTGAGGGGGAAGACGAGGAGTTCGATTTCTTCAAGGCCGCCCCCGACATGATCCTGCACCCGACGGACGCCGTCGGCGCCATCGTCGAGGCCCCACCCTCCGGCGACAACCTGAAAAAGGCCCTCATCTTCTTCGCCGTCGGGATGGTCTTCTTCACCTGGATCATCCCGTACAACAATGAGGCGGCCATCAGGTTCGGGATCGACCCTCAGGGTCTGTCGGTGTGGTCGTTCGTTCTGGCGGGACTTGTGGCACTGGTCGTCGTCCTGACGGACGTGGTCGTGTGCAACGTCGCCGGAACGATGTTCGGCACCGCCGCGCCCGGCTTTGCCGGGGTGTTCATGGCGGTGCTGACCGCCCGGGCGATCGTCGGTCTGGCCATGATCATCCCCGGGCTCTACTTCCTCGCCTCGAAGATGTCGGGGGCCCCTCCGATGCCGATCGTGATGGAGTGGCTCCCCCGGGTCATCCGACTGGTGTGGGGCACACTGCTGATCCACTGTGTGATCCTGCGGTCGTATGACTGTGGTCCGATCCCGGCGATCGTGTTCGCGGCGGGTTCGACGCTCATCCGTGCCATCATGTTCTGGCTGGCCGGTTTCATCCCGAGGGTGGGGGGACTCATCTGAGCCCCAGGGAGGCCGGCCGGCAAGTCGAGCGGGAGAACTCCCTCTGCAGCACGCCGCGGCACCGACGCCCCTATCCTCGTGGCGGCTTCATTCCTTCGGCGCGTCCGTCGGTGCGGGGGCCGTTGCGTCCCCGGTTTTCTCTTCGGGGACGGGCGTCGGCAGGGGTTCGCCGGGTGCAAGCATGCTGAGGAAGTGGTCGGTGAGCCGGCGGGTCTGGGTGGGTTCGGTCATCAGCTTCCGTGCGGCGCGGTACTGCTCGAGGGCCTCGGCGTCCTTCCTGAGCCGTCGCAGGGCATCCGCCAGGAGGTAGTTCAGCGTGGCCCGATCCCAGCGGGTCTCGGCACCCGCCAGACGCTTGCGGGCCAGGATCACGACCTGCTGCTGGAAGTCGGCCTCGACGGCGACGAGTGTCCTGAACCGTTCGAGTCGCCCGGCGAGCAGTGCGTCGGCTTCGCCCGCCGGCTTCAGCTGCTGCAGCACCTCGTTGCGCTTCGCCGCGAATCCCGCACGCTGGTACATCATCGCGAGATGCAGGAGGAGCCGGTTCTTCTCGGCCGCCGTCCCGGCGGCGGCCGACTTCTCCACGATCTCCCGGATGACGTCCCCGATCCCCCGTGTGGACATCCACTCGTTGAGCTGCGTGGGGATGGGCGTGATCATGCGCTCCCGTGAGCTGTAGGCGACGGTTGCCGCCCTGCACGACTCGACCCGGACACTCCACGCCGCGAACTCCACGCAGTTGAGCTGCTCCTTCTCCTTGCCCAGGGCCGCCGCACACGTCGCCGCAAGTCGGAACCGCTCCCACGAGGGTATCTCCGTCAGGACGTTGGTGACCCCACGGTACCGGCTCGTCGCGAGTGCACGAAGGATGAGTCGTCGCTGCTCGTCACTCACCGGTGCGGTGAACTCCGCCCGTGACGTGGCGTAGTTGCACCGTGGACAGACGATCAGTGCGCTGGAAAGGGTCTCGCCCTGCCGGTCGTGGGGACACTGGTCACTGTCCGTCCCGCCCGCACGGTCGCCGGGCTGACCCACGGGAACACGGAAATGACAACCGTCCACCGGACAGATCAACTCACCCGGTCCCGCGGGTTGTCCGAACGCAACGGCTCCCACCAGCACCACCACGATGACACCGACCGGTCTGAGCATCGATTTCACTCTCCCTCGTCCATTGAACGTCACTCGGGCGAAAGCCAGTTGATCATGAAGTCACACATCTTCTGGATATCGGGACGGATCTTCCCGGACTCCTTCACCTTGTTGTAGAGCTTGACGGCCTCCTCGGTCCTGCCGAGTCGTCGGGTGCTGTCGGCGATGACGTAAAGAAGGACGTGCTGGTGCTCGGGCTTGACGAGGTCCTTCTCCAGGGCTTCGTTCCAGGCGGCGATGATTCTCTGGAGATAGACGTCCTCGTCGGCGAACGCCTGTTTGAGCCGCTCGAGCCGTGCGGTCGATTCCGCATCGGGGTTTTTCCCCTCCAGGACCTTGATGAACTCGTCGCGACGTTTCGCGTCGCCGGCCCTGTGACAGGCCATGACCAGCTGAAAGGTCTGCTCCAGCGCTTTCGTCTTGTTCCGCTCCGCCTTGAGGTCGAGTGCCATCCCGTCGATCATCTCGAACGCCGACATGGGGTCCCCGAAGGCCAGGTGCACCCCTTGAAGGGCGTGGTGTCGGGTGGCCCAGGCCGCCCGCTGCCACAGCTCCCCCATCACCGGCGGGTGGTTGTGCTTGACCATCCCGCAGACGGCGGTCAGCTCCCAGCGCTGTCCGGGCGTCAGGTCCTCCACCTTCGTCACCTTGGGATGGTCCGTGCGCCACTTCTCAAGCGCCGTCTTGAGCTTCTCCTTGATGTCCCCGGGGAGCTTCTGGTTGAAATAGTCGTTCCGTGTCCCGTAGAAACACTTCGGACACACCTGGACCCCGTACGGCAGTCCGGACGACCCCTTGGGCCAGGGACAGAAGTCACTGTCGGTGCCGCCGAACGCATCCGTCTCCACCAGGGCCCGAGCCGTGAACGTCGTGTCGTCCACCGGACACGTGAACTCCCTCATCTCCACCTTCGTGGCCGCAAACCCCGGCACGCACATTGCCGACGCCGCCAGCGCCAACGCAAGACACCGAGCGTATCGCATGGGACCGACCTCCTGCACCACTCCCCTTCCAGAGTAGACGCGTGAGAGCGGCTCTTCTCGCACGAATAATAGGAGCGACGATTGCGAAAGTCAAAGGTTTTGTTGGGGTTAGGACGTTCGCTCACGGGGTTTGGACTTGACAGGCCCGCTTCGCGCCGGTAGCCTCTCCGTGCCCGGGGAGTTGACCATCGAGGGAAGGACGGTACGGCACGGATGAAGATCGCGGTGTCGGGAAAGGGCGGGACGGGAAAGACGTCTCTGGTGGCGGCGTTGGCCAGGAGCTACGTGGATGCGGGTCGCGAGGTGCTCGCCATCGACGCCGACCCGACCTCGAACCTCGCCATTGCACTGGGACATCCCCACCCCGAGGAAGGGACGCCGCTCATCCGGATGAAGGAACTCATCGCCGAGCGCACCGGCACCGAGGCCAAGGCCGGGTACGGGAAGTTCTTCAAGCTCAACCCGCACGTGGACGACATCCCGGACGACTACCGTCTCGAGGCCTCGGGGGTCAGCTTCATCGTGCTCGGCGGCGTTCACGTGGCCGCCGGGGGATGTTACTGCCCCGAGAACGTCTTCCTGCAGTCGCTCCTTTCACACCTGGTGCTCGAACGTGACGAGGTGGTCATCATCGACATGGAAGCGGGCATCGAGCACCTCGGACGGGGGACGGTGCGCGGCATCGACGTCCTCATCGTCCTGGTGGAGCCGACGCGTCGAAGCGTCGAGGCCGCGAAGACCATCCGTCAACTGGCCCGGGAGCTGGGCATCGGACGTGTCGGCATCGTGGGAAACAAGATCGCCACCGACCGGCAGCGTGAATTCATCACGGAATCACTGACGGACATGGAGGTCCTCGGCTTCCTCTCGCTCAACCCGCGTCTCCAGGAGACCGACCTCACCGGCGAAGCCGTCTTCTCGAACAACCCGCAGCTCACGGAAGAAGTGGACCGCATCCGTGAGCACGTCGAGAGTCCGTAGTCACGTAATGAGCTTCTGTCGTTGACAATGAGCCCCGTGAGGGGCGTCAGTGAATAGCCGGGGGCGTCAGCCCCCGGTGGAAGTCCTGCTATTCGCTCAAGCCCCAACGGGGCGACAGGTCGCCGACGCGTCATAGCCGCCATGGCGACGGCGCAAGGTTGCGCAACGCTTCTGCCGCCCCTTCGGGGCTGGGCGACTTTCTTGGTCTCCGTACCGGGGGCTCACGCCCCCGGCTAGATGCCTGCGCCCCTTTCGGGGCTGCCGAAAGGGAAGCCGCTCGATTTTGTTGCATGCTTTTGGGCGATGCCGTCTAATGAATCTCCGGATGTCGATCGCGCGGTGGCTGACCGTTCTGCTTGTCGTCGCAGGCGTGGCGGCGGCGAGGTCCGGGTCCGTGCGTGCCGACGAAGCGGCGGACCGGCGCAAGGCCCAGGCCATGGTGGACGAGGTGTGCCGGGACGTGGAGAAGCTGCGCGGACTGACCTTCAAGCGTCCCGTCCCCCTGAGAATGGCCACGCGCGACGACGTCGAGACGTTCGTCCTCGGGGAACTCGAGAAGCAGTGGCCGAAGGGGCAGATGGACGCCGACGAGCGCACCTTCAAGGTGCTGGGACTGCTGCCTGAAACGTATCACCTGCACCCGGAACTCGTCAAGCTCTACCGTGAGCAGGTCGCCGGGCTCTACGATCCCGACGCCGACGAGATGGTGCTCGTCAGGATCGACTGGCTCAAGAGCATGACCAAGGTGCTCCTGGCGCACGAGCTGACCCACGCACTTCAGGACCAGCACTTCGACCTGGGCCGACTCATCAAGACCGGACCACACACGCTCGACCGGGACTTCGCCCTCTCCGCCGTCGCCGAAGGGGACGCCACCCTCGTCATGCAGGACTACATGACCCTGGGACGCGTGGACCCGTGGGAGATGCTGAAGGACGCTTTCAAGGGAGGCGGGATGGCGGACAGCATGAAACTCCTCGGTGCGCCGCCGCTCATGAGACACATGCTGCTCAGCCCGTACCTCTACGGCATGGGGTTCGTCGGTCATTTCCGTCGTGACGGGTGGGAGCACGTCGACCGCGTCTACGGGGCATTGCCCCTGTCGGCCGAGCAGGTCGTGCACCCGGAGAAGTACTACCCCCGACGGGACTTCCCCCAGCGCATCGACTTCGACGACGCCTGGCACGCCGCGATGGGTCTGGTGCGTGGCGAAGGCACCGACACGACGCTCGGAGAGATCGGGGTGCTGGCGCTCGTCGAGAGCTGGGGCCGACTGCTGAAGGACCCGGACCTGATCGAATCCGCGGAGCGGGTGGCCGCCGGGTGGGACGGCGACCGCCTGGTGAGCTGGGTAGGGCTCGGCTTCCCCCGAATTCCCCTGGCGGACCGGGCACCGGGCGACGGGGAGATCATCGTCTACTGGGTCTCGACGTGGGACACGCCCGAGGACGCCCGGGAAATGGCCGAGGCCCTCGGAAAATGGGTAAGCAAATGGCGTGAGGGTGAAACAGATACGGGATGGCGTCGCTGCGTCATGTCCGGCCAGTGCGACGTCAAGGGCGAACCGGGACTGGACGTGGTGTGCGTCCTGCTCCGCACCCGGGGGTTCGCGGGCGACTTCGCTTTTGATGCGCCCTACGCCAAGACGGTGGTTCGCGACGCCGCGCAGCCCGAGAAGGCACCCGAGCCGCCAGGTCGCCGAGACGTCAAGTGAAGGCAAGGAGTCGGACGCGCTTCTTCTGCTGCTGCTGCTTCTGACTCAGCGTCTTAGCGTCTCAGCGTCTTAGCGTCTTGTCTTGACAGGAGTCGTCATGGCGTTCACGGTGGCCGTCTGCGGCAAGGGAGGGACGGGCAAGAGCACGATCACGGCGCTGATCGTCCGGGCACTCACCGAGCACTTCGGCAAGACCGTGCTCGCCGTCGATGCCGACCCCAACGCCACACTCGGACTGCTCTTCGGGGTGGAGGTGGGCGAGACGGTGTCCGACCTCCGTGAGGACGTCGTCGAGCGACGCATCAAGGTGGACGCCGGGGCCAGTCGGGAACGACAGGTCGAGATGATGATCCACGAGACGGTCGTCGAGTTGAGCGGGTTCGACCTGCTGACGATGGGTCGACCCGAGGGGCCCAAGTGCTACTGCTACGTCAACCACATGCTGCGGAAGTTTCTGGACGGGATTTCGAAGGGGGCGTCGTACGTGGTGATCGACAACGAAGCCGGGATGGAACACCTGAGCCGACTGACCACCAACGACGTCGACCTGCTCCTGGAGGTGGCGACACCCGCGGTGCCCGACCTCGTCGCCGCAAGACGCATCGACCAGCTCGTCGACCGGCTGCCCATCAAGGTCCGTCGAAAAGGGCTCTTGATAAATCGTGTGGGTGACGATATGTCAGACAGGGCGGGTGAAACCATCACAGAAGCGGGGCTGGAGGTGCTGGGCCGCATACCGGCCAGCGACGCCGTGGTCGGGCTCTCACACCAGGGAACACCTATCACCGTGCTTCCGCTCGACGACCCGGCCTGCAAGGCCGTTCTCGACGTCGTGGACCGGCACGTGCTGAACGGTTAAAACGACACCCGGCGGTGTCGTCGTGGGACAATAAACCTTGCACGCAACGTCTCAGGAAATCGGTGAGGTGTGACCATGAGAAGCACGGTTGGAAGCCGCTGCCGGATGATGACGTGGATGCTGAGCGGGTGTCTGGTGCTGGCCGGCATGCTGTCGGCGGCGGAGCCGGTGGACGAAACGACGCTGGAGACGGACCTCAAGCCGCGTCGGGCGATCGCGTTGAGCATGCAGGACGCGATCCGGCTGACCCTCGAGAACAGCATGGAGATCAAGATCGACCGGATCTCTCCGCAGTCGAGTGCGACGGACATCCAGGAGGCCGAGGCCCGGTTCGACTGGACGTTCGTGGGGTCGTACAGTCGGACACGGTCGATCACGCCGAGTGCGTCGGCGCTCTCGGGGGCCGCCGCCGCCGAATCCGCCGGCGACAGTGTCAAGCTCGGCTTCAGGAAGGAACTCATCACCGGCGGGTCGGTCGAGCCGACCCTGTACTGGGTCCGGAACAAGACCAACTCCGCCTTCGCCACCTTGAACCCGTCCTACACCACCGACGCCTACATCACCATCTCCCAGCCGCTTCTCAGGGACGCCGGGGTCGACGTCGCCATGAGCGACATCCACACCGCCCGAAACAACCTCAAGATCGCACGCTTCGGCTTCAAGAACAACGTCATGTCCACCCTCTCCGACATGCAGCGCACCTACTGGGACCTCGTCTTCGCCATCGACGACCTCGAGGTGAAGAAGAAGTCGCTCCGTCTCACCCGGGACACCCTGGATCAGACGCGCGCCCAGGTGGAGGCGGGACTCCTGGCCCCCATCGAGATCACCCGTGTGCGTGCGGACGTGGCGGGCAAGGAGGAGTCGATCCTCAACGCTCAGAAGACCGTCCGTGACCGGGAGGACAAGCTCCGACGGTTCATCAACAGGAAGGACAGCAGTCTCCTCGAGGACATCGGGGTCATCCCACTGGAACGGGCGGCGTACGAGCCGGTCCGTCTCACCGTCGAGCGGGAAGTCCGTGAGGCACTCATCTACCGGCCCGACTACCAGAGTGCGAAGACCGACATCGCCAACAGTGACATCCAGCTCGTCATCGCCAAGAACGAGAGACTGCCGAAGGTCGACCTGTCGGCGACGTTCAGCATGAACGGCCTGGGAAGGGACACGACCGGCAGCATCGACACACTCCAGACGAACCACTTTCACGACTGGACGGCCAGCGTGTCGGTGGAGGTCCCCATCGGGAACCGTGCGGCGAAGGCCGGGTATCTCAGGGCCCGTCTGGCGAAGATCCAGAACCTGCTCGAGCTGAAGAACCTCGAACACGAGGTCATCATCAACGTCAAGGAGTACGTGCGCCAGGTGCTGACCGACCTGAAGCGCATCCGCTCCACGCGTCTGGCCCGGGAGCTGGCCGCGGAACGTCTGCGTGGGGAGGAGGAGAAGTTCAACGTCGGCACCGCACTCATCCTCGACGTGCTCGAAGCCCAGACGAAGCTCGCCGAGGCCGAGAGTGCCGAGCGCAAGGCCATCGTCGACTACAACAAGTCCCGCATCTCACTGGAGACCGCCAAGGGCACACTGCTCGAACGCAACGGCGTGTGGCTGAGCCGTGAACTCGGCCCGCCGACGGTCCCCAGGTAGGACCGTGCAGCCAACGGCAATCGGCCGGCGGGTATGGAGCGTTGGTCATTGAAAATGGGGACAGTCCCCGGACGAAGGGGACCGTCCCCATTTTCAGGCCCTGTCGGCCTGTAAGCCGACTTCTGTACCCCGAAGGGCGACGGCCATTTCTCTGGGACCCCGATCACTCGGGGCCTCGAACGACCTACCCGGAGGTGTTCAACCCGCCTCAGCCCGAAGGCGTCGGCGGGTCGAGCGAGACGGACCGCCTCATCCCTCCTGCTCGGTCTTTCTCCCGGTGGGGTTTGCCGGGCGTCGATGTCACCACCGGCGCCGGTGCGCTCTTACCGCACCTTTTCACCCTTACCCCCTCGACAGGCTCGGGGCCTGCGGCCCGCAACCAGCTCCAGGGCCTGCGGCCCGCAACTAGCTCGGGGCCTGCGGCCCTGGACAAGCTCAGGCCAACGGCCCTGAGCCCGTCGAAGGGGCGGTGTCCTTTCTGTTGCACTTTCCCTATCCCGAAGGTCGCCCTTCGGGACGGTGGGCGTTACCCACCACCGTGTCCTGTGGAGGTCGGACTTTCCTCGACCCCGACGAGTCGGAGCCGCGGCCATCCAGCCGACAGGGCCCAAATGTCAAAAAGCAAGACGCTGAGTCGCTGAGACGCTTAGACGCTGAGTGAACGGCAACAACAACGACAACAGAAGCAGCAACTGTAAGCAGCAAGACGCTGAGTCGCGAAGTCGAGACAACGACGCGGCTCCGCTCCTTCTTCTGCTGTTTCTGACTCAGCGTCTTAGCGACTTTGCGACTCAGCGTCTTTCTGTTTTTCTCGTGGCCTCCTTGACGGCGTCGCGCGCGAGTTTGTCGGCCGTCATGTTGTCCTCGCGCGGGACGTGCTGTATCTCGAAGCGTTTCAGCAGTGACGAGAGTCTCTTCACCCGTGCGTGTACGAACTTCAGTCCCGGCGCTTTCACCTTGTAGCGGCCGGTCAACTGCATCACCATCAGCTCACTGTCGGTGTAAACCACGGCCGACTCGGCCCGGAGCGCCAGAAGCTCTTCAAGTGCGATCAGCAGTGCGTAGTACTCCGCGACGTTGTTGGTGGTGCGGCCCAGGTAATAGCCTTCCTCGTGAACGACGGTCCCGTCGTCGGCTGCAATGACGACGCCCGCCGCGGCCGGTCCCGGGTTGCCGGACGATGCACCGTCAACGTGAACGAGGAACTCCCTCGCGACCGCGCTCATTGCACCTCACCTTCGAGATACATGATGCGGGCACAGTTGGGACACGGCAGGAATTCCTTCTTGGCCCAGAGTCGTGCGATGGTCTGCTTGGTCACCCCCATGGAGCATCCCTGGCAAACGCCGTCCTTGACCGCGACGACGGCCTTGCCGCCCCGGCTGTGACTGATCCTCGCGTAGCGGTCCATGGCGGGCTTGTCGATCTGCTGGCAGAGTCCCTGTCGCTGGGCGGACAGCTCACGGATCTCTCCGGACAGGTCACGGACCTCGCCGGCCACGGCGGCTTCCTCGACACGAACGGATTCCTCGGCCTCCCTGATCCGCTCGCGGACCTGCTCCATGGCCGAACGGGTGTCCTCGATGCGATCCATGATGGCCAGGGCCTCGTCCTCCCTGCGGGAACCCTCGGCCTCCTGTCCGCTGATTTCCGCCGTCATCGCCGCATACTGCTTGTTCGAGTTGAGGGTCCGGAGCTGTTCCCTGAGCTTGTTGATCTTCTCCTGGATGACCTTGAGTTCCAGTTCCTTCAGCCCGGCATTCTTCTCGTCGGTTCTCAGCTCCTGGGCCTTTTTCTCGAGTTCGTCCCCGAGCCGGGTCACCTGTTTCTTGTGGTCGTCCACGCGCAGCCACAGTCCCGCCACACTCTGGCGCAACTCACCCAGACGGTCGTCCACCGCCTGCAGGGCCTTCAGCGTTTTCAGTGTCTCGGCAACCGACTTCGCCATATCTCCCCGTCTCCCCTCGGTAACGTGTTCCCCTCAGAACATGTCAACAAAAAAAGGGAGGCCGGAAGGCCTCCCTTGGAGTGCCGTGTGGGTCCCGAGCGGCAGGACCCGCCTGGCGGTCCGCTTACAGGTGTCCTGTAAGAATCGCTCCCTGCACGACCCCACGGATTCCCCCCGTTCTTCTGAGGCGCTTCCACCCGTCGAGACGTCCTCACTGCGAGAGTGACGTCACGCCGTCCAGGAACCCCTCGAGCTTCCGGGAGCGGATCGGGTGCTGCAGCTTGCGGATGGCCTTGGCCTCGATCTGCCGGACACGCTCACGCGTCACCTTGAAGATCTTGCCGACCTCCTCGAGCGTGTACGTGAAGCCGCTGCCGATGCCGTAGCGCAGCTTGATGATCTCCCGCTCACGGTGTGTGAGGGTATCGAGCACCTGCTCGATCTTGTCCTTGAGCATCTCCTGCGTGGCGGCGGTCACGGGCGATTCCGCCCCCTCGTCCTCGATGAAGTCGCCGAAGTAGCTGTCCTCACTCTCACCCACCGGACGATCCAGACTGATGGGATGTCGTGCCATCTTCAGCACACCCCGCGTCTCGGTGACGGAGAGACTGGCCTCCTTGGCGATCTCCTCGGTCGTCGGCTCACGGCCCTTCTCCTGGACGAGCTTCTTCGTGGCGTTGCGAATCTTGCTCATCGTCTCGATCATGTGGACCGGGATGCGGATGGTGCGGGCCTGGTCGGCGATGGACCGGGTGATGGCCTGACGGATCCACCACGTGGCGTAGGTGCTGAACTTGTATCCGCGACGGTATTCGTACATGTCGACCGCCCGCATCAGTCCGGCGTTCCCTTCCTGGATAAGGTCGAGGAAGGGCAGTCCGCGGTTGCGGTATTTCTTGGCGATCGAGACGACCAGTCTCAGGTTGCCGCTGGAGAACTGTCGCTTGGCGGTCTCGTAGTCCTTGAACCGTGTCCCCATGATCTCGATCTTCCGTCTGAGGGACTGTGGGGACTCCATCACACGCTCGTCCAGCTCCTCGAGACGCTTCTCCAGGACGGCAATGGTCCCGTTCTCACTGCCCTTCTGACGCAGCAGGTCGATCTCCTGTCTGAGGGCCAGCATCTGCTCGTAGATCCTCTTGACGTTCTCCATCATCGGCATGACCTTCTTGGTGCGGAGGTTGAGTTCCTCCAGAAGGGTCACGGCCTTCTTGCGTCGGGCGCCGATGATCCGACGCAGATGCTTGCGTTCCTCGGGCGAAAGTCCGTCCGTCTTCAGTCGTGTGTGGTCCTCACGGTTGCGGGTGAGCATCATCCGGATGGTGACCAGGTTGACCGGAAGTCTGCGGTTGATCTCGTCCTTGTCGAGGTCCAGACTCTTGGTGATCTTGAGGGTGCGGTCGAAGGGGAGTGCACCGTTCTGGACCTCCCCGAGGATCCACACGGCCTCGGCCAGGGCGACTTCCGTTTCGAGGACCTTCTGTCGGAAGCGCTTCCGGGTCAGCTCGATCTTCTTCGCGAGGTTGATCTCCTCCTCACGCGTCAGGAGCGGGATCTCCCCCATCTGCTGGAGGTACATCCGGACGGGGTCGTCCACACGCTTCTGGTGCGGCTCCTCGACGACCGTCTTCTCGTCCTCGGACGGACCGGTCTTCTCCTCGCGAGGGGGTGTCTCGGCCTCCTCCGTCAGCTCGATGCCCATCTCGTCGAGTGTCATGAGGATGTTGTCGAGCTTGTCGGGTGCAATGGCCTCCTCCGGCAGCAGGTCGTTCATCTCGTCGTACGTGAGATACCCCCGCTGCTTTCCCCGATCAATCAGTGCTTTGATTCCCTGATCAAGCTTCTCCATTCAACCCAACTCCTAAATCGTCATTCCACCGGACCGGTCCCATGGCTGCCCCCCACCACTTGTCCGGCGGCCATCCGTGCTACTTCATGAGCTCCTGATGCTCCCGGAGGAGCTCGACCTCCTTCTTCTCATCCCCCCTGGCCCTCGCCTGGGCCAGTTCACGTCGGATGTCTTCGAGACGACGCTTGCGACCCCCACGGTGCAGCATCTTCAGTGCCGCCTCAAACCGCTCCTCTTCGTTGCCCTTCTCCGCACTCTCGTGATACAGATCGACCACGAGCTGGGTCAGGCGGTCGTCGGCAAGACGGTCACACACCCGGTTGACGTCGAACTCCCCACCGCTCCTGATCGTCGCGAGCATGCACGCCGCGGTCGCCCTCAGCGACTCGTCGGTGAAATCCTCCGGACGCACCGACTCGGCAAACCGCTCCGCCAGTGCGGGGGCCGAGAAGACCGTCCCCAGGAGTTCCCCCTCGGCGGCGCCCGACTGACGCTTCGGCGGCGTCGGCTGAACCGTCACGTCCCCGCGACGACGACGCACCAGCGACCGGAGTCTCGACCTCAGCGACGCCTCGGTCACCCCCATTTCCCTGCACAGCCGACGCAGCACCTCGCTCCCCAGAAGCAGGTCACGACGAAGTGCACCCGCCGCCTTGGCCAGGGTCTCGAGCACTTCCTCGATCGCCGCTTCCCGACCTCTCACCCGTGACAGGTCGTGTCTTTCGGCGATCATCTCCATCTTCAACTCGAAGACGTCGGCGGCCTCTCCGAGCCGTCTGAGGAAGTCCTCGCGTCCTTCGTTCACCAGCACGTCACACGGGTCGTTCCCCTCGGGCAGCAGCACCACGCGCACGTCGACGTCCTGTTCCAGGAACAGATCGACACTGCGCTCGGCCGCCGCCCGACCCGCGTCGTCCCCGTCGAACACCAGCACCACTTCCTCGACGTAACGCCTGAGGATCGAAACGTGCTGCGCCGTCAGGGCCGTTCCCAGCGTGGCGACGACCCAGTCGACGCCCGACTGCTGGGCCATGAGAACGTCGGTATAGCCCTCGACCACGACAACACGCTTCTCTCGCAGCACCCCGTCCTTGGCGGCGTCCAGTCCATAGAGACAGGTGCTCTTGCTGAAGACGGAAGTCTCGGGGGAATTGAGATACTTCGGCGTCGAGTCATCGAGCGCCCGGCCCCCAAACCCGACCACACGTCCCCGCACGTCGAAAATGGGGAACATCACGCGCTGCCGGAACCGGTCGTAATGACCCGGACCCCCCTTCCTGGGTAGGACAAGTCCCGCAGCCGCAAGATCCCCTGGCCCGTAGCCCTTGCCGCTGCTCAAGCCCAGCAGAAAGTCCCAGCTCTCGGGAGCATACCCGAGACGAAACTTCTTCCACGTCTCTTCGTGCAGTCCCCTCGAGGTAAAATACTCACGTCCGGGACGACCCTCCTCGGCGTTCACGAGACACCGATGGTACACCTTGGCCGTCCACAGGTTGATCTCAAAGAGCGTATCCCGACGTCGGTTCTGCTCCCGCACCTCCACACGACGCTCCAGCTCGATGCCGCCTCGTCGTGCCAGGAACTCCACCGCCTCGGGAAACTCCAGTCGCTCGGTGGCCATCACAAAACTGAATACGTTCCCGCCCTTCCCACAGCCAAAGCATTTGAAGATCTGCTTCGACGGACTCACCTGGAAACTGGCGGTCTTCTCGTTGTGGAAAGGACACAGGGCCTTGAAGTCCTTCCCCGCCCGCTTCAGAGGGACGTACTCCTTGATGACCTCAACGATGTCACTGGCCCGTCGGACTTCCTCTATCTGCTCCTCGCTGAAGAATCCCGCCACATACCCCCCGTTTCGAGACCGGAGCCGAGCGTTTTTCCACCTCCGCAAAAAATGTCACGAATTGCGGCAGGCACAAAAACACGGAAGTATATCCCACGCACCCCGAAAAGTCAAATCGTGCAGACCAGCTATTTGACTTTCCAGGCGAAAACCGCCCTCATTCAGTCATAACCACTTGGGAGGAATAGACTTGCGGCAATAACCGACGGGAAGCCCCCCTCCTTTTCTCGTTGCCCCTCTCGCCACAACTGTATGTGACCTGCGGAGATACGGTTTGTATCTTTATACCCCACAATACATGAGTTGTCAAATTACCGGACAATATTACCCCCATTTCGCCCCCCAAACCGTGATTCCTCACCGTTTTCCCGTTGCAAACCGGGTCCTGCTGCCGTAGATTCGCCACGATTGACGGCTTCACGTGCCTGACGGGATTGTCAATATGGAAATTTTGGACTTTAAATCTCTTGCCCTTTCCACCATCGACCGGGCCCGGGCTCTTGCCGTCACCTTTGCCGACCTGAGGATCGTGCGGTCCGAGGTGACCCACGCCCAGGTGCAGGATTCCCGGGCCGACCGTTTGGGACACAGCGTGGCCATGGGCGTGGGACTGCGCGTGCTGGTGGACGAGGCGTGGGGATTCGCCGGGACCGACGATCTCAGGCCTGCGGCCCTCGAAGAGACACTCCACAGGGCGGTCGCCATGGCCCGTGCCTCGAGCGATCACGTCCTGGACAAGGGCAGCGTGGCGTCCGTTGAAGCCGTCCAGGCCTCTGAAATCGTGCCCGTGAAGATCCCGGCCCATGCCGTGCCGGTGCGGGAGAAGATGGACCTGCTTCTCGCACTCGAGAAGGCGGCGCTGGACGACTGCGGCGACGTCATCGTCAATTCCGTCCTCTCGTACGGTGACGGCCTCGGCCGGGAGGTGCTGGTGAACACCCTCGGGACGTGCATCGACAGGGAGGTCAGCCGGTGCTCACTGTCCTGTCACTTCGTGGCAAGCGACGGGAAGCTCTTTCAGCGTGCGGGGGAAAGCTACGCGAACCGTGCGGGGTTCGAGGTCGTGAAGGACCTCGACCCCGAGGCGACGACGATCCGCATCGCCCGCATCGCGGCGACGCAGCTCAAGGCCAGACGTCCCCCGCCGGGCAGGTTCCCGGTCGTCTTCCACCCCTCCGTGACGGGACTCCTGATGCACGAGGCCCTGGGACACAACACGGAGGCCGACGCCGTCTGGGCGGGTGAGTCCATTCTCGCCGGACGTCTGGGAGACCGGATCGCGAGTGCGAAGGTGACGGTGTGTGACGACCCCACCTACCCCGACTCCTACGGCTCCTACGAGTACGACAGTGAAGGGGTGCCCGCTCAGAAGCGGGTGCTGATCGAGGACGGGGTGCTCAGGAGCTACCTGCACAGTCTGGAGACGGCGGACAAGTTCGGTGTGAAGCCCAACGGCGCCGCTCGCGCCCAGAGCTATCTCCACCGTCCCATCGTACGCATGAGCAACACCTACATGGCGTCGGGAAGCGACCCCGTCGACGGCATCTTCGACGGGATCGACCGGGGGGTCTACCTCAAGGACGGGAGCTGGGGCTACGTGTTCGTGGACAAGGGACAGTTCGTCTGTCACGCCACCCAGGCACAGATGATCGAGAACGGGAAGCCGGGTGAGCCGCTGCGGGACGTCTCGGTGAGCGGGATGATGCTGGAGACGCTGATGGACATCGAGGCGGTGGCGGACGACTTCGAGATGAACAAGCCCGGGATGTGCGGGAAGATGGGGCAGTCCGCCCCGACGAACTGCGGCGGACCGCACGTGCGCGTGAAGGGTCTCGTGGTGGGAGGAGTGTGAGTCCGGATGACTGGATCGTTCCCGGAGGGCGATGAGATGATGTCCCTGGCGGAGCAGGCGCTCGAGGCCGCGACGTCGGCCGGCGCCGAGTGGTGTGACGTCTCCGTCGGTCACGCCCGGGACGTATCGGTGGACGTGGAGAACGGGTCGATCAAGTCGGTGGATTCGGCGGCGAACCACGCCTTCATGGTGCGGGCGTTCGTGAACGGTGCACAGGGGGTCTCGTCCGCCACGGGTTTCGAGCCGAAGGACCTCGTCAGGGGTGCCCGGGGCGCCGTGGCCATGGCGAAGGCCGCCCAGCCGGACCCCGACTTCCGGGCACTGCCGGAACCGTCTCACGAGGACGTGGTCGCGGGTCTGCACGACGACCGCATCGCCGGGATGACGGCGTCGGAGGCGATCGAGATCGCCGTTCGGAACATCGCCGAAGCCAGGACGGTCGAGTCAAAGGTCATCATCAGCGGCGGCGTCAACTTCGACGCCTCCCAGATCGTGTTCGCCTCGTCTACGGGGATCCGTCTGGTCAAGCGAAGCACGGTCATCCAGGTGGCCTTCTACAGCATCGTCAAGCGTGGGGAAGACGCCGGGTCGTTTTACGATTTCGACAGTGCCCGGATGCTGGACGACCTGGAGGCCGACCGTCCCGGACGTGCCGCCACCGAGCAGGCCTTGCGGTTCCTGGGAGCCCGCAAGGTCCCCACCCGGCACATGGCGGTCGTGCTGGGTCCGCTGGCGTCGTACTCGTTTCTGCGCAGCATCGCCGGCAGCACGAACGCCGAGAGCATTCAGCGCCGACGGTCGTTCATGGTGGGTCGACGGGGCACGTGCGTCGCCTCGCCCCTCGTCACCCTCACCGACGACGGGCTCATTCCCCAGGGCCTGTTCAGCGGGGCCCACGACGGTGAAGGTGCAGCCCGGCAGCGGGTGACCCTCTTCGAGGACGGGGTCTTCCGGTCACACCTGCACAACTCGTACACGGCGGGCAAGGCGGGCGAGCCGAACACCGGTCACGGGGGACGCACCGGCGGCATCGGTCCCACGAACCTCGTCGTCCGTCTGGGTGAGAGGACCGCCGAGGAGATCATCGCCGACACCGACGAAGGCGTCTACATCAACATGGGAAGCGTCTCGCCCGACCCCGCCAGCGGCGACATCTCCGCCAGTGTCGACTTCGGCTTCAAGATCGAAAAGGGAAAACTCGCCCATCCCGTCATCAACACCATGGTCAGCGGTGACGTCTTCGAATTCCTGCGGAACCTCGACGCCGTCTCGAGCGACTACCGTGACGAGCCCGGCAACAAGCTTCCCACCCTCCGCATCCGTGACGTCCAGGTCGCCGGCAGCCAGTGAGCGGTGTCGGACGGGCGTGTCCCCATGGGACGTGGAGCCCCCATCATGAACCATGAGAACGTGCTGCTCTTCGAGGATTTCGAGGGCCGCGCGGATCGATCGGCGCCGCCCGACGACTGGTGGGTCGAAGGCGGCGAGAGGGTGTGGATCGAGGACGGACACCTGCGGGTGAAGGCCGATCCGCCGGGCGCCAGGGACCCCGGCTACGTGTGCACCGTGTGGCACCGGAAGACCTTCGGCGGCAACCTTCGCGTTGAGTTCGACGCACACGTCCTCTCCTCCAGTGTCGATGCCAACAACGTCAACTTCTTCCTCTTCTATTCCGACCCGAGCGGGAAGGACCTGTACGACACCCGTGCGTCGCGTGCCGACGCCGCCTATTCCCACTACCACGACCTGGATGGTTACATCATCACCTTCCTCAACGACGTCGAGGGTGAAGGCGGCCGCGCCGCCGACGGCGCCACGAAGGCCCGCTTCCGCATGCGACGGTGTCCGGGTTTTCAACTGGTCGACGAAGCGTTCGACTACCACTGCCGCCGGGGCGTCACCTACCATGTCACGGTCACGCGACGGGCCGGACGACTCACCTGCGCCGTGGACGGCAAGGTGTTCCTCGACTGGACCGACGACGTCCCCCTGCGGGAGGGCCACATCGGCCTCAGGACCTACCGGACGGACCTCTGGTGGGACAACCTCCGCGTCGAGCAGCTGGACTGAGGCAGAATCCCCCCAGATGCGGTCTGCGACGGCCTCCGCGCGCTTACTTCCAATATGCTCATATTGGGTTCGACACCGTTACGGGAACCTTTTGAGGGCCCGAATGCCATTTTTCGCGGAACCTTCGGCCTCCGGAAGCGTCAAATACTTAAGGGACGCCGCATGTTGCGGGCAAACAGGGCGGCTGGGGCGGTTTTCTTGAAACTTTCGGACCGTCGGGGTCATTTTTGACATGGGGTCGTCGCGCCCGTCCTGCCGGACCGGGCAACCGTGTGAACCCGTCCGCACTCCGTCTGAATATCCTTGACCGCCTGAAAAGCTCTCGATATGCTTAGATTGGACGGTTGACCGACTGCATCGGAGGGAAAAGGGATGTTTCGGAAATGCATTCTGCCGTTGGTTGTCCTGGTGGCTCTGGCCGGCACGGTCTGGGCCTGGACACTCGAACCGTTTCGAGGCTGGGCGACTGCCGTACAGCTCGACAAGGCGGTCGAAGCCGCGAAGAAGTCCAACTGTCCCATCGTGTTTCTCTATTCCGAGAAGGAGGCGGACGACCCATCGGGCAAGCGACGGATGTCCCTGGCAAGGGTCTACATGAAACTGACGGGACTCGGGGGCATGATGAAGGTCCTTGTCTACACCTCCGTCAGACCCCCATCCCTGTTTCAGCGGGTGGCCAATCAGGTGCAGGAGCCGGATGAAGAGACGCCCCTGATGTACTTCGCCACGCCCGAGCTCAAGATCCTCGGGTTCGTGCTGAGCGGGTCACACAAGGCGACCGCGAACAAGATCGCCGGCCATGCCCGGAACACCATGATCTGGATCAACAAGTGCAGGGACGAGATCAAGGCCGTCGAGAAGGACGCGGCTGAGAACGGTCGGTTCGGCACCGCCCTTGAGACCTACAAGCGAATCGCCGTGGAGGACAAGAGGAAGGCGATCCTCACGCACATGACCTGGAATATCGTCCTCAGCATGGACGAGGTGGACAATTTCTACTTCCCCGAGATCGGCACGAAGATCGAGGAGCTGACCCCGATGGCCGAGGCCCGGCTCGGACAGGCCAGAACGGCCTTCAACAACAAGGACTACAAGGAGGTCGTGAAGCTCCTGCGGATCATGGTGGAAAACAAGGGCGATCTGGAAGCGGTGAGAGAGGCCGTCGAGCTGCTCGCGAAAGCGGAGGAAAACCTCAAGGAGAAGTAGTCGGGGAGGTCCCCGGCGGCTCCCCAAGTCCTGTCCGAACGGCAACCGTCAATCCGAAAGGGAACGGGCCATGAGATGCGCGTGGGCGGCCGTGCTGGCGATGCTGCTGTGTGCCCGAGCGGTCGTGCCGGACGACGCGCCGAAAAAGGAGCCGGACCAGGACGCCCCGAAGGAAGCGGCGAAGGAAACCCCCACCCCCGAGAAGACGACACCCCCCAAGGCGTCCGCAGACAAGTCCGAGGCCGACCAACTGAAGGAGCGTCTGCTCACCGTCGCCGCCGGGGGAAAGCTCACCGACGACCTGGTGACCCTCTTCGGCACGTACGCCCTGTCACGTG
>DATKVD010000026.1:0-5673 GCA_035530235.1 Planctomycetota bacterium | reverse complement strand
CGCCGTCGGCGGTGAGGCACGGCGCCTCGTCGCAGTGCATGCAGGGCATCGGCAGGTAGGAGACCCGGACGATCGGGAACTGCCCCCCCTCCCGGCGCTTGATGTCGAGCCAGCGGTGACCGTGCGCCGGCTGCGAGACCGCGGTGGGCGGGAAGTCGTTGTCGACGAATTCGTCACGATCTGCAAGGAAGCAGTCGTTGCAGTCGTGGCAGCGCGCCACGTCGATGACCATGTGCCACGTCTTCATCGGGCCTCCCCCTCCCACCTCTCGACCTGGATCAGACACGAGTTCGGCGCCATCGCGGTGGAGGTCGGTGTGATGTAGCGCTTCGGCGTCAGGATGTTGACGCAGCCGGCGGAGTCGGGCGACTCGCCGGGCTTGCCGATCGGCAGGTAGTCGGCGCAACTCTCGTAGGAGTGCACCGTGCCGGACGGCACGCGCTCCGTCACCTGGGCGCTGAGGATCACCGAGCCGCGGTCGTTGAAGGCGCGGATGAGATCGCCCTCGGCGATACCGCGCGCCTCCGCATCCTTCGTGTTGACACGCATGATCCAGTACTGGTGCCCGTCGTCGTGCAGGACCCGGTGGTCCTTGACGTCGTTCAGCCAGCTGCCCTTGGAGTCGCCCATGGTGTGGAAGCTGAAGCGCGGGTGCGGGCTCACCATCTGCAATGGATACTGGTCGTAGAGCTCCGCCGTGTGGTGGCCCTCCCACGACTCGATGTACTGCGGGCCCATGATGGGGCGCTCCGGGTCGATGTCGCCCAGGCGTTTGAGGCTGTTGGCGACGAACTCGATCTTGCCCGACTGGGTTTGCAGGCCCTCCAGCTTGTTGGTGTCCCAGGGGAACGGTCCCCAATCCGGGGTGTCCTTCTTGCGGCCTTCGGCGAACCAGCGCAGCGCCGGGGTCGACTGGTGGTCCTCCGGGAAGGGCACCACGTAGTAGCCCTTCTTCTCGAACTCCTCCCAGGTGATGCCCTTGGGGAGGTCCGTGGCGTGGAAGTAGTCCTTGACCCAGTCCAGCTCGTCCTTGCCGCCCATGCTGAAGATCTCGTAGATGCCGAGGCGCTTGGCGAGCTCGGCGAAGATCTGGTAGTCCGACTTGCTCTCGCCGAGCGGCTCGATGCACTTCTGCTGGAAGACGATGACGCGGTGGTTGCACTGGTTGAAGTTGTCCGGGATGTAGCCCGAGCAGTTGCCGAACTCGCTGATGTCCCAGCGCTCGAAGTTGGTGCACGCCGGCAGGATGATGTCGGCGAACTTCGCCTCGCCCTCCATCCAGATCGACTGGTTCACGACGAAGGGCACCTTGTCGGTCTGGTAGGCCTTCACGTAACGATTGGTCTGCGTCATGGTGCCGAAGAACGAGCTGCCGTACTTGTAGTACATGCCGATATGAGGGTACCCGGGGGCCGGGTACTCGTACTTCTGCAGTTGCGACTCGATGGACGAGCCACAGAAGCCCTTGCCGCGCCACTCGAGGTGTTCGTGGTGCATCGCCTCGGGGATGTTGAGGCGCGGCACCATCTGGCCCTCGGTGGTGTGGTGCGTCGTCTTGGTGGCGCCGCCCGTGTTCGCGAACATCCGGTAGACGAAGCGGAAGCCGGCGGCGGAGTTGTCGGTGTCACCGGAGATGCCGCCCTCGGCGTAGCCGGGGAAGAAGAACGACTCGTCTGACGGCGCACCTTGGGAGGTGCCCCAGATGTTGCTGCCCGGCTTGCCCATGCCCTGCATCGCGGCGAGGGCGACCATGGTGCGCGCCCACTCGTTGCCCCAGGACGCGCGGCAGGCGCCGCCCCAACCGCCCAGGCCGCCGGCGGCGAGCATCGTCTTCTTGGCGCCCCATTGGCGGGCCAGGGCGCGGATCTCCCGAGCGGGTACGTTGCTCTCCGTCTCCGCCCACTCGGGGGTCTTTGGGACGCCGTCCGACTTACCGAGGACGTAGTCCGTCCACTCCTCAAACCCGGTGGTGCGCTCGGCGATGTACTCCTTGTCGTACGTCCCCTCCTGCAGCCACGTGTAGGCGATGGCGAGGCCGAAGGCGACCTCGGAGCCCATGCGCGGCGAGAACCACTTGTCGGCGAACAGCCCCGCCGTGTGGTTGAAGTAGGGGTCGATGAAGACCATCTCGATGCCGAGTTCCTTCATCCAGAACCGGCGGCAGGTGCTCTCGAAGGCGGAGTAGATGCCGCCGCCGGTGCTCTCGGGGTCGGAGGCCCAGAACACGATCATCTCCGTGTTCTTGAGCGCATCCTCGAGGAGGTCGTACTGCTCGGGGATGCCGAGGCGGTGACTGAAGCCCCACATGTGCGTGGCGCCCCAGTGCCAGCCCTCCCAGCTGTCCGGGTTGTGCTCGCCATACGTGAACCCGATGAGGTTCATGAAGCGGAAGTAGGTGCTATGGCGGTAGCCGACGTTGCCCCACAAGTGATGCGACCCGGGAGTCGAGAGGATCGCCGCCGGTCCGAGTTCGCGCTTGACCCGCATGATCTCATTGGCGACCAGGTCGAGAGCCTCGTCCCAGCTGATCGGCTCGTACCCGGAGATGCCGCGGTTCTCGCAGTTCCGTTCGCCGTCGGGGTCGAAGTCGACGCGCTTGAGCGGGGTCAGGATCCGCTTCGGGGAGTACACCATCGATTTGGACGCCATGGCGTGCGGCGACAGAGTGGTGCGGCGCGGGGGAGTGAACTTCCTGCCCCGCGCCTCGATCTCCCAGTCGCCCTTGTCATCATCGGCGAGGTCGATCGGCGTCATGCGGACAATCTTGCCGTCCTCGACGTCGACGAAGACCGGGCCGCCGGTCGTACAGTTCGTCAGCCGCTTGACCTCACTCATCGCCGCGGCCTCCTCAGTACTGAAGGGGCTGCAGCGTGCCCTGGGTCGGTATCTCCGGATAGAGCTCGTTGCTGACCACGATCAGGTCGTACGGGTACTTCTCGCCCTTGACCCACTGCCCGCCCACGATCGGCGTCGTGCACACGTTGGGCACCGGGTTCTGCTTCGGGTCCCCACTGGTCCACGTGACGGGCCCGGCGATGGTCCCCATGTCCGTGGCCTTGATCGCGTCGCGGATGATCGCCTTGTCGTCGACGTTCGTCGTCCGCTTGAGCGCGTCGGCGACGACCTCGAAGACGGCGTAGTGCAAGATCGGCTGGGTCCACTCCTCGTCGTTGTCCGTCTCATACGCGTCCGCGATCTCCTTGCAGGTCTGACCGGTGAGCGACGACGTGAACGGGTGATTCGGCGACCACCAGCACTCGCTGGAGAGGTTGTACCCGATGTCACCGAGAGCCTCGAGCGACTGCGGGAAGAGGAGCGCCTTGCCGACCGTGGCGATCATCGGGTTGAAGCCCTGCTGGAGCGACTGCTTCCAGAAGTTGGTGAAGTCCGGGGGAAGCATGACGCCGCTGAGGATCTGGGCGCCGGCCGCCTTGAACTTCGAGATCTGCGCCGTGAAGTCTTCCGTGAGGTTCTGGTAGCGCCCGCCGTCGACGATGGTGTAGCCCGCCTCGTCAAAGAACGGCGGCTGACCATTCTTCGGGTCGGCCCATGCGAGGCCGTCGCCGTCGTTGGGCCACATCTCGGCGACCTTCTTGTTGGTCGTCAGCTGGTTCCACATGTCGATGAAGACGGCAGTGACGCCTTCGAGACCCCAGAAGAAGTGATACGTCCACTCGAAGCCGACGTTGGGGTCACCGCCGCGGCCGAAGAAGTAGGCCTGCCAAGGACAGTCGTTGGTCACGCACGGCACGGCCAATGCCTCGCACTGGTCGGCGACCGGCGGCACCGTGTCGGCGGTTGACGCGGCCATGATGATGTCGCAGCCGTCGTTGGTGATGAGGTCGCCCGTGACGGTCGCGGCGCGGTTGGTATCAGACTGCGTATCCTTGACGATGATCTTGATCGGATGGACCTGCCCGTCGCCGCATTCGAGGCCGTCCTTGACCGACGCCTCCCACTGCTCGACGCACCAGGCGTCCGGGATGCCGAACGATGCCAGCGGCCCGGTGAGCGGCGTCACGAAGCCGATCTTGAGTTCGCGACCCTCGCCGTCGCTGCCTCCGGAACTGTCGTCGCTACCACAGGCGGCCAGGGCGCCACTGAGGCCGCCGCCGACGCCGAGTGCGGCGCCCGCAACGGCTCCGATCTTGAGGAAGTCGCGCCGGGTGACCGGAGCGCCTATCCCGTCACGCGTCGTCGATTCGTCCGTCCGATGCTGCCCGTCGGGACCCATCCTCGCCTCCTTGCCGTGGGCCTCACCCCAGCCAGGTGGCGGCGCTGGGCGAGAGACCGATTCCCGGTCTCCGCGCTTCGCGGATAGGTCAGAGGCTGCGCCCCCCGGACGACCGCCGATGGGCGGCAACGCCTCATCCCACTCGTGTTGTTCGCATTGCGAACACCCTTATCACGATACGGGCACTATACGTGCCCTCTCGGCGTTGTCAAGGGTTGCTTCGAGACGCGGGAGGAGCGGGCGAGAGAGTCGAACAGGAGGGTCGCAGGGCCGGTCGATCAGGCCGGACGCCTCGGCCCGAGCAGCACCGCCTGGGCCTGTTCGCGCGTGCGGGCGACGGCCGCGACGATCGCGTCCTCGTCCACCCTGAACCGGGCCATGGGCACGACCGCGGCCAGCGAGACGACGTCGCCGAGCGCGTCGCGCACGTAGGCGCCGACCGCAACGACACCGATCGCGTATTCCTCAAGGTCGAAGGAGAGGCCCGTGAGGCGAACGCGCTGCACCTCTTCGCGCAGATGGCGCCTGTCGGTGATGGTGTTGGGGGTCAGGCGCTCGAGCTTGGCGGGGAGCACGCTGTCCATCTGCTCTGGCGTCAGGGAGGCCAGAAGAGCCTTGCCGTTGGCGGTGCAGTGCAGCGGCAGGCGCCCGCCGATGTGGGCGACGATGCGCAGGACGTGCGGAGAAACGTATTGGTCGACGTAGAGCGCCTCGCCGGCGTACAGCACCGCGAGGTCGGCGGTCTCATCCAGTTCTATTGAGAGCTGCTTGAGGAACGGGCTGACCTCGTGGCGGATGCCGCGACGGCTCGAGATTGCCACGCCCATGAGCCCGGGGCCGACGACGAGCTTGCCTGACGGCAGCAGGCGGACGAAGTCCTCCGTCGCCAGCGCTTTGGCAATGCGGTAGATGGTCGGCCTCGGGATCCCCGAGCGGTCGGCGAGTTCCTGCGGCGTCAGGCCGTCCGTGACCGTGGACAGATGGCGCAGGATGTCCGCCACCCGCGCGATAACCTGGATGCCGTCGCGCCGTCCGCTGCCGCCGTTGTCGTCGCTTGCCACTGTGCCATCTCCGTTCGTCACTCGCACTACCTCCTCGCGCCATCACCGGCGTGATGCGCGGCGGCTCCTTTAGAGTAGTACCACGTGTGGCAAGCGCGCCGCGAACAGCCGGACCGGCGCGGGCCGCCGAAGCGGCGCCCGCGCCGCGACCCTGCTGCGGGTCGGAGGGCGGGCGGGGGAGCGGCCCTCCAGGGGGGGCCGCAGCGACATCGGGCCGGTGCCGCACACTGCTGCGGATGCCGGGCCCGGCTCCCTCGACGACGCTTCAGCGCGTGAGGCGCACCTCGCCGAGGTAGACGTCCGTGTCTGTGCGGACGTCGAACGCCCGCGGCGCGTAGCCGGGGTGCTCGACCGAGACGCGGTACGCGGCCTTCTGCG
>DATKVD010000025.1:0-18179 GCA_035530235.1 Planctomycetota bacterium | reverse complement strand
GTCGACTTATTGGACGAGGAAGGCATGGGGTCAACGTGCGGGCGTCATCTGTCATGGGGTCATGTCGTGATGATCGCACTGCTGTTCCTGGGGCCGTCAGCCATCACACCGGGGGCGAATGCCGCGGGGCAGAACGCCGTGCCGTCGATCGCTGTCCCAGAAGTCGTCGGCCCGGCTCCGAAGATCGACGGCGTCCTCGACGATCCGTTCTGGCAGCAGGCCGTGACGGGCGATTTCCGGCTCCCGGACGGGAAGCTTCCGGTCACGAAGGCCCGCTGGCTGATCGCCCGGCAGGGCAGGACAATCTACCTCGCCGTCGAATGCTTCGCGGACGCGAAGGCCCTCGCGTCCCTGAAGGCCGACGTCAAGGAGCACGACAGCCGGCAAATCTGGCAGGACGACGAGGTGGAGCTGTTCATCGACCCGTCGGGGAAGAGGCGGTCATACTACCACGTCATGATCAACTGCGCGGGGACGACCACGGACACGTTCCGTCCGTATTTCCGCGAGGCGGACATCTGGTGGAACCCGCCGTATCCGTCGGCGGCGAAGGTGGGCGAGAAGAGATGGGTCGTGGAGATGGCGCTTCCGCTCTCGATCTTCGACCGCACGAAGGAGTTCGCGAAGGAGTGGGCCGTCAACGTGTTCTGCTCGCGACAGGCCGCGCAGGAATTCGTCTTCTGGTCGCCGGTGGGAACGGACAAGCCCGACGCCGTGGTCGGCACCGCGCACAAGCCGTGGAAGTTCGGCGTGCTCACCGGATTGCCGGTCGGGCCGAACCCCGACTACAAGCCGCCGATGAGCCGAGTCGTGCGCGTGGAGAAGCCGGAGCCCGGCCCGCCACAGGAAGCACAGGCGCCGGTCAGACATGCGGAGAACCCGGCTCCCGCCGAACTGGGTTCGCTGACGCTCTTGGACGGAAACGCCGAGCCGCCGGCCGGGATGAAGAGCGAGTGGGTCACCATCGGCCCGGCGCAGGTTGCCCCGGGTGACGCGGGAGTCACGGTCACGTTTCCCGCGCAGGCCGACTCGGCCGCGATCTTCCACCTCCCCCGCGATTACGCGGTCATCTACGATCACCCCGTCTTCTCCGTGTCCTCCGATTTCTGTATCTGGGCTCCGTACAAGGAGCTCGTGATCCAGTGCGTCAACACGTCCGGCCGCGAATTGAAGGTGAGCGTCCTGATCGAGGACCTCACCGCTTACTATCTCGGCACCTACAGGACGCTCGGAAAGACCCCTGACGCGTGGCCGAAGATCGAGAAATACTGGCGGGGACAGATGGCGTCCCTCGACGTGACGCTGAAGCCGGGCCCGAACGAGCTGCGCGTGCCGCTGGGTCGCGAGTTCCGGACCCTCGACGCCCGCCGCAGAATCAACCTGTACGAGATCTGGGGCGTGGGGCTCGCGTGTCCGAAATCCGACCGGCCCGTGAGCGTGCGCATCGGGAAGATCCGTCTGGAAGGGGGGAAGAAGGGACAGGTCGGCCTCGCCGCCCTGTGGCCCGCGGACGCCGGGCCGCTGCCGCCCGGCGACAAATATCCGATCAAGCGCTACGAGGAGATGGCGAAGCTCGGGATCAACGACCCGAACGCGACACACTGCCCGTTCAGCGGGAAGTCTCTCAAGGAGAAATACGTCGCACCGGGAGAAGTGGCCGGAGCGCTCCGGATCTATCCGCGCTGCTACGCCACCGTGACGCCCGAAGGCGCGGAGAGCCCTTACCCGCACACCGCCGATTTCGAGAAGCACGTGGACTGGTTCCTCGAAGGGTGGGGTCTTCACCACTACGCGTCCACGATGTGGGAAGTGCGCGGGTTCCTCTTCTATGACCTCAACGCGATCCCGAAGGGCGCCCGGGTGAAGGCCGTGCAGCTGCGTCTGCCCAGCTACTGCTACACCGGAAAGCCCGAGAAGGGCAAGCCGTGGTGGCCGCCGATGCAGATCTACGAGGTCGCCGACGGCGGCGGCAACTGGGACTACGACGAACTCCCGACGTGGGTGACGCAGCCGCCGACGGGAAGACTGCTGGTCCAGGGCGGACTCTATCGCTGGAACGGTGAGATCACGAAGCTCTGGAGCTACGACCTCACGGGCTATGCGCGGGAGCGGCTCAAGATGGGGAAGACCGACGTCGGCGTGTCGCTTCGCGTGATGACCTCGGGGCCGGCGTGGCCCGACCCGCACCCGCTCGGACACTGCAACAGCTTCTACGGCACGGGCACAAAGGATCGTGACCTGTGCCCGTATCTCTACGTTGAACTGGAGCTGACGAAGTCCGGGACAGATTAAAAGCATCGCTGTTGCCGCTGACAAGAAGCCCCGTGAGGGGCGTCAGTGAATAGCCGGGGGCGTGAGCCCCCGGTGGGGATTCTCATATTCGCCCGAGCCCCGACGGGGCGACAGGAGGTCACGCAACGCTTCTGCCGCCCCTTCGGGGCTAGGCGGTTTTGCTTCCTGCATACCGGGGGCTGACGCCCCCGGCTAAATCCTTGCGCCCCTTACGG
The DNA here is from genome assembly GCA_035530235.1 of Planctomycetota bacterium. Taxonomy (GTDB): domain Bacteria; phylum Planctomycetota; class DG-23; order DATKVD01; family DATKVD01; genus DATKVD01. Next base: position 15,672 of record DATKVD010000025.1, on the reverse strand, counting down.
GGCGGTCGAAAGGAAAGCGGCTTCATTTCTTTTCTTTGGACGCGCTAAGGAGGAGAACTTGCGTACGTCTCGCGTCGTGCTGCCGTGGGTCGTGGTCTTCGTGCTGTCGCTCTCGGGCGTGTCGGCGGGGCAGGCGAACTTGGCCGAGAACCCGTCGTTCGAAACGCTGAAGGACGACGCCAGGCCCGTCAAGGACGCCTACAACGCCGACTACAAGGACTCGGGGGTGCCCTTCACCGGATGGCAGGGGACGCTCTACGAGGGGCGTTGTGAGTTCCGCGTCGGACGCGTGACGCATTCGGGGAATACCTCCGCCATGCTCGTCGGGATCGTCTCGCCGAAAATGAGGCTCTTCCAGGTGCATGAACTCGAGCCCGGACGCTACCGCGTCACCGCGTACCTCCGCGGGCTCGACATCGGCAAGGGGACCTGGGGGTGGACCACCGAGTTCATGTTCGACGAGAAGTACATCCAGCTCGAGAAGAACGGGACGTTCGGCTGGACGAAGCTCACGTACGTCGGCGAGGTCACGGCGAAGAAGAAGGTCATCGGTCCGTCGTTCGGGCTCTGCGCCCCCGGCTGCCTGTGGGTGGATGACGTGACGCTGGAGAAGGTCGCGGACGACGTCGCGCTGACGCCGAAGCCGGTGCTGGACACGGAAGAGGCGCCGGTCGCCCCGCCCGGCAAGATCGAGGCCGGATTCGTCCGCTGCCCGGAGTGCTTCTACCGCAACATGCCCGCGTGGAAGCAGTGTCACGCCTGCGGCACGGCGCTCGATGAGAAGAAGCCCGCTTTCGCGGGCCCCGCCGTCAAGCCGATCACGTCGTTCGAGGACGGATCGCCGTTCACCATGGGGGACGCTAGCGCCGCGGGGCCCATCGTGGAACAGCACGCGACCGAAGGCAAGAAGGCCCTGCGGATCGAGCGGAGTTACGCGAGCATGGACCGGCCCCAGAACTGGGCCGGCTACGACTGGCTGAAGGCCGACCTCTACACCGACGCCCAGGACCCGATGGAACTGATCGTGGAGGTCCGGGACGCCGGGACGACCGATTACTGGACCCGCGTCAACTACACGACCGTCATCCCGCCCGGCAAGAGCACGCTGATGGTTCCCATCAAGCAGCTCTACAAGGGCGAGAAGTCGCGTCCGCACGGTCCCTTGGACGCGGCGCACGTCACGCGGCTGGTCTTCGGCATCGGCGACAAGCCTCAGGCGCCGCTCTTTATCGACAACGTCCGCGTGGAGGTGGACGACGCGGCCGACAAGGTGAAGTTCGACGGGCTCTACGCGTTCGACTTTCAGCCGGGCAACACCTCGCCGGTGCTCGAAGGCTTCATGCCGATCGTCCCGGGGATGGATTACACCGAGGGCCGCGGGTTTGGGCTGAAGAACGCCAAGGTCCTCGGCGGCGGAGACGGTATGCAGCCCGAGCCGCTCTACCAGGACTACGTCTGCATCGGCTCCGGCGGCCTCGCCGTAGACGTTCCGAACGGGAGGTACCGCGTGCTCGTGAGCCTGGACCGCCCGGCGCTCTACTGGGGCGAGTACCAGCATTACTCGACGCGCACCGTCCTCGCGCAGGGCAAGGTCGTCCTGACCGATACCCAGGACGAGGAGGCTTTCAGGCAGAAGTACTACCACTTCTGGAACACGGAGGACCTGCCGACCGACGTCACGTTCGACAAGTACCAGGAGTTCTACTTTCCCGGGAAGACGTTCGACGTCGACGTGACCGACGGACAGCTCTTCATTGAGTTCCAGGGCGGGGGCGACGCCTGCGACGTCTCGGCGGTCATCATTTATCCCGTAGCGAAGGCCTCCGAGGGCGAGCGGTTCGTGAAGTACGTCGAGGACCGTCGGCGGTTCCACTTCGATAACTACTTCAAGCGTGTGCTGCACCGCCCGACCGGCGACCCCGTCGCGGCGGGGGTCGCGGACAAGGCGCGCGGCTTCGTCGTCTTCACGCGTGACGTCATGAAAGAGGTCCACTACAACGACACGCCCTTCAAGGCGGAGATCGGCGCACCGATGCGGGCGGACGTGTTCGCCGGGGAACTGGGGCCGCTGAACGTTGCCGTCCTGCCGCTCAGGGACGTTGGCAAGGTCACGGTGACGGCGGGCGACCTGAAAGGACCGGGCGGGACGATCCCCGCCGGGGCAATCGACGTGGGCTACGTCTCGTACCGCCTCTCGCGCGTGACCATGGAAGGGTCGATCTACACGATCAGCCCGCGCCTCGTCATGCCCACGAATACCGTGGAGATGCCGAAGGACATCACCCGGCGCTTCTGGCTGACGGTGAAGACGCCCGAGGACGCGAAGCCCGGGGTCTACAGGGGCGTGGTCTCGGTCCGCTCGGAGAAGGGCGGGAAGGCCGAGGTGCCCGTGGCGGTGAGGGTCCGCGCGGGGACGCTCGATCCCGTCGATATCCCGGCCGGGCCTTGGGGCTACACCATTGCCTACGTCGATCCCGCGAAGTGCCTGCGGAAGATGCGCGAGTACGGGTTCACCGACTTCTCAAGCGGCCCCGTCGTCAGGTATTCCGGCTTCCGGGACGGCAAGCCGCAGCTCGACTTCTCGGCGGCCGACAAACTGATGGCGACCGCGAAGGAGATGGGGTTCAAGGGCGTCGTCTTCTACAGCACGCTCGTCTACGGATACAACGCCTATTTCATGGACACCGCCGCGATGAAGGCGGCCGGGTTCAATGACTACGGCGAATTCATCAAAGCGCTCTACACCGATGTCCAGAAGCACGCGGACGAACAGGGCTGGATTCCCTGTTTCATCAACCTGGGTGACGAGCCCATCGGCGACGACGTGGTCCGCGCTGTGCAGAACTGCGAGGCCTACCGCAAGGCGTTCCCGAAGGGGCCGCCGTACTTCTCGTTTGCCACCAGCTACGGCGGCGGTCAGAAGGGCGTGCACTACCGGCTGTCGAAAGCCGTGCACATCCCCAACTGGAACATTCACGATGAGGCGGGGGTGAAGCTGATGCACGAGGCCGGCTGCGACTGGGCGTTCTACAACGGCGGGAACCGCTGGACGTTCGGGGACTACATGTACAAGGCCGTCAAGCAGTTTGACATGAAGTTCCGGATCGCCTGGCACTGGAACTGCTGCGTGGGCGACCCGTACTACGCGCTCGACTGCCGCGAGGACGACTACGCGTGGTGCACCGCGACTCCGGGCGGCGATCTCATCACGTCGCTCGACCTGTTCGAGCGGAAACGCGAGGGGCTGGGCGACTACCGCCGGCTCCTGACGCTGGCCCGCCTGGCCAAAGAGAAGGCTGGCACGCCCGCGGCGGCCGCCGCCGAAAAGCTCATCGCCGATCGCATGGCGTCGTTCAAGCTCGGCCAGCGGGATCACGACGCGCTCTTCGGTCCCGATGACTGGAACGACTTCCGTCTCCAGGTCAACGATGCCATCGAGGAGCTGAGGAAGTAGCTCCGGGTCTTGACAGGACAAGTGACCCTGAGGAGAGGGTTGTCCCTGACGAAAACTCCATCCGGCCCAGATCCGATGAGAATCGGGGCGAGACCAGATGACCGTCGTCAATTCGGGATCCCCCGGACCCAGCGGCAAGCTGATCGGGAGAGCCGGAACAAGACGACCAAGCGACCGGCCGGCCACGTGGACAGTCTCTTCCTGCCGGGCGCGGGATTCGGAAAAGCATTCGCCAAAAAGTGCCGGCGTGGGCAGGGTTGATGCCGGTCGCAGGCAAGGTGCCAACCGTTGGCGGCGGAAGCACGCGAATGAGAAGAAAGGAGAATCATGCTGTCATGACTTCCAGGGAACGTGTCTTGCGAGCGGTCAATTTTCAGGATACCGATCGGGTGCCGATTGATCTTGGCGCCATGAAAGCATCCAGCATTGCCGTCAAGGCATACAACCGAGTGAAGGCAAGGGCCGGCCTTCACAGCAGGACCCGCATCTGGGATCCGAAGTTCATGATCGCGTCCGTGGAAGAAGCGGTCATGCGCAGATTTCATCTGGACGTTGTTCCGCTTGATGTTTCATCCGCCGTGTCCGATCTGAGGCCCGACAAGGAATGGATACCCATGACCCTCTATGAAGGCGCGGAGGGCCTTCTGCCGCCCGGCACCCACATCGGCACGGATTCTGAAGGACGTTGGGTGCTGCTGGATCAGGACCGGAACCCGACGTCTTTCCGCATGCCCCGCGAAGGCTACTACTTTGACGACATTTTCTTCAACCAACCCGGTACGGCGATTGACCCGGCAGCCTTCAGACCGACGACCGGATTCACCGATGAACAGCTCAATGCTCTCCACGCGCGAGGGAAGTTTCTTTATGACAACACCGAGTATGCCTTGCTCGGCTGGGGCGGCGGCGTCTGCTTTCTTGGATTGAGCCTGATCACGGATCGCCTGAGCAATGTCACCATGGGACTTCCCTCGGAGTGGATGGTCATGCTGATGACGGAGAAGGAAACCTGCCACGAGATGATGGACAGATCCGTGGAGGCTTCGATCAAGTGCCTGAAGCAGTTGCACGACGCGGTCGGCGACCGCTGTTTTGCGTGGGGCATCGCCGCTGACGACAGCGGCACACAGCGCGCGGAATTCATCAGCCCGGGACTATGGGTTGAGATGATCAAGCCGCATTACTCAAAGTTGTGCACCTGGGTTCACCGCAACACCAAGTGGAAAACGTTCCTGCATTCCTGCGGGTCAATCTACCACCTGATTCCGCACATGATTGAGGCGGGAGTTGACATACTGAATCCTATCCAGACCTCGGCGGCCAATATGGAACCGGATCGGATCAAGAGGGAATTCGGCGGGAAGATCGTCTTCTGGGGCGGCGGGTGCGACACCCAGCATGTTCTCCCGACGGCACGGCCTGAGGAGATCCGCGAACATGTCAGGGAACGCCTTGGCATATTCAAGCCCGGCGGCGGATACGTCTTCAATCAAGTCCACAACATTCAACCCAACGTCCCCGCCGAGAATGTGATCGCCATGCTGGACGCCGCCTATGAATACGGCCGACAGGAAAATGACCGCTGTCCCCGCCGAAAACCATAGCCCGCACCCTCGCTGTCCGGAGAAAGCCGTGAAACGTGCAGCGACGATGCTCCTCGTGCTGACCCTTGCGGGTGCGTCCTGTGCGGCGGACCCGCCGGCGGGCTCGGCGTTCTTCCCGATGGCTGAGGGTCAGGTTTACGAGATCCTGGGCGACAGCATCGGGGGCCCGCACGAGATCTTCCCGATGATCCAGAAGGCTTTCCCCGGGCGCGACCTCTGGTACCTCAACGCGAGCTTCGGCGGGAACACGCTGCGCGACGCGGTCGAGCGGCTCGATCGCGACGCCCTGCGCACGGACCTGGGTCCCGATAAGGACGTCAACTGGTACATCACCATGTTCGGGGCGAACGACGCCGCGCTCCTCGACGCGGCCGGTAAGTCCTTCCCCGACCTCCTCGGAAGCTGCGTCCCGCCCGCGCGGTGACGGCGGGGAAGTCCCTGGCGGGGGTGAAGTGGCCACATATCCCGTCCATTCGGGCTGCTCATGGCGATCCTGATGCCTCCGTTGTGTTGCCGGGCGGAGAATCCTACGGCTCGGGCATGTTCCTGGCAGGAGACATACGTCCTTCAGCATCAAGGCCGACGGAATTTTCAGGAGGGACACCGTGACAGCAGCGCCGTGGCTCGCTATAATCCCGTCGGCCAATTACTGAAGGAGCTGCGTCATGGGACGACTGTTCACAGCGGGCGTCATCGTTGCGGCGGGAGTTCTTCTCGGGCTTGCGGACGGCGCATTCGGACAGGACCCGGCCACGGACAAATGTCTCGCGTGGAGCTTGGGCACCGACGCCGACATCGACCAGGGAAAGCTGCCGCACTTCACCCCGCCCGAGCGTATCGGCAAGGCGGGCCAGGACGGCGAGGTCAGCTTCCGCTCGGTGATTCCGACCTTCCAAGTGATGCTGATCCTCCCGGCGTTCGACTTCGACGCCGAGAACCACGGGACCATCAACCACCCGTTCTACCTCACGGTGAAGTTCAAGGACGTGGCGAGGAAGGCGGTGACGGTGGCCGCTGGGAAGGGCGGCTGCGGGTTCTACGGCGCGGGCTGGGTCGGGACGTTCGGCGGCGCGGGGGACGGGCAGTGGAAGGAGGAGACGCTCGTCATCCCGCGCTCGATGATGCGGTGCACCGACGGGAAGACGTTCCTCCTGAAGTTCACCGAGCCGAGGGTCGAGGTCCCCGTCGCTTCGCTGACGCTCTTCTCGGGTAATTCGAAGACACCCGGGATGAAGGAGAAGGCCGCCGCGGCGGAGAAGACCCTGGCCGAGAAGCGTGAAGCGACGCGCAAGCGCCTTCTGCCGCAGTTCAGGAACCTCGGCCTTCCCGACCCCGGCCCCTGCCCGGAATATACTGCCGCGGAGAAGGCCCGCGGCTTCCGCGTCTTCTTCCCGCCCATCAGCCGTCAGCTCTTTGCCAACTCCCAGCCGCAGGAAGGGGAGCTGACGAAGGACATCAAGCTCTACGCCTGCCCGGGACAGACGGTGTCGCTCGTGGTGGCTGTGAGGGCGTTACAGGACGCGGGCATTGTCAGCGTCTCGCCCAACTGGCCGAAGACGAACCCGCCGAGCGTCATGGTCCTGCCGACGCGCTGGGCGGTCTACAGCGAGCAGCGCATCGGCTCGTCGTGGGGCAAGGATTACCGCGTCTGCCCCGAGCAGCTTGTCGTCAAGAACGGGCAGGACGCCAAGTCGGACCGGCTCGAAATCGCCGTCGTAACTCTCAAGGTCGCGGACACCGCGAAGGCGGGCAGTGCGAGTGGCAGCGTGACCATCTGGAGCATGGGCAAGCAGGTCGTGATCCCGGTCGCCCTGACCGTCTACCCGTTCACGATGGAGCGTCCCGCGCACTCGACGCACGGGCAGTTCTACTACATCGACTACGGCGACTACGACCCGTTCGAGCTCGCGGACATGGCCGACCACGGGATGGACATGGTGGTGGCGGGACTGTGTCCGTCCATCTACCCCGGGCCCGACGGCAAGTACGACCAGACGGAGCGGGTCCGGAAGGCATGGGCCGCGCTCAAGAAGTTCGGCTACCGCGCTCCGATCATGTGCGGCAACGGGAGCATGGCCGCGTGGCTCAAGGACGAGAACAACCGGAAGAAGTACGACGAGCTGATCGCCATGACGCTCAAGATGGCCAAGGATGAGGGCTTCGACGAGATGGGCTTCTTCCCCGTGGACGAGCCGCACACGCCGGATCTCCAGCAGCTCGCCCTCAAGGCCTGCACGTGGATCAAGGACACGCCCGGCGCCAACACCTTCATCACGTCGAACCCGAAGGCCGTGCCGGTGCTTGACGAGGTTCTCAACTACGTCTGCTACAACCTCACCTATCTCAACGAGAAGACGATCCGTTCGATGAAGCCGCACCAGAAGCTGATGTTCTACTGCCCGAGCATCGACGTGAACCCGGAGTATAACCGCTACCGTCCCGGCTATTACATGTTCCGCATCGACGCGCACAGCTCCCAGTACTTCGCCTACATGGAGTTCAAGGAGGACCCCTTCTGCGACCTCGACGGCGACACGCGCGACTGGAACACGGTCTACCCGTCGATGACCTCGCCGACGCACGATCCGACGCTCGAGTGGGAGGCGATGCGCGAGGGGGTCTACGATTACCGCTACCTCTGGACGCTGAGCGCGGTGATCGCCCGCGCGAAGGCCAAGGGCAAGGCCGCCGAGGCCGCGAAGGCGCAGAAGGTGCTCGACGGCGTCCTCGCGATGGTGGACGTGGACGGCAAGAAGGCGGGCGGCCCGGCGATCGGCATCGAGGCCGACACACGGCTCAAGGATAGGAAGCTCGACCCGAAGCAGCTCGCCGAGGTGAAGGCGCTCCTCGGCGCGTCCTGGTACGACGCGAGTCGCCGGAAGATCGCCGACGTGATCATCTCCCTCAAGCGGGCGATCGGGGAATAGGCCGGCCGGCTCAGGCCGGAGGAAGAATAAATGATACAGCAGGCAAGGCGTCAAGAGTGGGCGACGGAAGCACCACGGGTGTGCCCTTGAGGCGAAGGAGAAACACGATGCGAAAGGTCATGTGGGTGCTGCTGGGTTGCGTGGCGGTGGCGTTTGCGGTAACGTTCGGCGGCGCGCTGTGGGCGCAGGATGAGGCGAAGCCGGCGACAACGATGCTGTTCGACTTCGAGAACAAGGACGACGTCAGGTTCTGCGAGGCGAAGGCCGCCACCGAGACGGCGGTCTCGACCGAGCACGCGACCTCGGGCAGGCAGTCGCTCAAGGTGACGATGAAGGCGGGCGCGGATTACCCCGGGCTCTACATCGAGAAGTTCCCGACCAAGGACTGGTCCGACGACGCCGCGCTCAAGTTCGACGTCTTCGCCGACGAAGCCGTCACGCTCGGGATGACGCTCAAGGACCCGAACTCGAAAAACTACGAGACGCGCTTCAACAACGACAAGATCAGCCTCGACAAGGGCGCCAACACCGTCACGATCACCCTCGGCGACGTCGGCGACAAGATCAACCTCAAGAAGATCAAGTCCATGTCGCTCTTCTGCCACAAACCGGAGAAGGACGTCACGATCTACCTTGACAACGTGCGGTTGGTGAAGTGACCCTCGTCCCACGCTTGCGCCGGTGGGGAAGTTCCCGGGCGGGATGAAGTGGCGGAGTCCCGCTGCTTGGCCGACATCCCGCTACGAACCCATGACTGTACGAGCGGCGGGCAACCTGGAAAGCGGCATCCCGCCGCGGCGCGATGCGGGTTGACAGCAGACAGACTGATTGGCAGGTTTGTCGATGGTCTGACCCGCTCCACGCTGGAGCCGGCGAGAGCGTTCCCGGCGAGGATGAAGTAGCACAGGCCGGCCATTAGGTGCAAATGGGCTCCGAAACAGGCCGCGCCGAACCCCGATTTCCACCCACTTCCGGGAGGCGGCCGGAAGATTGAGGCGACGCCTTTCCTGGAGAGCGAGGCAATGCGAATCGACCGAGGGTTCTTCAGAAGTGCAGTGGCGTCGGTGGTCGCGGTCATCGTCGTCGTCGCCGTGACGCCGGCGTCGGCCGTTATCAAGATTACTTTCCCGGTGTCCAGGGTCTACAAGGAAGCCGCTGTGGTTGCTGTCGGAGAAGTGGCGCGAGTCAACACGGGGGGTGGCATGGAATGCACCATCCGCGAGACGCTCAAGGGGCGACTGCGTGATGTGACGCTCACGGTGGACGCGCCCGCGGAGCTGGCCGGAGGGCTGAAAGCCGACCAGCCCGCCGTCGTCTTCATCCAGGGCGACCGTGCCATCTTCCACGTCGCGGACGCGTGGTACCGAGCCGACCTCAAGGCCGGCGGTCGGTGGGCCATCACCGGTCCTTATCCCATGGTCAAGAATTATCCTGGGCGGACGGTGGGGCTTGTCGCCATCGTGCGGGAGATCAGGGCGGGACGCCGGGGCATCCAGGACGGGATCGGTCACGAGTTCGTCGGCACCCTCGTGGACCGGGGGAACCTGGGCGTCAAGCCGACCTTCCTGACGGCCGTGGACGTCAATGGTGACGGGGACCTCGACCTCGTCGTCGGCACGACGGAAGGCGTGCGGCTGTTCCTCGCCGCGGACGACCGGTACTCCGACGTCACCGACCGATGGGGTCTGAAGGGCGCGCACGGGAAGCTCGGCGCCGCCGGCGACGTGAACGGCGACGGACAGGCGGACCTCCTGCTCGGTAAAACGCTGTGGCTTCACAAGACAGATCGTTTCGTGAAAGCGAAGACGGCCCTGACGCTCCCCGCCGAGGAGACCTGGGCGGCCGCCACGCTCGCCGATGCCGACGGCGACAAGCTGACCGACGTGGTGGTCCTCACGCGAACGGGTGACTTGAAGACGGCGGTCAACACCGGGCGGGAGACCGGCGCGTGGCCCGTGAAGTCCGTCTCGCTGTGGCCCGGCGGCGGTGACGCCCTCGCCGCGGTGTTCTCCCGGGACTGGGGCGACGACGGGTCGTGGTACGTTCTCGTGGTCCACGCGACCGACATCGTGCGCTATCCCGTCGGCGCCGCGACGGCCCCGACTTCGGATTTCAGACGCCTCACCGGCATCGCCCTCGCGGAATACCCCAAGATCGGACCCATGCCCCTTCAAGTCGATCTCTGCACGGCCCTCGACTACAACGGCAACGGCAGGCAGGATCTCCTGCTCGTGACGCGGGGCGGAGGCATCACGCTGGCCAACCGCGGATACGGCACCATGCTGATCAACGCGTTCATGCACACCCAGTTCCGCTCGGCGAGCACATTCAAGCCGCACCCGAAAATCCCCAAGCTGCAGTTCGAGATCACGCCGTCGGTGTGCGTCGCGCCCGGCAAGCACGCCGGTCGCACCGGCAGGGGCAACGCGCAGAATCTCTTCTTGCTGCGCGCGGACGGGCAGCTGTTTGAACTGGTCAATGCTCGATAACGACGTGAAACGCTACTGCGGCCTGGGGGCGGATAACGTACATGCGTGTCAGTGAAACGAAGGGCCGCTATCGAAGGGGTAGCGGATCAAGCTATCGCTACGGCAATCGGCTCCAACTCGATGTCGTCCCAGTCCCGCGAACTCGGGGATCGGTATCGAATCCCGCCCTCACTACGGCGGTAGCAGAACATGGTGTCTGGTTCGACAGGAGCCCCGGTCATTTGTGCATAGTAGCGCTGCTGCCTGCTGATATTCCCGGGCAGATCCAGCGGAGAGCTGAGAAGTGCAAGGGTCAGTAATCCGGCCGCACGGGTGCTGGTTCATGGCGGCCATGCACGCAGATGCGTCTATAGTCAGTCGCTGGCGCCGGCGGGGAACTCCCCGGCGGGGGTGAAGTGACGGAGTCTGGGACGCTGACATGCAAGCCACCCGCAATGGGCAGCGGAAGCACTGAAATCCCGCCTCAGGAGACTTGACATGGGCGAGAGCCTAACCATTGCCCACTACATCCAGGTGCTGGCCAAGGAGTATGAGGACAGGCCGGCCATCTACTTCAAGTCTCCTTTCCGCACGTTCAGCTTCTCCTATCGTGATATACATCAGCGGTCACTGCGCGTGGCCAACTATCTGTCCCGGAAAGGGATGCGGAAGGGAGACCGGATCCTCGTCTGGAGCTATAACGGCCAGGAATATGCCTCCATCCTTCTGGGCTGCGCGCTGTCGGGCGTCGTGGCCGTTCCGATCGACTTTGGCTCCAGGGCGGATTTCGTCGCCCTGATCGCCGAGAAGGTGGGCGCCAAGCACCTGTTTCACTCCAAGAGACGCCCGTTTGCATCACAAGCGCTTTCGCATATTCACGTGGAGGATCTCGATCGAGAGCTGTCGGACGTCCCTGTCACCCGGACCGATTTCGGCGTGTCTGATGACGACGTCTATGAAATTGTCTACACCTCCGGGACCACGAGCGAGCCGAAAGGCGTCATCCTCACGAACAAGAACATCGTGAGCAATATCATGCACTGCCGGCAGGTATGGCCTCTCGAGAGACAACATACCTTCCTCTCCGTGCTTCCGATGAGCCATATGTACGAGCAGATTGCCGGCCTGTTCTACCCTCTTCGTTCCGGCTGCAAGATCATCTACCTGTCCTCTCACAAGTCCTCCGCGATCATCGAGGCCCTTCAGCGCGAGCGAGTGACCATGATGGCCGTGGTGCCCGTTCTCCTGCACACATTGCGGGAGAGCATCCTGAGGGAGGTCCGGGCTCGTGGGAGAGAGCAAGCGTTCTCGCGGATGATGGCCCTGGCGTCTCCCCTGCCCCGGTCCGTCCGCAGGCTGCTCTTTCGCAAGGTGCATCAGAAGTTCGGCGGGAGGCTGCAGACGTTTCTCTCCGCCGGTTCAGCGCTGGAGCCTGAACTCGAAGCGTGGTGGACCGCGCTGGGCGTCGACGTCTTCCAGGGATACGGACTCACTGAGGCAAGCGCTGTGGTCACGCTGAACACGCCGCAACACAGAAGGCATGGCTCCGTCGGCAGGCCGCTGCCTCACCAGGAGATCCGATTCGGCCCCGAGAACGAGATCTGGATCCGGGGCGATCACGTCACGCCGGGCTACCTGGACAATCCGGAGGAGAACGCGGCTCGTTTTGAGGACGGATGGTACAAGACCGGCGACATTGGCGAGTCGGATGATGACGGTTTTGTCTACATTCGTGGACGCAAGAAGAACATGATCCTGTCGGCGTCGGGTCTGAATGTGTATCCCGAAGACATCGAGACCGTGCTCGGTAAGATGGACGGGGTCAGGGACAGTTGCGTCGTCGGGATTGAGGAGCGGGGTGATATTCAGATCCACGCGGTGCTGCTGATGGACAAGAGCCGCCCATGGACCCGGGACGAGGCCCGGCCGATCATCGTGTCCGCAAATCAGCGCCTGCAGCCTCACCAGCAGATTCAGGCATACACCCTCTGGCCGCACGAGGATTTCCCGCGCACGAATACGCTGAAGATCAAGCGGCGCCACGTTGTCGATGAGGTCCAGGAGGGAGAATCCAGCGCCGGTATGATCCCGGCGGCCAGTGGCGACCGCGTGCTCGATCTGCTGGCAGACCTGACCAAGATGGACGTGCATTCCATCAGGCCCGAGTCCAATCTTGTCATGGATCTGGGGTTGGATTCGATCGCTCGGGTCGAGTTGACGACGAGGCTCGAAGAAGAGCTCAACGTTGAGATTGATGAGAGCGCGATCACCTCCCACGCGACCGTTTCGGAACTGAGAGAGATCATTGCGGCCCAGCAGAAGGAGGTCCTGTACTACCGCTTCCCGAGGTGGGCCGTGTCGCTGCCGGTCCGGGTGTTGCGGGCCCTTCTCCGGGCAGTTGTTTTCCGCATTCCGTCGCTGTTCTCCTGGACAACGGTCACGGGAAGAGAGAACCTGAGGGGAACAGCGACCCCGGTGATCTTCATAGCAAACCATGTCTCGCACTATGACACCGTCTACCTGATGCGGGCTCTTCCCTGGCGCCTTCGGAAAGTGGCGGCGGCCGCCGCCGCGGACCTCATGTACGAAGCGAGACCCGATTACTCCCGGATGAAGAGGATGGAAATACGTCTTCGCGGATTCGCTGCGAGCCTGGTGCTCAACGCCTTCCCGTTTTCCCGCGACGTCCACGTGAAGAAGAGCTTTGAGTACATGGGCCAGCTCATGGACCAGGGATGGAACATCCTTCTTTTCCCTGAAGGCAAACTCACAACGACCGGGGAGATGGACCGCTTCAAGTCCGGAATCGGTCTGTTGGCCCAGGCGATGCGGGCCCCTGTGGTGCCGATCCGGCAAGACGGCCTGTACTCGATCGCGGACCACCAACGCTGGTTCCCCCGGCGCTTCGGACGGGTCCGCATCACGTTCGGCAAGCCGATGTGCGTTGACGAAGAGGCCGATCCAGAGCAGGTCGCGATGCGGTTTGAAAGCGCGATACGGAGCCTGTGATGACCGTACCGCATTCTCCCATTGCGGGATTCCAGATCGGCCCGGACAGTCTTCCCGGCACCCTTATGCAACGCGCCCCATCGGTCAGGCAGGCAGACTGGTCCACATCCCGGTGCTGATGGCGGGGAAGTTCCCGGCGGGGGAAGTGAGGCAGGAACTGACGTCGTTCTTTGTTGTCTATCGGGGCCAGAAGCCTTGACGTATCGGTGCTTGACAGGTACTTGGAGACTGCTTAGGGTAACGTCACGACTCCGGCGAATCGAGGTGGGATTGCGCTTTCCCGACGAGTCGGGACGCCGAACCCCAGTTTCCATCCACTTCCGGGACGCGATCCCACAAAGGAAAGATCATGAGAAAGCACGTGTTCTGGATTACCGCGATGGCGGGAATCTGCGCGACGATGTTGAGCGCCGGCGTCGCGGTGGCGGAGGACCCCTCGACCCCGCTCGGGGCAGGCAAGGTTCTGTTCGACTTCGAGGATGCGGACAGTGTCAATGCCTGGTCGAACGTCGACGTCTACGCGCTGCGCGAGACGGCGGCGAAAGCGGCGTACGACGCGGCGGCGAAGGCCGCCGCCGACCCGGCCAAGATCGCACCGTACAAGCCGCTCGTCCAGCCGCCGAAGGAGCCGCCGGTCAAGATCGCGTGGACCACCGAAGGCGCCGCCCGAGGGAAGCACGCGATGAAGCTCACCTTCGCCGGCGGACGTTACCCGACCGTGGGTTTGAAGCTGCCGGCGGAGGACTGGCTGCGCTACAACGCCTTCCACGCCGACGTGACGGCCGGGCGCGAGTGCATGGTCATCTTCCGCGCCATCCCCGAGGCCGCCAATCACGGCACGAGTTACAATGAGGGCGTCTCGCGCTGGGAGTTCGCCGCCCGCCTCTCGGCAGGCAGGAACACCTTGACGGCCCCCAGGCCCGACTATGCCGAGACCCGTTGGAAGCGGATCAGCACGTTTGAGATCTACATGCACGAGCCGAACGAGGGCGAGTCGATTGTCGTGGACAACATCTACCTGTCCAACGAGCGACCGGCGTCCACCTCGACCTTCAACGAGAGGACGCAGTGGCCCGAGGCGGGGTTCAAGGTGGCCGGGACGGACCTCATCGTCAGGAACGCCGACGACCTGGGCGACAAGCTGAAGCTGAAGGAGACCTGGGTCAAGCCCGAGGCGAAGACGGTCGAGCAGGTCGAGGCGGAGGTCCGGGCCGAGTTAGAGAAGATCAGGAAGGACCATCCGAGGGCCGTGCTGGTGATGCTCCGCCAGGGACAGAAGGGCTGCGACCCGGCGAATCCGGACAGGGAATTCACCGGCTGGGAGTGCGGCTATGGCTATACGCATCTGCCGATGGGCCTGGCCATGACCTGCTCCACCAACGCGGGCAAGGTGGAGCAGTGCGAGGCCTGTCTGCGCGGCCGGCCTTCCTACCATCGGGTGGACCTGTCGAGCATCCCCGAGGGCGCGGAGATCCTGGCCGCCCGGCTCATCGTGGTGCGCTCGATCCCGTACACCAACCCCCCATGGAACAACTGGGAGACCAGGCCCACGCTCGTCGTGACCGAACCGTGCAACCGGCCGTGGAAGGAATACGAGGTGACCGTCTTCGAGTATGCCAAGGGCAGGTTCTGGAAGGACTTCGCCTCCCAGTCATGGGGCGAGGACAGCGACTGCGGCGCCGTCTACCTGTCTTACGGGCCCGGCAGCGGGAACGCCAACTCGTGGGATTTCACCCACGCCGTCCGCTACTGGACCGAAGGGAAGCGTCCGAATCACGGCTTCATCATCTCCAGCCCCGGCAAGTACCTCCACGCCCTCTCGATCTTCACGTACCGGTGCCGGGACCTGAAGAGCCGCCCGTGTGTCGCGGTGATCTACGAGCCCAAGCCGTAGGGGGAGCGTCACGGCCCGAATAGGAACGGGCCCCGTTATCGGAGACAGCCATGAAATGTCAGGACGTCTGTTGCCGTGATAGAACGTAACACGCAAAGGAGAAGAGGACATGAGACGGATGACGATGCTCGTGGCAGCGTGGATCGTGCTGGTGTCGGCGGCGGCGTTTGCGGGCGACTGGCCGCAGTGGCACGGTCCGAACCGTGACGGCACCGTGCTTGACTCGCCCCCGCTGGTGGAGGAGTTCCCGAAGGAGGGTCCCAAGAAGCTCTGGGAGAGCGAGGCGATCCCCGGCGGGGAGTACAACGGCGGCTAC
>DATKVD010000024.1:0-9760 GCA_035530235.1 Planctomycetota bacterium | reverse complement strand
GTTGACACTCTTGGACGCGGCTAACGACCGGAGTTTCCCGGGTCTACCAAGCGTGAGGTCGACCACGCACCCGAGCGCCAGCACGCCGGCGACGACGCCCGTGATGAGCCACCGGCGTCTCACGCGCAGAAGCACCGGCAGTGCCACGAGTCCCAGAGCGAATGCCACCGCGGCCGACTCGGATTCCGAAAGCACCAGCACCGTCGACATGAACACAAACGCGGCGCCGAAGAGCGCCGCCGACTTCACGTGCCGCTCCCGACGGAACACGTTCCGGCACACCCCTTCCACGCACAGCATCATCGGGATCAAGAGACACGCCGCCAGCCAGTTGGCCGTCCCCATCGGCAGGAAGATCTGCTGTCGGTGAAGTTCGTAGAAGGGGTAACACGCGAAGGCGGCCGCCGCCGTCAGCACCCCGGCCGCAAGGAAGACGTTCAGGAGGTGCGAGACCTCCCGCCGGCTCCTCAGTGTCGTCGCCACCAGCAGTGCCCACGCGACGTAGAGGAAGACCTCGAGGACCCGGAAGAGCGCGGCCGCACGGTACCGCGCCCAGACGACCGACGCCGCGCTGAGGACGAGAAATGCCAGCACGGCCACGGCCGCCTGTCTCGGTGCGCGTTCGCGGAACGCGTCGGAGAGCTTCTGCCGGCCGAAGGCGACGTCCGCCCAGACCACCGCCAGCAGCGCCAGCACCCCCGCCGTGAAGATGAAGAATTTCACCTCACTCACGTGGTAGGTCACCGTCAGGAATGCCACGTGCACCAGGAGCACCGTGCACATCACGATGAGAGGACCGGGACGTCTGGACATCATGGTTGCCTTTCATGGCGGAATGGCTTCCTGCAAGACTATAGCGGCCGGGAGGAATCTTCGGAAGTGAAAACCGTTCGGGACGGTCGCCGCACACAGGCGAAGGGCACTCGGGGTGGCCCGGTCCCCGACAAGTCGGGGCCCGGGCCGCGAAGCGGCGGGAGGCGGACCCCGGGCGAGCTGGCCGCCGACGCGCAGGGCGCGACCCCCCGGGTGAGCGACCTCTTGTCCCGCGGCGCGGGACCCGGACGTTCCGATTCCATCGGAACGACCGGGCCACCCTCAGGGCGCCGGGCCGGCGTGCAGCGGGTGATGATCCAGGATGCGTCCGGCATCTGCCGCTGCTCGGGGGCGACACATGCTCTCACCGGATGATCTTCGCGTCGGTGGAGGATTTCTCGTAGCCCGCGCCGCCGAGATAGATGTCCGGGTCGTCGCCGAGGTCAGGCACGGGGACCGTCGCCCACCGGGTGTGGCCGTCGTTGTAGAAGATGTTCTGTCCCTCTTTGCCGTGGTTGTCGCTGTTGTTCCTGGCGGTTCCCTCGTTGTCGGCGGACACGTCGTCGGAGGGCTTGTCGGCCACCATGGCACACGTCGCATCGGCGGCGTGCGTCTTGGTGGGGTCCCACCCGTAGGAACAGTTGCCCTCGGCAAGGATCAGCTCGGACAGTCCCGCCTTCGGGTAGTCGCTGGGGAACGTGTCGTCGGGCAGTCTGTCACTCGAACTCGGGCAGACGAACACCTTGGTGGTGGTGAGGTATCCCTCCTTGAGCAGGTGTGCGAACCCGGACCGGGCGGTGGCTTTCAGCCCGCTCAGGTCCGTCTTGAGGACGTCGTTCTCCTTGTAGACGACGCGGACCGCATTGCCCCGGGCGTCCGCCAGGGGCATGAAGAAGTCGTCATAGTCGCCCGCGTACTGGATCATCGCGAGGCCGATCTGTCGGACGTTGTTCATGCAGGCCGCACGACGCGCCGCCTCCTGGGCCGGTGCAAGGGCACCGAACGGGCAGCCCGAAACCAGCAGCCCGCCGAGGATCACCGCCGCCACGCTCACGACCACCCAGTCCGTCGTTGTGGGCTCTCTGTGCCTGCTCATGCTTCCCCCCTTTCGACTGCACCCGCAACAAGGCCGGCGTCTTCGGTGACGCCCCGAACCGCTCACACACGTGGATTATGGGTGAAGGTATCTGGGAGTCAAGATAAATTGTGTGGTCCGGTTATGGCGTCCGGGCCGCTTGACGGCAGACCCCCTCCGTCCGGTGACGACACGGCTCACCGGATGATCTTGGCGTCGGTGGTGGACTTCTCGTAACCCGGGTCGCCGAGATAGATGTCCGGGTCCTCGCCGGCGTCCGGTGTCGAGGTGGTCGCCCACTTGACGTGTCCGTCGTTGTACCAGATGTTCTGTCCGGCCTTACGGTGGTTGTCGGTGTTGTTCTTGGCGGTTCCCTCGTTCGAGGCGGACACGTGCTTCGAAGGGTTGTCCGCCAGGATCGCGCACGCCGCATACGCGCCGAACGTCTTCGTGGGGTCCCAGCCGTAGGAGCAGCTCTTCTCCGGCAGGACGAGGTCCTGGAGCCTCGCGGTCCTGTAGTCTTCGGGGAAGTCGTCGCCGGCGTACACGTCGCGCGACGACGGACAGACGAAGACCTTCGTCGTGGTGAGGTATGATTCCTTCAGGAGCACGGCGAAGGCGGTGCGTGCGGGGAGTGCCGAGATGCGGCCCTCGTTGTCGACGGCGGGCACCGTGTTTCCCCCGGCATCGACGAGCGGCGGGAATCGGTCGTCGTGCTCGCCGGCGTACTGGGTCATCGCCAGACCGATCTGTCGTGTGTTGCTCATGCAGGAGCAGCGTCGGGCCGATTCCCTCGCGGGAACGAGGTGCATGAAGAGAACGGCGCACAGAACCCCGACCGCGACGATCATCACCAGCAGCTCGATCAGCGTGAAGCCGCGTCCGCTTCTCATGGGTCTCGTCCCTTTCCCAGGCGCCGCGGGGGAAACCGCTCGCCTGATTCTACCTGGCGCCGTGCGGCCGTCAAGGCCGCGGCGCGCTGCCGGAAGAGGGAGACGGCCCCGGTGCGTTGGGGCCGTCCCTCCGTCCGGTGACGACACGGCTCAGCGGATGATCTTGGCGTCGGTGTTGGACGACTCGTACCCCGTATCGCCGAGGTAGAAGTCGGGGTCGTCGCCCGAGTCGGGTCTCGAGGTGGTCATCCACTTGGTGTGACCGTCGTTGTAGAACACGTTCTCTCCTTCCTTGTTGTGGTTGGCGGAGTTGTTCCGTGCGGTTCCCTCCTCGGCGTCGGCCGGGGCCGGGTTGTCGTCCGGCTCGTCGGCGACAATCGCACAGGTGGCGGCGGCGGAGTGCCGCTTCGTGGGATCCCACCCGTAGGAGCAGTTCCGGTCGTCGAGGATGAGGTTCTGCAGCGGCGCGTTCTTGTAGTCACTGGGGAACGTGTCGTCTGTCCCCCTGTCGTGGGAACTCGGACAGATGAACACCCGGGTGGTGGTCAGGTATCCGCGGCTGAAGAGCAGCGCGTAGCCCGAACGTGCCGGCTCGGGTGAGATGTTCCCACTGGTGTCAACGGCGGGGACCTCGGTCCCGGCGGCATCCACGAGATCCATGAAGGCGTCGTCGTGGTCGCCCGCCCACTGGATCATCGCGAGCCCGATCTGCCGGGCGTTGCTCAGACAGTGGACACGACGCGCCATCTCCTGGGCCCGTGCGAGCGCCGGAAGCAGAAACCCGGCCAGGATCCCGATGATGGCGATGACCACCAGGAGTTCAATCAGCGTGAAACCTCTGTGCCTGTTCATCACACCCCCCTTTCGCAGGGGCGAAGGGCGGCAGGCGCCCGCTTTCGGGACGGACCCCGGCCGCGGGACACTGCGCCGTTCGCTTGGGAGTTGACGTGGACCGGGCGGCTCCGGGTGAGACACGTGGGGAGCCGCCCACGTGAGAGACTGACGCGACGCACCGGGCCGGGCCGGCGGACCGAACGGCAGGGAATCCCTGTCTCATCCGGTCGCGCGGTCCGGTACCGCGGGCGCGCCGCTGCTGGTGGACTGCCTTGACGCGGGGAAACGTCCGTACAGAGTGTCTCTCCTGGTGGAGACGGTTCCCTGTCGGCAGAGGATGGCATGCTGCCTGCGGTCGTGTGGGGAAACTCGGGGAGGGCCTCGTCGCGGCTTGTGACGTATGACAGATGAAAGAGTGCCACGCCTGTGGCGAATTGCCCAGGCCTCGCGTCCGGGCCCCGCGCTCCGATGTCGGTGACGACCGGCAACACGCCCCGCCGGGATGCCGTCAACGGCGACTGCCACCAGCAGCCCGATCAGGTGAAACCGAAGCGTCTGCGCATGCCTCATCACCTCCTTTCCGTGCTGTCAAAGAGCGGACTCATGCGGCCCCCACCGGGGCCGCCACTTAATTATAGACGTCTTCCGGGGGGAGTCAAACGCGGTGCCGGGGGATATTTCCGTCTTGCGGGGCAAAAAAAAGAGGCGGTCCCGAAGGATCGGGACCGCCTCGCTCTGATCGTGCACGTGTCTACCGGATGATCTTCGAGTCCGTGTTGGAGGTCTCGTATCCCGCGGCGCCCAGGAAGAAGTCGGGGTCGTTACCCGAATCCGGTCTGGACGTGGTCGCCCACTTCGTGTGACCATCGTTGTAGAACACGTTCTGCCCTTCCTTGTTGTGGTTGGCAGAGTTGTTCCTCGACGTTCCCTCGTCCGCGTCGGCCGGGGCCGGATTGTCATCCGGCTCGTCGGCGATGATGGCGCAGGTCGCGTCCGCCGAGTGCTTCTTGGTGGGATCCCAACCGTAGGAACAGTTGATATCCTCGAGAAGCAGCTCGTCGAGCGTGGCGTTCTTGAAGTCGCTCGGGAAGGTGTCGTCGGTCACCCTGTCATGAGAACTGGGGCAGATGTACACTTTGGTGGTTGTCAGGTATCCCCGATTCAGCAGCAGCGCGTAGCCCGAACGGGACGGCTCACCGGAGATGTTCCCACTGGGGTCAACGGCGGGAACCTCGGCCCCGGTGGCATCCACCAGATCCATGAAGGCGTCGTCGTGGTCCCCTGCCCACTGAATCATCGCCAGACCGACCTGACGACAACTGTTCATGCAGGATGCCCGACGTGCCGCCTCCTGGGCCTTGGCCAGTGCTGGAAGCAGGAACCCGGCTAAGATACCGATAATTGCAATCACCACCAACAGCTCAATCAGAGTGAAGCCTTTCCTTTTACGCAAATTCTATCACCCCCTTCCAGTGCGTTAAAAGCCCCTCTGATTTTGGGGGAACCCGTCACGTACGGGCTCCCGCGTTCATTATAGGTCCTCCGTGCGGGACTATCAAAGTTTTTTACGGTTCTTTTGCCTGTTTCTGACGGAATTCAAGCCGTCGCAACGGGTTATGGGCATGCGTCGGTGGCTCGCGCCGGAAGATCAGCCGTCGTTGAGTCGCCGCAACACCATGCCTGTGACCGCTTTGGGATAGAAGAACGTGCTCTTGGGCGGCATTTTTTCGAGGTGCGAAGCCACTTCCGCCACGGCGCTCACGGGTGTCGGTCGCAGAATAAACGCCGCAGAGAAGCCGCCCTCATCCACGCGTCGGAGGGCCTCGTCGGCGTCGTGGACGTAACCTATTTTAGCCCCACTGGTTACGTGTTCAAGCGTCAGCCCCAGCATCCCTTCGAGGACGGCGTACTGGAGGATGCTGACGTCCAGGGAGCGCCAGACGTCGCTGCGGACGGGCATTCTCTCACGGAGCTTGGCGGGATCCTTCGGCCATACAAGCATCGGCGGCAGCGATTTTCCGACGTAAAGCACCATGAGATTTGGAGTTGTGTCGGAACTGAGGATGGCGTCCAGTTCCCCCGTTTCCCGTGAAAATGTTGCAATCGACTGGACACGAAACTGTGCCTTGAGCTTCTCGATCAGTTCATC
Source organism: Planctomycetota bacterium (assembly GCA_035530235.1). Classification (GTDB taxonomy): domain Bacteria; phylum Planctomycetota; class DG-23; order DATKVD01; family DATKVD01; genus DATKVD01. The sequence continues at coordinate 3,996 of DATKVD010000024.1, read as the reverse complement.
GGGCGATACCCCCTCGGCCGGAAGAAGACGGTGCGTGGGATACGTCACCAGTCCGGGGTTGCTCATCGCCACGCAGAGCATCATGAGGGCGTTCTCGGCCCCGTGCGGGGACGCGGTGCCGGCCTCCGCACGACGACGCTGGTAGTTGAGTGCCGTCTCGTAGCGGTGGTGTCCGTCGGCGATGAAGAGCTTACGGTCGGCCATCAGCGTCTGGAGCCCGGCGATGCGGGTCCCGTCGAACTCACACCAGAGGCTCGTGACGACGCCGGCGTCGTCGACCGACCGGGCCCCGGCCGGCGGCGAGGTGGCGCGGGTGAGCCAGGCGTCCACAGTGGCGTCCTCGTCGGGGAAGATGCTGAAGACCTGAGAGAGGTTGGCCCGGGTGGCTTCGAGGAGCCTGAGACGGTCCTCCTTGGGGGCGGACAGGGTGTTCTCGTGGGGGTAAATCTTTCCTTCTCCGAACGGTTCGAGCCCGACGGCGGCGATGAACCCGGTCCGCTCGTGCTGACGGGAGCCGCTCTGCCATTCCTGCCGGATGACGTAGATGCCGGGTCTGGCGTCCTCGAGGAGCACCCCCTCGGCGAGCCAGCGCCGGAGGAGTTCGGCCGCACAGGTGTAGCGGTCGGTGTCCTTCCCGTCCTGCGGCAGGATGAGCCGGACGATGTTGTGCTCGTCGCGGTCGGCCAGCCGCACACGAGCCGCCTCGTCGATGACGTCGTAAGGCGGTGCGGTGACCTTCGAGAGGTCGGGGACCTTCAGAGGGTTGTAGCGGACCCCCCGGAAGGGCTGGAGGTCAGGCATGGGGACGGCCTCTGCGGCTTGTGGTTTCGGGTCTCCGGTTTTTCCTCACGTCCCCATCTCCCAGCTGGCGAGGTAGCGTTTCTGCTCGGGGGTGAGCGTGTCGATGGCGATGCCCATGGACTTGAGCTTGAGTCTAGCGACCCACTTGTCGATTTCCCGGGGGACGTCGTGGACCTTGACGTCGAGTTCGCCGCGGTTCCGCGCACAGTATTCGGTGGTGAGGGCCTGTGTGGCGAAGGACATGTCCATGACGCTGGCGGGGTGTCCCTCGGCGGCGGCGAGGTTGACGAGTCGGCCGTCGGCGAGAAGGAAGATGCGTCGGCCCGGGAGTGCGTACTCGTCGACGAAGTTGCGGACGCCCCGGGTGACCTTGCGTGCGAGCTTCCTGAGCGCCGGGATGTTGATCTCGACGTTGAAGTGTCCGCTGTTGCAGATGATGGCCCCGTCCTTCATTTTCCTGAAGTGCTTCGCGTCGAGCACGTTGATGTCACCGGTGAGCGTGATGAAGAGGTCGCCGACGGCCGCCGCCTTGCTCATGGACATCACGGCGAAGCCGTCCATCGTGGCTTCGAGCGCCTTCAAGGGGTCGACCTCGGTGACGATGACGCTGGCCCCCATGCCGCGGGCGCGCGTGGCGACCCCGCGTCCGCACCAGCCGTACCCCGCCACCACCACCTTCTTGCCCGCAAGCAGGATGTCCGTGGCCCGGATGATGCCGTCGATGGTGGACTGTCCCGTCCCATAGCGGTTGTCGAAGAGGTGCTTGGTGTCGGCGTCGTTGACCGCGATCACCGGGATCATCAACTCCCCCTGCTCGGCGAGTGCCCGCAGACGGATGACGCCGGTCGTCGTCTCCTCCATGCTGCCCAGGATCTGCGGGGCAAGCTTCCGGTATCGTGTGTGGATCATGCTGACGAGGTCGGCACCGTCGTCCATCGTGACGTGGGGTGAATGGTCGAGTGCGGCGACGATGTGCCGGTAGTAGGTCCTGTGGTTCTCGCCGCAGACGGCGAACACGGGGACATGGAAGTCCTTGACGAGACTCGCGGCGACGTCGTCCTGGGTGGAGAGGGGATTGGAGGCGCAGAGGACGACGTCGGCGCCGCCGGCCTTGAGCGTCCGTGCGAGGTTGGCGGTCTCGGCGGTGATGTGGAGACACGCCGACAGTCGGAGTCTCCTGAGGGGCTTCTCCCTCGCGAAGCGCTTCCGGACGAGCTGAAGCACCGGCATGTCACCGTCGGCCCACAGGATTCGCTTCCTGCCGGCAGGGGCCAGTCTCAGGTCCTTGACGTCGTGCTTCATGGGGGTCTCCCGGGTCAGAGTGAACGAATCGGTCCTTCGGACCGGTGTGCCCCGTCGTTGGCGGGATTCAGCGTAGCCGATTGCGGACGTTTGTCAAGGTGTTTCCGGTCGCAGGGGGTACGCTCCCCATGGGTGACGGCGGGGGTGCTCGATGCTGCATTTCACAAGTTCGTGCAGGGCCCCTTCCCCGGCGCCGCCGCCCCGTCGAGGTGGCGGTTGGGGACTGTCCCCTTGCATCCATGGTTCGCCCGCGATCGAGAAGGGCGCAGCACTGACCGATCATGGGCGATCATGTCGCATGGATGTCCCATGACGTCGCATCAGGTCGCACAAACGTCGCACGATGTCGCACCCATGTCTCACAATGTCTCACAATGTCGCACGATGTTGCACAATGTTGCAGGATGTGACACCGAAAAACGCTCGAAACGCGCCACCTGAAATCCGCAAGTCCCATCCTGCAAAGACCTTACGAGTTTTAGCCCCTCGCGCGCCGCCGAATATCCGCCGTTTCTTCTTCTTCTCTGCTTCTGACTTTCGAGTTTTGAGTTTTGAGTTGCGACTTCTTCTACTAAAGGGCCGAGGCAAACGATTTCGGGGGCTACTTACGAAAATTTCTGAAAGAAGCCCGCTGGCGGGTCGGAAACCGCGAAAAAAGTCCCCCGGATTTTTCATTTACCCATTCTGGGGGGCAAATAGAGGGGTGAGTTTGTCCTCTTTCCCGGAGCCCTGAGGGTGGCGCGGGACGAGAGGTCGATCCGTGGTGTCAGTATGGGGTCGTGCAGGTCGGACGGGCTACTGTTCGGCGATGAGGTCGATGAAGGCGTGAGCGGCGATGAGTCCACTGTGCATCCGGTCCATGACGTCGCCGACGTCGCCCGTGGAAAGCCCCACGGCGTCCCAGGCGGCCTCGGAGACGGGGGCGATAAGGTCATCGCCGCACCATCCCAGCTGCAGCGCACGGGCGAGGGTGTCACTGACGTGAACGACCGAGGCCTCGGTCAGTCCGGCTCCGGCCGACTCGACGTTGTGGTGGTACCGGATGGCGTTGGTGAGCGTCTCGGGGAAGCGCCAGCGCTCGGCCAGTGCCGCACCGAGCTGGGCGTGCGTGACACCCTCCAGGGCCTTCTCGGCCTCATGGAAGGTCAGCTTCTCTGTGCGGGCCGTTTTGAGGATCGCCGCCATCGTCTCTTCCATGTGCACCGCCATCACGATTTTCCCGAGGTCGTGCAACAGTCCGTAAACGAACTCGGAGTGCTCGTCCGTGACGTCGATGCGACGGAAGAGCGTCGTGCACCCCACGGCACACCCCAGACAGTGAATCCAGAAACCGACGGAATCGAACCGGACCCCCCGTCGACCGAACATGTTGAAGATGGAGGTGGCCAGGACGATGTTGCGGATGGCGTTGAACCCCAGGATGCTGACGGCCGTCTTGAGGGAGCTGACCCGTCGGGGAAGTCCGTAGAAGGCCGAGTTGACCAGCTTCAGGATCTTGGCGTTGAGGGAGGGGTCGTTCTCGACGATTTCGGTGATGTTGCCGACGGTGGCGTTGGGGTCTTCGGCGCGTTCGAGGAGTTCGCTCACCACGGCGGGCAGGGTGGGGAGTCCTTCGAGTTCGTCGATGATCTTCCGGGCGTCTTCCATGAGGAGCATGCCTGTCTCCACCAGGTCCGTCTCTTGACACGCGAGCGGCTTTCTCACGTTGTCCGTCGACGGAAGTGCACGACTATTCCCAGGGCCGTCTCAGACGCAGTCGGGTGCGGGCGGCGTCCCTGATGGCCGCCATGTGAGGCGCGTCCCGGACCGGTTCAAACATCTCTTCGAGTCTGCCGCAACGCTCGGCGTACACGGCGTCGGAGACCTCCGCGGAGGCGCCCTCCCCCGACTGGT
>DATKVD010000023.1:0-4487 GCA_035530235.1 Planctomycetota bacterium | reverse complement strand
CTGTGCCGCACCAGCGTGGACGGCGTCTACGCCATCGGCGACGTGACGGGGAAGTGGCTCCTGGCCCACTACGCGAGCGAGCAGGGGATGGTGGCGGCCGAGCACCTGTTCGGCGGCGGGCCCGAACCCATCGACGAGCGTGCGGTGCCGAGCTGCGTCTTCACCCTCCCGGAGATCGCCAGTGTGGGCCTCACCGAGACCCAGGCCCGCAAGCAGCCGGGCGACGTGCGTGTGGGACGGTTCGACCTGGCCGCCCTCGGCAAGGCTGCGGCCTCGGGCGAGACGACGGGGTTCGTCAAGGTCATCGGCGACGCCGCCGGCACCGTCCTCGGCGTGCACATCGTGGGACACGAAGCCACCAGCATGATCGCCGAGGCCGTCCTCGCCGTCCGTCACAAACTCACGATGGACGACCTCGTCCACACCCTCCACGCCCACCCCACCATGCCCGAAGCCTTCCACGAAGCTGCACTCGACTTCTTCGGCAGGGCGATCCACAAGGCGTGACCGGGGGGACGGGGGGCGTCAGCGTCGAGGCGGTCGCTCAGGGCCCGGCGGGTTCGACGAGCTTGACGACGGTGAGGACACGCGGGAGCTTCGTGCTCGAGTGCTCGTGGGCCGAGAGGATCACGGGCAGACCCCCGACCTCGTTCGAGACGTGCTCAAACCACCTCGGCCGCAGCAGCACTGCCGCCCGCCCGCCCGGCTCCTTTGAATCGGCCCGGCGGATCCTCTCCAGAAAAGCGGGCGTGTCCGGCCGACGGATCACCCGCACCGGTCGGTCCAGGTAGAAGAGGAGCTCATAGGGCTCCCCGCCGCACACGTAGACGTCCGGGTCGGCGAACTCCGGGTGTCCGTCCAGCCAGGCGCCGACGCGGCGTGCGAACTCGCGCTGCGACCGCACGGGCCGGCCGGCCGGCTCACTGACGAAGTTGTGGTAAGCCGCCCCCACCACCGCGACGGCCAGGTAGGCGGCGAAGGCCGTCCTGTACCGTCCACGCCACATCGCCGTCATCGCCGTCACCAGCAGCGCCAGCGCCGCCGCCCCCGGCACCACCGTCTTCATCACGCTCCCGGCACACGCCTGCACCTCGGGCGGCAGTGCCACGAGCCGGTCGTAAATCAGTCGCACGGGGCCGAGGACGGCGCGGACGACGTCCGGGGCCATCAGCCACGCCGGCACCACCACCAGTGTGGCCGCCGGCGGCACCAGCAGCACCACCACCAGACGCATCATCCACCGGACGTACCGACTGTCAAGATACCGGCCCCGCGCCAGCTCCATCCACAGACGCCCCAGGATCATCGCCAGGGGAGGGAAGATGGGCATCAGGTAGAGCCAGCTCTTGATGGACACCGCCGAAAGGAAGAGGAACGGCCCCGCGAGGTAGAGCAGCGGCAGCAGTGCGTCGGTGCGGGAGGTCCCCTCCGGCCGTCGAGCGGCCGGCAGGAGCGCCGCCGGCACAAACAGACTCCACGGCACCGCGTGAATCCAGATGGTCCCGAAGTAATAGAGAAAGGAGTAGCCGTGACGGAAGCGCTGGACGCCCGGGACGGGCACCCCGGCACGCGCCAGGTTCTCACGCAGGAAGAAATACCGCAGGAACCCGCCGCCCCACGCACGTTCCATCCCCCAGAAGATCGGACCCGTCAGCACCACCAGCATCAGCGCCCCCGACACGGGATGCAGTCCCGCCACGTCCTTCCAGAACTTCCCCTCGCCGGTGAGACGGCGCGTGACCACCAGCGCCCCCACCACCATCCCGGCCAGCACCACCGCGATGGGTCCCTTGACGGCCACCCCGAGCGTCACCGACAGGTGTCCCGCGAGCGACCACGCCCAGCCACGTCCCTTGGACGCGGCGGTGAGGGCGTGCCAGTAGCAGAACACCGCCCCCGTCACCGAGAGCATCAGCATCGAGTCGAGCCGGGCGTTCTGCGTGAGCCACTGGAAGCTGAGCATCGTGGCAAGGATCGCCGCCGACGCCAGACCCGTCCACCGGTCCCACAGCCGACGTCCCATCGCCCACGTCAGCAGCACCACGCCGATGCAGCTCAGCAGATTCGGCAGACGGATGGTCCACGCGCTCACCTCGCCGGTCAGAAGCGACAGTCCGGCGACGAGCCAGTAGTAGAGGAGGGGTTTGTTGATGCGTGCGACGTCGATCTCGGCGACGAACCACCGCCCGTCACGGAGCATCTGTCGGGCGATGAGTCCCGCCTTCGCCTCGTGACTCGAGTTGAGCGGCCGATCACCGACCACCGGGAGGAAGAAGACGAGCATGACCAGGACGATGCCGACGACGCACAGCACGTCGGCACGTCCCCATCGCGGAGGCCCGTCGCCGTCGCACGAAGCCGTCGACAGGTTGTCGTCGTCACGCGTCATCGATTGCCGCCGACGAAGGGAGGGGACTTGCCGGTGAGCGGGAGTATAGCGTCGGCGGGACGTGACGACAACCGAAAACGGTCCGTGGGGGACGGGACCCTCTCAAGGGGAACGGGCCGGCCCTTCCGGACCGGCCCGTCATTCTCTCGTGCACGCAGCCAGCGCCACGGGCTCAGGGCTTCTTCGGACCGTACCGTCGGCCTTCGTAAATCCGGACGACCAGTGCGGTGGGCGTCTCGTCCTTGCCCCTGACCGGCCGGTAGAACACCACGACACTCGCCCCCTTCTTCACGTCGTCCAGGCTCCGGGCGTGCTCCTGCTTCCGCACTTTCGTGTCCTTGGTCAGCAGGAAGATCTGTATCTCCTTCTTGTCCTCGTCGATCTCCACCTCGATGGCGAGCTTCATCTTCTCGAGACTGATCTCCTTGACCTCACCCCAGACGCGACGTACGCCCCGCCCGAGGGGAAGCTCCGGATCGGCGTCGTCGTCGGCGCCGAAGAGCGTCTCCGTCGAGAAGAAGAGCACCACCACGACTGCCGACCACACGATCCACGTTCTCACGGCGTGTCCTCCTGCTGAAATCGTGCCGTTGGGACCGACCCCGCGACGTCACCCTCGGTATTCTACCCTATGAACCCCCGACGGGTCGAGAAGTTTCTGAGATTCCGGGTGCGGGGGCGCGGGTCGGTGTCGGGCCGCGGCAGACCGGCAATGAGACGGGACGGGAAAGAGACGGGCCGGTCCCTGTGGAACCGGCCCGCAGTTGCATCGGCTTTGGGCTTCGTCGGTGTTACTCCTCGGCGTCGGTCTTCCGGGTGGCCGGTGTCGTCCTTCTTTCGCCCTGCACCTGGATGGAAATGGCCGTCCCCTCGCCGTCCTTCTCGCCGGGCTTGTAGGCGATGGAGACGCGGCTGTCGACTGCGACGTCGGCGAGGGTCTTCTCGTCCCGTCCGACGCGGACCTTCGTCTGGTCGTTGACCAGGAAGGTCTTGTCGGCGGCCGCCTGGCCTCTCCCGCCACCCACGGTGACGACGATCCTGCCGCCCGCCACGTCCACGCTCTTCACCTTGCCGACGGCCATGGGCATGCGGAGGGTGATGCTGAGTGCGACCGCGTCGCCGCCCTCTTCTCCGGCGGCCTTGTAGGCGATGGTCACGTCCTTGCCCGCGACGAGGTCGGACAGGGCCTTCTCCTCTCCGCCCAGACGGACCTTCGTCTCCTCGGTAATCCTGAAGGTGACCTCGACCGGCTCCTTCTCCCCGCGCTTCCTCACGGTCACAACGACTTTCTTGGCGTCCACGTCGATGCTCTTGATCTTGCCCCAGGCCTGGGGGCCGCGCTCCTGACGGGCCACGACTTCCTTGCGGCGCTTCTCCTTTGCACCTTCACCCTCCTCGCCCGCGAGAAGCACGCCCGCCGAAAGACACAGCACGAGCACCGCCGACGTCCACACGACCCATTTTCTCACGACCGGTCCTCCTAACGGCTTCACCGTCACCCCCGTGGCCTCGGGGGAGACACTTCCCCCCCACTGCACGGGTATCAGCATAGGAGTGGAGGGGGAAGGGGGGACGTTTCCGGAATTCCGTCCGGGGGCAGAGAATATTTCGGCCGGGGAGGGAAGGTTAACACCTTAAGAGAGGGGCCGGGCGACAAGGGGCCCGGACTACACGCTTTTCCGTGTAGTGCGCCCCCCTTGTGGGGCGCCAGAGCCCTTCAGTTGTTAACACTCCCGGGGAGGGGGAAGCGGAGGACGGGCGCCGGGGTTCAGCGGGCGGGCTTTCCGCCCCGGTGCACCTCCCGGACGGTGTAGATGCGCCTGCCCGTGGACTCATGCCGCGTCCGGACAAGCATCTCCGCCAGGAAGCCCATGAGCAGCGACAGCACCCCCGCCACCGCCACCAGGAGCATCAGGGCCAGGAGTGCCGCCCATCCCAGGGCCGACGCCCCCCAGACCAAATGCGACACCACCCCGACAATCCCCATGAGCACGACGACCGCGAGGAGCGTCAGGCCCACGCCGCCGAAGAAATGCATCGGCTTGCTGCCGTATTTGCGCAGGAAGTGCAGCGTGGTCAGGTCGGCCAGCACGCGGGG
>DATKVD010000022.1:0-7721 GCA_035530235.1 Planctomycetota bacterium | reverse complement strand
CGGGTTCAGCCACTGGATCGTCACCCTGCCTTCAGGGGAGATCCACACCCGGTTAACCATGAAGTTCCTGCTGTCGTCTTTCATCGGTCTGCTGGTCAAGCTCCTGGCTTTCGGGGTGCTCGTAGGTCCTGTCCACCACTTGTCCCAGGTCTTTCTCCAGTCTGCGGGTGAGCTTTTCGCACAGCCTGGCGCCGGGCGGTGCCGACGCCTGGGATTCCTTGAGTCCCTCGACTTTCACTTCGACCCGTTCGTCCGGGTGCACTCGGATAACGATCCTGGCGCTCATGTCGGTACCTCGCTCTGATGCGGCTAGCCGCCGGCGGTCATGGCCCGCAGCTGATTGTCGTCGATCGGCACCTCAAAGAGAATGGTGCCGTCCTCTTCCTCGACTTCCCGAACGGTGGACAGATCGACGCCCTGGTTCTGCAGGCTCTCCAGCACCTGTTCCCGTGCGTAGTTGCACTTGATGCCGTCGAGGAACTCCTGCTGGGTGAGCTTTGCGTGCCACCAGTCTCCGACGAGGTCCAGGACGCCGCTGGCACGGTTTCGCACGAACCCCACCGCCCGCTGTCCGGGGATTTCCACCGCGAGGTCCACCTGCTGCTCGTTGCCGAAGTAGTCGGCAATCCTGCCGTCGACCTGACAGGTGTACCCCAGTCTCCCCAGTGCCGCCATCAGGGAGTTGAGGTTTCGAAGTTCCGTCTTCAGGGTGGTCAGATGTGACACGGCCGACTCCTTGAAAGGTTCGTGGTGCCGGGATTGTCCCCCAGGTCGACCCGCACGGGGCGTCCCGTCTCACTGCCGCCTGTGCGTGTCGATGCCCAGCCTGGCGATGCCCTCCCGGATGGGTGCCAGTCTCTGCGTGATGAGGACGGCAAGCTGTGCCCGTACGCGCTCGCGGGGCTGGTCGTCGTCGACGGTCATGACTTCATTCCGTAATGTCTGAATGGCGCCGGCCAGCCGGTCAATCTCCGCCTGCCAGTCCCCCAGGCGCTGTTCTGATTCCAGGCGTCGATGTTGTGAGGCCAGACGGGAGAGTTCCTGGTCGACACTGAGTGCGGCAACAAGCTTGAGGATAATCGGCGGGGGGTCGAGGTCCGGACGCTCCTGGACCTGGGCCTGGACCATGTTCGTGATGTCGTTGGCGGCGGCCCAGCCCTTGCTGTCCTTGCGTCCGTGTGCCGCAAGTCCCTCCCGCTCGGCCTTGTCCAGCATCCGGGAGAGATACCGGCTCTTCTCGAGATTGGCCCCTGCCTTTGCCACGTCGGCCTTATCGAGCATCGACGAGGCGTCGGCCCCCTGCTTCGCCAGGAGTGCCTCGGCCTTCTGATGCATTTCCGTGACGGTCGCACGACAGGAGGAAAGGGTCTCGAGGAATGCCTTCTTCGTCGGCTGCATGGGGTCTTCGGGGGGCTTGACGAGTCCGGCGAGTTCCTTCAGGGCGGCGTGGACCTCCTGTCGTTCGAGGGGCTGCTGCTCCAGGAGATGTGAGATGTTTTCGATCAACGGAATCGCGCGTGAGGTGATGCGTTGTTCGTGCTCCTGATCGTCGGTCGTCTGCAGAACCGACAGGCAGGCGGATTTGAGCCTCTCGAATTGACGTGCCAGCTCCATCGTGTCGGGAACCTGCACGATGTCGAAGGTGACACGGACGTCGGACTCCTTGACGAGCTTGCCGCCGGGACTGAAGATCCGCACCTGTCCACGGATCTGGTTCTTCTCGGTGACGATCGCCTCGATTTCGACCCGGGAGCCGCGGCCCCCCTCGGGTGGGATGTCCTCCACGCGTATGGCCCCGATGGGATGGCCCTCCTGGAAGATTCGGATGGCGATGGTGGGGTTGTCGTTGTCGCGTGCCAGGACCTCCCTGCACTTGGCCGGCAGACAGACTCCCTCCTGTGCGAGAGGCACGAGCCCCTCAAGCGTTTCGAGGTAAAGGGGCTTGGGCAGCACGGTGGTCACGGTCGTCGTGTCGGCGGTGGCCGGGGCGTAGAGGATGTCAAAGGGATGTTCCAGCACCGTTCCGCCACCAGCGTCACTGATGAGGAGCACGAGGTGGGTGGGCCCATCCTCGAGCAGCTCGATGTCGCCGAAGACAAAGGCCCCGTTCGGACTAAGCGGCACGGGTCCGACGGGCGGACCCCCCGGACGTTTGAGCGTCGCGTGGTGTCCCCCCACGGGTCGGCCGTCCGGCGTGGACACCTGTCCCGTGATGTCCACCTGCTCCAGGACAGACTCCGACGGGGCATCCATCGTCAGTCGGTACCTGTCGTGTCTGACCGACAAGGGCAGGACCATTGCGGCGTGAATCGCCGCTCCCGCCCCGACGCAGAGGTCCGGGCTGAACAGTTTGAATGTCCTTCCGGGAAGTCCCGCCCTGACGGCCTCGTGGACCCACGGCGCATAGGTCGATCCGCCCACGAGGAGGATTTCATCGATGTCCTTCGGGTCGACGTGGGCCTTCTGCAGGATGCGGTGACAACACTGGATGGTTGTGTTCAGGTGGGGTCTGATGAGCTCGACGAATTCCGTGCGAGTGATCCCTTCCAGGACGGCGACCCGTCGGCCCTGGGTGTCGACGAGGATGTCCTGATTTCGGATCTCGACACGGGTGTCGTCGTCGGGGGCCTGGGCGATCCGGATCTTGGCCTCCTCCGCCAGGCGCAGGAGTCTCGCCAGTCGTCCCCTGTCCTGCGGGTCGTTCTCATCGAAGACGATCTGCCGGCCTTTGGCGGCGAGCCGCTGGCGCAGCCAGTGCACGAGTTCGCGGTCGAAGTTGTACCCGCCAAGCAGATGGTCACCGTCGAAGGCCCGCATGAAGATGACGCCGCCGCGCCTCTCGATGTAGCTCACGTCGAAGGTGCCCCCGCCCAGATCGTAGGTGAGGATGCGAAGCGGGTCCCGCTTGTCGGTGCGGGTGTAGGCCAACGCGGCGGCGACCGGCTCCATCACCATCTGGTCGGGCAGTGACATCTCGAAGCCCGCCTGGATCGCCGCTTCGCGTGTTTCCTCGACTTGGTTGCGGTCGAAATACGCCGGGTGTGAGACGACCGCACGCTCGACCGGCTGACCGAGAGCCCGTTCGGCACAGGCCTTGAGATGTTTCAGGATCTCGACCGCGGCGTCCCTGGCGAACATGGTGTGACCGTGCATGGGGATCGTCTCGGTCGAGCCCATCTTGCGCTTGGAGAAGAGGATGGGGGCTTCCCCTTCGTCGGTCTTCAGCAGTGCCTCGTAGCCGACGACGTATCGTCCCGGGTTCTCGGGGTCTTCCCAGGCCGCCGAAGGAAACGTCTGCTCTCCCTCGGGGGTCGGGATCACGGTCACGTCGCAGTTCTCGAGGTAGATCCCCTCCGGGTAGCCGTCGGCAAGTCTCACGTTGCCGTTGACGGCGATCACACTGAAAGTGGTTCCAAGGTCGATGCCGATGTCCATGGGTCCTCGTCCCGTTGGGTTTATTTCCCCTTGATGTCAAGGGGGATCTCACGAATCGACTGCTGTGCCCTCTGGAGGCCGCGCAGGGCCACCTGCATCCTTGGGAGTCCCTGTTCCTTGGGCAGGTCATCCGGTATCTCGTCCACCTTCTTGTCCAGCTCGTCCAGCATCCGCTCGACTGTCTGGCAGCGGGACTTGTAGGTGGCCTCGTACTTCTGGGGATTCTCACTCGCGAGGGAATCGCGCATGGTTTCCAGTGAGGCCCTGCACTCGCTGATCTGCATCTTGGCCTGGTCCTTCAGGATCGGCGTTTCCGGGATCACCGGCGGCGGGCCGACGGGCTCCCGCGGCTTGAGTCTCTCGTACAGTGCGGCCAGACTGCTGTAAATGGCGGACCACTTCCGCTGGTCCTTCTCGGCGTAGGCGGCGCGTCCGTCCCGCTCGCAGTTCTCCACCATGCGTGAATAGGCCTGGAGTTGCGGGTCGTCACTCTTGGCGCTCAGGAGTTCCCGGCAATCGAGGAGCAGCCTGTCGAACCTGGCACGTGGCGGATTCATGTCTTCAGGCGGGGGATTGACGAGGTGATCCAGTTCGCGGACGAGGACCCAGATTTCCTGGCGGTTGGGTGAGATCTCCCGGAACTTCGCTTCGATCTGCCTGGCCAGACGCTCTCCCGCGTGTGCCAGGATGGTGCGCTCTTCGGGATCCTCCGAGAGGACGATCTTCTGGGTACGGGCGTTCTCGAGGGTTCGGAACCGCTGTTCCAGTTCCATCAATTCGGGAATGACGGCCGGGGGGATCTTCACGCGCACCGGACTGCTGCGTGCCAGTGCCCCGGTCCGGGCGACGAAGACCTCCGCGGTGCCCCGGATCTCGTTCTTGTCGCTGATGCTCACCTTCAGAACCACCCTCGCACCGGCACCGGCCTCGGGCGGGATGTCTTCCACCGTGATCGTCCCGATCCGTTCATCGCCCTGGTACAGCTCGATGTCGAGCGTAGGCTCCGTGTGAAGTCGCTCCAGGGTCATCGTGATCTCGCTGGAAGGCAGCTCCTGTCCCTCTTTCGCCAGTGAGACCATTCCCCCCGCCGCCCCGGCGGCCTTGATGTAGAGGGATTTCGCCAGGGAGGGCAGTATGGTCGTGGTATCGGCGTCAGGGTCATAGGCGATCGTGAGAGTCTTTTCCAGGTGCCGCGCGGCGTTGGCGTCGTTGACCTGGAGTGTGAACTGATTGGGATCGTCCTCCAGGAGAGGCTGTTCCTGGAAGAGGAAGGCGCCGTTCTCCAAGAGGGGGACCGGTCCGAGCGTCACCCCCTGGGGCGTCTTCAGCATGACCTGCAGCCCCTGGAGCATCCCCGGGTCCCTTGCACTCAGGTGTCCACCGATGTCGATGGTCGGCAGGACGGATTGGACGGGGGTATCCCAGACCAGTTCGAGTTCGCCCTCCCTGTCCACCTGTGGGAGCGATTCGCAGTGGATGGCGGCCCCGACGGCCACGCACAGGTCGGCTCGCACCCGCTGGGGCTCTTTTCCGAGCTTCTGCCGGACCAGTTCCTCAATCCAGGGACCGTGCGTGGACCCCCCAACCAGCAACAGGTAATCCAGGTCCTCGGGAGTCATGTTCGCCTTGCCGAGACAGCGCTGACAGCAGACAATGGTCTTGTCCAGATCCTCCTGGATGAGCGCGACGAATTCCTCCTGACTGATCCGCTCCCGCACCTGGATGTTCCTGCCCTCGCTGTCGACGAGGAAGTCGATCCGGACGTCGATCGGCACCCGCGTCTTCTTGCCCATGTCCGCCAGGCGTTCCTTCACGCCCTCGGCGAAGGTGAGCAGTCGTGCATAGCGTCCACGATCCTCCGGGTTGTTCTCGTCATGGCGGATCGTGCGTCCCTTTGCGGCCAGCTTGTCGATGATCCACTGGGCGAGTTTTCGGTCGAAGTTGACTCCGCCGAGGAGGGGGTCGCCGTCAAATGCCTTGGGGGTGATCACGCCTCCTCTGCGCTCGAGGATGGTCACGTCAAAGGTCCCGCCGCCCAAATCGTAGACCATGATCCTGAGCGGGTCCGTGGGGTCACTGCGGGTGTAGGCCAGGGCGGCCGCGATCGGCTCCATGAGCACCTGCTCCCTCACGGACATGTCGAAACCGGCTTCCTGGGCCGCCTGTCGGGTCTCCTCGACCTGACTGGGGTCGAAGTAGGCGGGATGGGTCACGACGGCACGACGCACGGGCCCATCCAGGGCACGCTCGGCCAGACCCTTGAGATACTTCAGGATCTCCCGGGCCGCGTCCTTCGCCGTCATCGTGCCGTGCTGAAGCTTCAGTTCTTCCGTGGTGCCGATCTTCCTCTTGGACCACATGACGGGACTCTTCCCCTCCTCGGCGGCCTGCTTGGCCTCCATCCCGACGATGAATTCTCCGGGGATGTCCTCCCGCTCGATGAGCACCGAGGGTACGGTGGACTCGTATTCCGGGGTCCGTATGACCGTGACGTCGAATTCCTCGAGGTACTCCCCCTCGGGGTAGCCGTCGGCGAGGGTCACGTTGCCGTTGACCGCGATGACGCTGAAGGTGGTTCCGAGGTCGATTCCGATGTCCATGTGGATGTCCTCCTTTCGTATCAGCTGTCGAAGACGATGTCGAATTGGGTGTCGGCGTCGTCGCCGGGATTCACCAGGTGAAAGTCCTCGAGGGGGGGCCAGACCGCCGCGTCGACCTCCGGCTGCGGCAGAAACCAGAACACCCCCACCGGGTGTACCAGCGGCAGTGAGTCGCAACTCTCGGGGAGCACCGCGGTCTGCTTCAGATCCTTCACGACCTCTTTGAGCCGGCTCTTCTTCTGCCCGACCTCCGGGTGGACCAGCAGCAGCTCGAGTGCGCGCCTCTCCTCGCTGAGCAGAGCGCCCCGGGCTTCACCGATCTGATGATCGTCCAGTTCCTCGTCCTCCAGCTTGGGGGGGAACCCGGCCTTGATGCGATTGCTCAACTGCTTGGCAAGGTGGTTGATGTGCCTCTCCGTCGTGTTGGGACCCACCTGGAGCACCCCGAAGAAGTTGTACACGTACGGGTTCTTGCCTCGCTTCCACTCAAGTGGCATGATGGTCACCTCTCTGTTTGTGAAACGTCACAGCAGACGTTCGAGGATCGTCAGATTCATCATGGCGTGCTGATTGCCGGGATCCAGCTGCACGGCCTCCTCAAGCCAGGTCTTCGCCCGTCGAAGCTCCGAACGGGAGCCACTGACACCCTCGGCGTTCACTTTCGCAACAGCCGCGGCGGCCAGCACCTCCGACAACTCTTTCTCCAGTTTCCCCGTGCTTCGGGAGGCGCCGATGGCCGCCCTGAGCAGGGAAATCGCCTCCTCGTGTCGGTCGTCGTTGAAGGCCTTGACGGCCTTCATCCGCAGTTCCATCGCCTGGGGCCCCCCGAACTCCATCGCCAGCGATTCGACCTGCTGAGCCGATGACAGGAGCTCCCGAAGTCTCTCTGCGTTCTCCCTGGCCCTGGAATTCCCGGAGTCCAGCTGCAGGGCTTCCGTCAGCAGGGCGTTGGCCTCTTCGAGCACCGAAGTCCGTGGTTCTCCTTTCATTTCGTTGACCATGCTGACGGCTGCGGTCGTGAGCGCCTTTGAGAGTTCCTTCTTGAGACGGTCGGGACGTCTGGAGGTACTGATGGCCCGGCGGAGATGATCGATGGCGTCGTCATAGCGGTCTTCGTTGTATGCACGCACCGCCTCCTGCTGAAGCGTCAGTGCCTCCGCGCCTCCGAATTCCTCTTCCCTCTCCAGTGCGTCCTTCAGTTCCTGCATCACCTCGCGGAGGTTCTGGAGGTTGCTGCGTATCTGGGGGTCTTTCGGGCAGAGCTGTGCTGCTTCCTCCAGCCACTTCACGGCCTTGGCACAGACCTGTTCCTTGGTTCGCCTCGCGGAGCGCTGGCTTTTCATCACGTGGTTCACATCATGTCCGGCCCTGGTGCTCAGCACGTTGGCCAGCTCGTTGCGCAGGGACGTCTTCCCGCGGCTGGTGGGGGCCAGCTCAATGGCACGTCGCAGGGCGGTCTCGGCGTCGTCGTATTGGTCGTCGTTGAAAGCCTGGACCGCCGAACGTCGCAGCCGAAACCCCTCCTCACCGTACTGGCTGACCTCATCGGTGAGTTTGGCACATTCCTTTTCGAGGTTTCGGGCCGCCTCGACGGCTTCCGGACCCTCCTCAGCCGCCAGACGACGGAAGGTCTCCAGGTCGCTCTGCGCCTCTTGCGGGTGGACCAGGGCCACGTGACACTGACAG
>DATKVD010000021.1:0-15088 GCA_035530235.1 Planctomycetota bacterium | reverse complement strand
CCCCGCGCGACGCATCGGTATGATTATGACGGTCGGACCTTCTGCGGGGCATCCGCCAGCCGCCCGCGGAGGAGAAACACGTAACAGTCCTGCTTTCTCTGCTTCTCTGACTGTGCCAGAAGCCGAATGAGCGGGTTCGTGGGAAGCAGCATGTTGCATGCCTTGCCCAGACACGAATGAACGGGCTCCACTGGAACAGCGCGTATTTGGGAATCAGTTGGATGTGTGAGAAGAATGAGGGCCAGAGGAACTTCGCTAAAGCCGCAGCCTATCTTTGGGCATTTGTATTTGCCGGTGCTGTGGCCTTCGCCTTGACTGACTTGCTTACAACGGGTCGTCTTAGACTCGACCTCCTGATATGGCCCTTCGTCCCTGGTGAATGGTGGGCCCCTTATGCAACGTGGCAGTTTTGCTTGGGTCTGGCCATCTGGGTGACGGTTCGAGCGTTTTGCGAAGCCGAACGGACAAAGCGATAGCCCAAGATCTCGCTTCATCGCAGAAAAGCAGACAGAAGATCAGGACAGTCAGCGTTCTTTCTGGTCAATGGCGACGGGTAGATCGGGACGGGCACCACTTGTTGAGACTGTAGCACCATTACCGAGTGGATGTCATTCTGAGTCCCGGTGTATCGGGACGAAGAATCTGGCCACGTCGTGCGGAAGGCTCCCGAATCAACCGGAGTGCCTCGGGATTTCGCGGCCAGATCCTTCGACTCGGGCTTCCCCCTCGCTCAGGATGACATTTCGCCGATCTTCGCCTCTGTATTGGTGCTACACTCTCCACTTGTTTCAGACTACGGCGGCGTGAGCAGAACGGAAGCCGCCCCGACGGGTCGGGGCGGCTTTCGGTGTGTCGCAGCGTCTGCGTCCGGTTTCTTCTTCCCTTGGTGCCCTTCCGCCTTCGCTGAAGCTGCGGCGGACAAGACGGCGGACGAGTCGTGTCTTGGTGGTTCAAGCTGTTTCTTCTGCTGCTGACTCAGCGTCTTAGCGACTTAGCGTCTTCCTTTCACGCCGTCAGAGGATCCCGGCGGAGAAAGCGTCGTCTTCCTCCTCCTTCTCCTTGTCCTCTTCCTCCTCCTCTTCCAGCGCTCTGAGTTCGCGGTTGATCTCGTCGAGTTCCTTCTGCGCGTCGTCGAGTTCCGACTCCTCGACGGGCGGTTCGACCTCACGGCGCGCCGCCGGGGCCCGCTCACGGGGTGCGGGAGCCGGGGTCTCTTCGGGCTCCTGGGCGAACTCGCTCACGTCCTCCGGCTCCTCGCTTGGCGCGGGTTCGGGCTCGCGGGGTGCGGGGGCCGGCGCGGGCGGTGCGGGGGCCGGCGCGGCCGGTGCGTGCTCCTCGTGCGCGTGCTCCTCGTGCGCGTGCTCCTCGTGCGCGAAGTCGCTCTCTTCCGGTTCCTCGTCGTCGTAGAGCGGCGCCGGCACGTACCCGGGCTCCTTCGACCGTGCCACCTCCTCCTCGAACGCCTCGATGATCTTGGCTTGGATGCGCTCACGACACGCCGAGTTGATGGGGTGTGCGATGTCGGCGTGCAGCTTCGCCCGGCCCCGCTTGTCCTTCGTGGCACGGTTCTCGTCCAGCTTGCCGCCGCAGTCGTTGCAGTGGCGTGCCCGCAGGTGGTTCTTGCCGCCGCACTTCGGACACTTGTCCGTCAGCTTGCGACTCGGCATCGCCACGAACGCCCCCTTCGCCCCCTCGATGATCTTGATGTCCCGGATGACGAAGTCGTTGTCGATGGTGATGGTGCAGAAGGCCTGAAGTCGGTCACTCCTCGACGGCATCAGCTTGATTCTCGCCTCGGTGATTTCCACGGTATTGCTCCTTTCGCGGCACAGTCGGTCGCTTCAAGATGTCAGGGAATACTCTGGGCGATGAAGACCTCTCCAACATTCATGCGCGTGAGTCTCTGGGCGATGTCAGTGGCCTCCTTTCTGCTGGTGGCAATTCCAAAGAATGCGGAGCCGCTCCCCGTCATGGTCACCGCGGCGAGACCGCAGTCGGTCATCCGCTGCGCGAGGTGCTTCAGCGGCTCATGACGCTTGAGCGTGACGGAAGCCAGGCGGTTGAAGAAGGGCGGCACGGCTCCCGGTTGCGCTCTGTTTATTAGTAGTTCCGAAAAAAGTTTAATCTCACGGGAATCTCTTGTCAAGTCGCGCGGCGGCAGATTCTCGTAAATGTCCTTCGTGCTCACCTTAAGTGCAGGGCACACCAAGACATACGTCATCGCCGGCACGCCTTCGAGGGGCGTCACGCGCTCGCCTCGTCCGCGGCAGATGGCCGTCCCGCCGTAGAGGAAAAAGGGCACGTCGGAGCCGAGCCTAGCGGCCAGGTCGTGCAGCACCTCAAGGGGAAGCTTCAGCTCCCAGAGCCGGTCGAGCCCGACGAGAGTAGCCGCTGCGTCGCTCGAACCCCCGCCCAGACCCGCACTTACGGGGATGCGCTTCTCGAGGCGGATGGTCGCGCCGGACGCCGAGCCGGTGTGCGTGCGCAGCAGTTCGGCGGCTTTCACCACCAGGTTGTCGCCGCCCGTCGGGATATCCGCCGAATCGGTCACCAGCCGGATCTCGCTCCCGTGGGGCTCCAGCGTCAGTTCGTCGTAGATCGAGATCGTCTGCAGGACGCTTTCGATGTCGTGGTAGCCGTCGGGGCGCTTCCGGAGGACCTCGAGGAAGAGGTTGAGCTTGGCGGGGGCCTGGATGCGGATGTTGGGGCCGGTCCGGGAGATCTTCATGGCTGTGTCGTCCGTTGCGTCATCGCGGTGTCGGGTACGGGCGAGCGGCGACTCACCACGGCAAGTATACCCCGGCCGGGAGGTTTGTGCAAACCCGTGCCGGGCTCGAGCGCGTCGCGCCCGTGAGCGAGCGTGTCGCACGCGTGATTCATGATGTCGCACGATGTCGCACGATGTCGCACAAACGTGCGATGATGCCGCACCCATTGAGGGGTTTCGGGGTCGAAATCGGCGTTTTCAGGCCGTGAGGGCCGGTTCGCAGGTTTTTTCGCCTTTGGCTTCGCTTGCGGCGGGCACTTGGCGCTCGCCCTCGCCCGGGACTGACGGCTGTTCCTCGCGGCGTCCGGCGGGGGGCGGCTGCGGGCACGCCCGGGCGAAGTCTTTGCCGACCAGTTGTCCCAATACGCTCATCAGTTCCTTCAGCGACGCCTTGCAGTAGGTGCGCCCGAGCCGCTCGACGAGGTCCACCAGCCCCCGCCTGGCCGCTTCCATCCGCAGGCCGTCCAGACGGTAGGGCAGGAGTTCGCGTCGAAGCGCGAGCTCCGCGCGGAACGCCTTGTCCTTGAGCCACCGGCTGAGCGTCGCCCGGCTCACGCCCACCGCCGAGGCCACCTCGCGCTTCTCGAGGTCCGTCCCGGCCAACAGCTCAATCGCCCGGTAATGTCGCGGTCTCAGCTCCATCCTCTGCCTCCTTCCCGTTTGCCAGAAAAAAGTACCTGGTACTTTTCTTTAGGCGGATTTTCTGCGTTCTTAGGCCAAGAAGGCCGGTTCGAAAAAAGTACCTGGTACTTTTTCGGCCCCGTTCGGGTTGCCGGCTTCACGTGTCTCCGGGGCCCGAGCGGCCCCCACTAGTGGGTGGAGGCAAACGATTTGGGCGCAAAGTGTGTGAGGTGGTTCACAAACCCGCCCTCACGCGCTGGAAACGCCGAAAATTTTCCGAAAATTCCAACTATATGTCGTTTTTGACTGCAAATATCGGAGTAAGATTGTCCTCTTTGCGGGAGGGCCTCTGGAACCGCAAAGACCGCAAAGTTCACCCGCTGTGGCGGGGGCGCAAAGAAAAGCGGCAAAACCTGGGGTGAGAAGAAGCAACAGGGAAGTGCAGACAGAAGGGCAGGCGTGAGGCCTGAGGTGTGAGGGGGTGACGGTTGCCACCTTCAACGTGCGACTTGCGACTGCCGTTCTGACTTTCGAGTTTTGAGTTTCGAGTTGTGACTGTATCTGCTGTACTCCCTTTCCCCGTGCATCCGGATGCGCCGCGCGCTATGCTGAGGGCGCTTTGGGGAGGGCCGTGATGACCTGCCGTGACCGATCGGAAACGAGCGCCGGCTATTGGAGCCACAACTGACTGACAGGGCCTCGGTGAAGGCGCGTCTGTGGGCGTGCAACGGCGGGCTGATGTGCGTGGCGATCGCGGTGAACCTGCCGCCGCTCTTTCTGACCACGTTCCGTGAGACGTTCGGCGGCACGCTCGGTCTCACCGTCGAACAGGTCGGTCGCATTCCCGCCGTCGTCTTTGCGGGTCTGACGCTGGGCATCATCGTCAGCGGTCCGCTGGTCGACCGGTGGGGTGCGAAGCTCTTCGCGGTGCTGGGTCTCGCGATGACCTCGGCGGGACTCGTCTTCATGGGGTTGTCCGCCAGCTACGGAGTGCTCCTGGGCTCGGCCGGGATGATGGGCTTCGGCGCGGGCGTGCTCGACATGGTCTTGAGTCCGATCGTCGCCGCGCTCGAGCCGCACCGACGCACCGCCGCCATGAACTGGCTGCATTCGTTCTACTGCACCGGTGCGGTGCTCACGACGCTCGTCGGGTCGGTGGCACTTCGGCTGCACGTGCCGTGGCGTGCGGTGTTTCCGTCGGCCGCGGTTTTTCCCGTCGTCATCCTCGCGGTCTTCGTGCGGATGAGGGTGCCGCCGCTGATCGCCGACGGGCACCGGCGTCTGCCGGTGACGCGACTCTTGAGATCGGGCTTCTTCCTGGCGGCGCTCGTCGGGATCTTCCTCGGCGGGGCGGCCGAAGCGGCCATGACCCAGTGGCTGCCGGCCTATGCCGAGACCTCGCTCGGCGTCACCCGCTCCTCGGCCGGGCTTTCCCTGACGGGGTTCCTGGTGGGGATGGTGATCGGTCGCATCGTCGCGGCGATGCTGGCCGAGCGCATCGGGCCGATCCGGCTCATGACGGCGAGCTGTGTGCTGACGGCGTCGCTCTTCGCGGTGGCGTGTTTCTGTCCGCACGCGTCGGCGGCGCTCGCGGCCTGCATGGCTGTGGGATTGACAGTGGGCAGTCTCTGGCCGACAATGGTGGGGGTGACGGCGACGCGGTTTCCGACCGGCGGGGCGGCGATGTTTGCCCTGCTCGCGGCCTTCGGCAACGCCGGGTGCTTCGTCATGCCGTGGGTCGTCGGCATCGTCGCCGGCGCAAGTGCGCTGAACGTGGGACTCGCGACCGCCGGGGTCTGTCCCGTCCTGATGATCGCGGCGCTCGTGTGGATGCATCGCCGGGGGGGACCCTCCGATGAGACTGCTGCCGCGTGAGTCCTACGTCGTCGAGACGGACGCGTCGGTGGACACGCTGGTGGCGCGTCTGTCGCCGGAGGTGCAGGCGCCGAAACTGTTCGAGGGGTTCCGCGAGCACCGGACGTTCTCGGGGACGGTGTCGCGCGAGGGGGTTCCGGCTCGTGCGGATCATCCGCCACCGCAATGCGTTCCTCCCGGTGAGCGTGGGTCGCTTCGAGCAGACGGTGGACGGGACGCGGGTGCACGTGACGATGCGGATGCGGGATCTCGTGAAGGGCCTGATGGGGGTGTGGTTCGGGACGCTGGGGATGTTCGGGCTAGCGGCCCTGGCGTTTCTGGGCGGTGCGTTAGGGCATGGGGGCAGTGTGCGCAGCTCGGTCGGGTTCCTTGCGCTCGTCGTGGCCATGTTCGTGTTCGGCCAACTCCTGATGCGCATGGGTTTCCGCGTCGAGGCGAAGCGTGCCCGCGAGCGGATCACGACGCTTCTCGGGGAAAAAGGGGAAGGAAAAAGGGGAGGCTCCCCTTTTTTAAGTGCCGTATTCGTGCGTATTTTGGCGATTGGAGGGGGTCAGAAAATAGCGGCTGCAGAAAAGGGGGCCTCTTTTCTTCTGTGTTTCTGCGTAAGCGGAGCGAAAAGCGATGACCTCACGTGAACGACTGGCCGCGGCGCTCGAAGGACAATTCGCCGACCGGCGGGGGTGGGCGCCGGAGATCAACGACCTCGTCACCCGACGGAACATCGATGCCTGGCGGGCCGGCACGCTCGAACCCTTGGCACCCATCGACGCGCCGAGTGAGGTCCAGTATGCGCTCTCGAACCAGATCGTCGGCGGCGACTGCCTCCTGCGCGTGACGCCCTACCGCGTCGAGTACGACGGCGTCGTCTTCGACTCGGCCGACGAAGGGCATGAGATCGTCGAGACGATCGAGACGCCGGTGGGCAGGCTCACCTCGCGCACCCGAAAGACGCCCGAGTCGGCGACCAACTTCCGATACGAGTGGTTCGTGAAGGGCCCCGACGACTATCCCGTCTGGCGGGACGTCGTCGAACGCAAGCGGTTCGTCCCCGATTACGAGACCGTCGCCGAAGTCGACCGCAAGCTGGGCGGCGCCGGGATCATCTCCCTCGAGACCCCCTGCACGCCCTACATGGATTTCGTGATGTGGACCGCGGGGGTCGAGCCGCTCATGTATCAGGTCTTCGATTACGAACGCGAGCTGACGGACCTCTTCGAGGTGATGCACGAGCGGAACCTGGAGGCGTGCCGGATCGCCGCGGCGTGTCCGGGCATCCGGATGGTCCGGCCCATCGAGGACACCTCGCAGCACCTGAGTTCCCCGGAGATGTTCCGCAAATTCATCCGCCCGCACATGCAGGAGATGGGGGAAATCATCAGGGCGGCGGGCAAGCTGTATATCCCGCACATGTGCGGCCACCTCGCCGACATGCTGCCGATCCTGCGGGACATGGCGATCGACGGGATCGAGGCGATCACGCCGCCGCCGACGGGCAACTGCCCGGTGCCGCTCGCGCGGAAGATCCTCGGCCCGGAACGCGTCCTCAT
The DNA here is from genome assembly GCA_035530235.1 of Planctomycetota bacterium. GTDB lineage: Bacteria > Planctomycetota > DG-23 > DATKVD01 > DATKVD01 > DATKVD01. The sequence continues at coordinate 8,278 of DATKVD010000021.1, read as the reverse complement.
CGGCGGCATCGACCCGACGCGCTACGCGCTGAGTGCGCCCGACGCATTCGAGCGCACCGTGCGCGAACTCCTCGACACGATGAAAGACGACCCGCGCTTCATCCTCGGCCACGAGGAGATCCAGGTCTCCGCCAACTGGGAGAACGTCCGCACCGTGAGCCGGCTCGTCCGCGAAACCGCGTAAAGGTAAGACCCATTTAACCACAGAGGACCCCTCGCCTTCACTCGGGGCAAGCACAGAGGTCACAGAGGAAAGAAGAAAGAACGGCAGAGACTGAGGGGAGCAGAAGAAGAAACAGAAGAATTAACCACCAAGGACACCAAGGGCACCAAGGGAAGAAGGAACGGCGGGGACAGGGGGGGGAGCAGAGCAGGCGTGAGGGGGTGAGGTTTGCCACCTGCAACTTGCGACCTGCGACTGCCGTTCTGACTTTCGAGTTTCGAGTTTTGAGTTGCGACTCTGGAAGGAGACAACGATGAACGGATTGCGGGTTGTGATGTTCGCGGCGGTGCTTGCGGTTGTGTTGTGCGTGGTGACGACGGCGCAGGAGGCGGACGCGCCGAAGGACGCGGACTTTCCGCCGCGGGTGGTGAAGACGGAGCCGGCGGACCGTGCCGCGGACGTCGACTTCAACCTCCGCGAGATCAAGGTCACCTTCGACCGGCCGATGGAGACGGGGAAGAACTACTCGTGGATCATCCTCCAGGGCCACGGGGTGTATCCGGGCTACCGGGGCGGGCCCGAGCCGCGGTGGGAGAACGACGGCAAGACGTGCGTCCTCGCGGTGCGGTTGAGTCCCGACACCCTCTACGCCGTCGGCATCAACAGCTACCGTCACACCGGGTTTCACGACCCCGCGGGCAAGCCGGCGGTGCCTTATGCGTGGGTGTTCAAGACGCGGAAGTGAAGGGGGAGACGTCTCTCGGGACCGACCCGTGCTATCTCCGGGCCAGGCGTTGCCAGTAGAGCGGATCGTATGACGCCGGGAGCCGGGCCCCGCTGGGCTCCAGGAAGACCATCCGGGACGGGAGCGACCGACTTGTGACGGCCTCGACCAGTGCGAAGGCCGCACAGGCCATGAGCGGATAGAGCGTCCCCAGGAGCATGGTGGCCAGCCACGCCCCGGCACGTGCGGGGGAGGTGTTGCTCGCCAGGGCGATCCGTCCCGCCGCGTGGAGAACCGGCGACAGAACGAGACACGCTAGCCCCACCACCAGCCACGGCTTGCCGAGGTGCACCCGGATGACCCAGACGCAGGCCAGCACGAAGACGACCGTCGCCGCCAGCGCCCACCAGTCGATCAAACCGTCCGTCGTCAGCACGCGCCAGTTGAACGGGCCGCCGATCAGGACGCCCGGCAGTCTCCCCAGGGCGCCGGCCCACGTCCCCCCATCCGTCAACACGCGATAGACCTTGCCGACCATGAGCGCGTCGCCCAGTGCCGCGTCGCATTCCGTGGCATGCTGAAACGCGCTCACGACGTCCACGACCACAAACGCACACACCAGCGCCAGTATGACGACGACCACGGCCGCTATCCGCATTGAACCGTTCTCCGGGTGTGACGTGGGTCCGGGCTCCCATGATTCATATCGGCACATAGGGGCACCGGGTGGAGGGGTTTCGGCCGGGCCGGGGGCTAGACGACAAGCTCCCGGATGACCGTGCTCAGGTCGTCGTCGTTTCCGGCGTCGTGGACGGCCCGGCGGAGCTTCCTCGGGTGCGGGGTCCATTTCGCGTAGTAGGAGGTCTGCTTGCGGAAGAGCAGGTTCGCATAGTGCCGGCCCTTCTCCTCGAGGAGCAGGGCGTAGTGACGGAGCATCACCTCGCGCACGTCGTCCGTGGTGGGGGGCGGCGGGGTGGTGCCGGATTCGAGAAGGGCGCTAGCGCGCTCGAAGATCCACGGGTTGCCCATCGCCCCGCGCGCGATCATGACCGCGTCGCAGCCGGTCTCGTCGAGCATCCTCACGGCGTCTTCGGGTGTGCGGACGTCGCCGTTGCCGATGACGGGAACCGTCACGGCGTCCTTCACGCGTCGGATGACGTCCCAGTCGGCTTTTCCGCGGTAGGCCTGCCGGGCGTGGCGGGCGTGAACGGCGACCGCGACGGCGCCGGAACTCTCGCAGACGCGTGCGACCTCGGGCGCCGTCACCGCGCGCTCGTCCGGGCCGCTGCGCATCTTCACCGTCACCGGCAGACGACTCGCCTCGACCATCGCCGTGAGCACCTCGCGAAGCCGGGGCAGGTCGTCGGCCAGGGCCGAGCCCATCCCGCCCGAGGTCATCCGGCGGACGGAACAGCCGAGGTTCAGGTCGACGCCGTCGAAGCCGAGCTGGTGGATGAGCACCGTGGCGTCGGCGGCCGACTCGACGTCCCACGCCGCCAACTGTGCGACGATCGGGTGCTCCACGTCCTCCTCGTAACGCAGGATCCGCATCGTCTCCTCGGGCGCCCGCACCAGGTGCATTGCCACCACCATCTCCGTCCATACCATCCCCGCCCCGTGCTCGATGCACACCCGACGCATGCTCGAACACGTATACCCCGCCATGGGGGCGAGGAAAAACCGGTTCCGCGGCTGGATGGGTCCGATCCTCATGCCCGCATTGTAGGGGCAGGGCCTCGGTGTTCAAAGGGGAATTGCCGTGAGGCGGCGTCGGCGGCGCTGCCGCGCACTTCAGAACGGACTGCCCTCGTTGACGGGCAGGGCGTACCCCTTCAGGACCCCGGCGCCACCGGTGCCCACGTACATCACCGTGGGGTCCGCCGGGTCGAACGTCATGGTCATGACCGCCTTGAACGGGAACTTCTTGAAGACCGTCCACGTGGCGCCGGCGTCCTTGCTGAACCACAGGCCGTGCGTCGCGCTGCCGAAGTAGACGAACCCGGGGTTGTCCGGGTGCAGTCTCACCACCGACCCGTGAACGAACGTGGGCGTGCACCACTTCGCGAAGTCCTCGTCGGCCAAGAGGCGCTTCCAGGTCTTGCCGCCGTCGGTCGTCTTGTAGATGCCCCCTTGCGCGTTTCGCGGCACGGTGCCGGCGGAGACGTACATCACGTTCTCGTCGGTGGGGTGCACGGCGAAGTCGGTGGGCCAGTCGAGCTTCAAGGGGACGGTCACGTCGTGCCAGCTCTCGCCGCCGTCGGTCGATTTCCATACCCCACCCGGCGCCGGGAAGTGAAACCCCTCGCGAAGACCCGTCACCAGGCAGTAGAGGTTCCCGCTTTTCGGGTGGATGCGCACGCGGCAGGAGTGCAGGTTGGGTGGGTTGCCGAGGCCCCTGGCTTTCTTCGTCCACGTCTTTCCGCCGTCGGTCGTCTTGTAGACCCCGTCCTCATAGAGCGTCGTGTACATCGTGAGGCGGTCCTTCGTCGATTTCGGATCGACGACGATGCTGGTCGCGGGGAGGTTCGGGAGGTCCTTGTTGAGCACCCGCCAGGTGGCGCCGAAGTCATCGGAGACGCAGACGCCGCCGACCGCGTACGGCCCCTGGTTTGCCTCCATCCCCCAGCCGGAGACGTCGTGACGGTTCGAGCACGCGGCGTAAATCCGCCCCTTGACGAACGGGTCGAACGCGATCTGGTAGAACGTGTTGACCCAGGGACTGCCCTTGGTCGCGGTGATCCACGTCTCGCCCGCGTCGACGCTGCGACCGAAGCCGATGTCGGCGAAGCCGGCGTAGTGACGGTTCGGCTCAAACGGGTCGACGGCGACATCGTAGGCGACGGTGACCTCGAGACCGATGGACGCATAGCGGAATCCCGGGTCGCCGGGCTTCACGCCGACGGGTCGGTTCATGATGGGCTGCCAGGTCTTTCCCCCGTTTTCGGACCGGTAGAAATCCCCGACCAGCGTCACCAGGACGACGTCGGGGTCGTTCGGGTCGATGCCGAGCCCGTTGGGGAGGATGTAGTAGCTCCAGAAGAAGGCCTTCTGCACCCAGGCCAGTTCGACGTTGCGCTCGCCCTCGTACATGTGGAAGAGGCTCTGCCAGGTCTTCCCGCCGTCGGCGGTCCGCCAGATCTTCTGACTGCCGCCCCCCACCTGGCAGGCATACGCCACGTCGGTCTGGCCCGCGGGGATGAGCACGTCGCGCTGGCCGTCCCAGTCCATGACGCGACCCCACTGACGTCCGGAACCCGCCTTCAGGATGCCCACGTTCTCGACCGTGAGGAGCAAGAAGAGGTCGCCGTTTCGGCCCTCGGCGACGGCGACGGCGGTGATGGGATTGCCCTTGGCCAATTCGACCGCGAGGGTCTTCCACGTCTTCCCGGCGTCGGTGCTGTGAAGAAGCGCCTGGTGTCCCTTGGCGTCGGGGGTCTGCAGGGCCGCCCAGACCTTCGTGCCGACCGTCGTGATGCCGGCGCATTTCCCCTCGGCCGTCTGCTTCCACGTCGTCCCCGCATCGGCGGACGTCCAGAGACCGCTTGCGGTCCCGACGAGGATCACATCCGGCGCGGCGTCCGTCGCGGCGAGGTGGGTGACCGAGTCGGTCTTCCACGGGGCCTCACCCTCGATCACCTTCTTCCACGTGATGCCCTGGTCGTGACTGACGCGCAGGTTCGAGCCGTAATCCGCGCACACCCAGTACATCGCCTTCTTCGTGAACGCCGGCCGGCAGCCGAGCGCCCCGTAGATATACTTGTAGTGGATCAGCGACCATGTCTTCCCGCGGTCGGTCGAGCGATAGACCCCGCTCATGTCGCACGACAGAAAGAGCAGGTTCGAATCATAGGGCGACACGGTCGGGGTGAACGTCCCCCCGCCGCCCCCCAGACCCGTCACCTCGAAGTGCCCGCGGGCCTCTGGGGCCTCCTGCGATTGAGCCTTGCCGCACCCGATGAGCAGCACCGCAGCCGCGATGAGCAGGCAGCGTTTCATGGGGGTCCCTTTCGTTCCGTCCGGGTCTCGTGGCGGCGCGCTCCTGGCGGCGGCGAGGTCCGCCTCCGGGCGCCCGATGCGCCGTCTATCAGTGCCGCCGGCGGGGGATTTGTGGCGGGCGGAACGGGTGGTTTTTCTCCTTGACAATGCCGATGTAATGTAGTAGAGTGAGTGAGTTCGGATTCTGGAGAAGGACGATGACATTGACCCTGGGCCTGCCTGGCCGCCCGCGCCTGCGCGGGCTGCTGTTCGCCCCTTCGAGGGAAGGGGGGTAGCCGGGGTCTGAGAACGGTTCGTGATGTTGCTCAAAGTCCCGTGGGCTGCCGCCTGCGGGACTTTTTTTTCTTGCGGGCTCGAATGGCAATGTAGTCCGGGCCCCTTGTGGCCCGGCACGATGATTTGGCGCCCCACAAGGGAGGCGCACTACATGGCCAGCGGGGACATGAATGGGCTTGATTTTTCGTAACCGCTTGTCGCATAATGGTTAGCGGCCTCCGGACGGTCCGGGGGTCCCCAGTTCAGGAGGACGAGAGATGGACGAGATCATTGTCTTCGACACGACGTTGAGGGACGGGGAGCAGTCGCCGGGCGCCAGCATGAACACCGCTGAAAAGCTCGAGGTGGCCCGCGCCCTGGACCTGTTGGGGGTGGACGTCATCGAGGCGGGTTTCCCCATCGCCAGTCCCGATGACTGGAAAGCGGTGAACGAAATCGCGAAGCTGCTCGAGCGGCCGGTGGTGTGCGGACTGGCGCGCTGCCGCGAGGGAGATATCGAGGCGGCGGCGTCGGCCCTCGAGCCCGCAAAGCACCCGCGCATCCACGTCTTCCTCGCCACCTCCGAGATCCACCGCAAGTTCAAGCTGGAGAAGGCGAAGCCCGAGATCCTCAAGCTCGCGGTCGAGGGCACCCGGATGGCCAAGACCTTCACCGACGACGTGCAGTTCTCGCCGGAGGACGCCGCCCGCACCGAACTCGATTTCCTCTGCGAGGTCGTCGAGGCCGTCATCGACGCCGGGGCCACCACCGTCAACATCCCCGACACCGTCGGCTATTCCGTGCCGCCTCGCTTCCGACAGATCATCGAGACGCTCTACGAGAAGGTGCCCAATATCGGCAAGGCCGTCATCGCCGTCCACTGTCACAACGACCTCGGACTCGCCGTCGCCAATTCGCTGGCCGCGGTGGAGGCGGGCGCGCGACAGATCGAGTGCACCATCAACGGCCTGGGCGAGCGCGCGGGCAACTGCTCCCTCGAAGAGGTCGTCATGGCGCTCAGGGTGCGCAGCGACCACTTCAAGAGGTCGGTCAACATCGACACGACGCGCCTCGTGCCCACCAGCCGGCTCGTCGCGCGCGTCACCGGCATCCACGTCCAGCGCAACAAGGCCATCGTCGGCGAGAACGCCTTCGCGCACGAGGCGGGCATCCACCAGCACGGGATGCTCAAGGACGCGTCCACCTACGAGATCATGCGTCCCGAGGACGTGGGGCTGTCGGCGTCGAAACTGGTGCTCGGAAAGCACTCCGGCCGACACGCGTTCCAGAAGCGCATCGAGGAACTCGGATACGACCTCGACGAGGACCAGTTCGAGCGCGCGTTCGGATACTTCAAGGTGCTCGCCGACCGAAAGAAGGAGATCTTCGACGAGGACCTCAAGGCCATCGTCCAGGACGAGATCCAGAAGATACCCCAGACCTGGGAACTGCTGAGCTTCCACACCACCAGTGGCAGCGGGACGATCCCGACGGCGACGGTGCGGATGAAGAAGACCGGTGAGGACGCACTGACCGACGCCGCCTGCGGCGACGGACCCGTCGACGCCATCTACAACACCATCGAACGCGTCACCGGCGTCTCGGCAAAGCTCACCGACTACGAGATCCACGCCGTCACCGGCGGCAAGGACGCCCAGGGCGAGGTGTCGCTCGCCCTCGAGATCGGCAAGAGAAAAGTCCGCGGACGAGGCGTCTCCACCGACATCCTCGAAGCCTCGGCCAAGGCCTTCGTCAACGCGGTGAACCTGTACTTGTATGAGACCGGGGAAGCGAGCGACCCGGAGAAGAAGTGATCCATCTGCGGCGTAGGGGCACAGCATGCTGTGCCCCTACATTTGGAGCGTCTCCATGATTTGTGTTCCGCTGACGGGTTCGAGGACGGAAGAGATGCTCGCCGGTGCGGCGCGGGCGAAGGCGCTCGGTGCGGATCTCGTGGAGTTCCGGCTCGACTACGTGGCCGCGCCGGACGTTCCGCAACTCGTTGCCCGGAAACCACTTCCGGCGATCTTCACCTGCCGCCCCACGCGCGAGGGCGGGCAGTTCGACGGTCCCGAGGACGAGCGCATTCGCATCCTCCAGCAGGCGGTGGACGCGGGCGCCGATTACGTCGACGTCGAGCTGGACACCGCCGGGAAGATCGAGCGGAAGCCCGGCGTCAAGCTCATCGTCTCGCTGCACGACTTCGAGCGCACCCCCGACGACCTCGACACGCTCTATGCACGCGTCGCGGGCCGGCCGAACCCCGACGTCGTCAAGATCGCGACCACCGCGAACGACATCACCGACAACCTGCGGCTCTTCGAGCTGCTGCGGAAAGCGACGCTGCCCACGATCGCCCTCGCAATGGGGGAGCGGGGCGTCATCAGCCGCATCCTCGCGCCGAAGTTCGGCGGCCTTCTCACCTTCGCCTCGCTCGAAGAAGGCAGAGGGTCGGCCGCCGGGCAGCTCACCATCACGGAGCTTCTCGAGGTCTACCGCTACCGCGACATCGACCCGGACACCGAACTCTTCGGCGTCGTCGCGAACCCCGTCGGTCACTCGATGAGCCCGCTCATCCACAACGCCGCGTTCGCCGCGTGCGGCATGAACCGCGTCTACCTGCCGTTCCTCGTCGACGACGTGACCGACTTCCTCAAGCGCTTCCGCATGCTGCCGGTCATGGGGTTCTCGGTCACGATTCCGCACAAGGAGCAGGCGCTCAAGTCGGCCGACGAGGTGGACGCGCTGACCGAGCGGATCGGTGCCTTGAACACGCTGGTCAACCGTGACGGGCGCCTTGTGGGGACGAACACCGATTGCTCGGCGGCCATCGGTGCGATGGAGGATGCCCTCGGCGAACAGGGGGACCCCGACGCGTCGGCGTCGGGGCGTGACGCCGCGACGCCCTGGTCCCCTCATAGGGGGACAGGCATTCGTGCCTGTCATGATGCCGCCGGCAAATCTCCGCTTGCCGGCAAGCGTGTGGCGCTCATCGGGGCCCGCGGCACCGCACGCGCCGTCGGCGTCGGACTCGTCGATGCGGGTGCCAGGGTCAAGATCTTCAACCGCACCGTCAGCCGGGCCCGCATCCTCGCGGCGGAACTCGGCTGCGACTGGGCCTCACTCGACGAACTCACCGA
>DATKVD010000020.1:0-8328 GCA_035530235.1 Planctomycetota bacterium | reverse complement strand
GTCAATGTCGGTACAAAAAAACGGAACCGGAGATCCCCGTCACGTTATCCCGGTCCACGGTCGTCGTGCCGCAGGGCGAACATGCATCGCAAGGGACGTCATCGACCTCCGAAAATGACGGGGTCGGAGATCAGGTCTCCTCGGGGGTTTCGGTTTCCGGTTTCTGGGTCCTGACGATGTGGGTGGCGCGGGGGCCCTGCTCACCCGGGATGATTTCGAATTCGACTTCAGCCCCGCGTTCGAGGAAGCGGAACCCGGAGCCGTTGTCGACGATGTCGGAATAGTGGGCGAAGACGTCAGTCTGTCCTTCGCACGCGATGAAGCCGTAGCCCTTCTGACTGCTGAACCACTTGACGGTGCCCTTGACGGGCATGGACCGTACTCCTCGAGGTCCCGTGGGACATTCAGTCTTCAACGGCCTGGGCCCAGCGGATCTTGTCCGCCATCTCCTTGCCGGGCTTGAACGTGACCACGTTCTTGGCAGGGACGTAGACCTCGGCGCCGGTCCTCGGGTTGCGGGCCTTGCGCGGCTCGCGTTTCTTCACCTCGAACACCCCGAAGTTCCTCAGCTCGATCCGGCCGTTTTTCACCAGTGTGTCGATAATGGCGTCGAACGTCTTCTGAACGACCTCCTTCGTCTTCAACTGCGTCAGGTCCACCTCATCCGAGATCGTCTTCACAATCTCCTTCTTGGTCACCTTATCCCTCCTCCTGTCGGGTGTAGCAAGCGGTGCGGCCCGCCTTGACGAAGAGACGCCCCCTGGTTCCATTCGGTCCCCAACGAATGACGCCACCTCAAGCGTCTGCCCAACCAACAACCGCAGCACGTCTGTCCACGGGTGTCGAACTCGTTGTGCTCCCAGACTTCAACCGACGCCGACGGAGGAACCGTGCACCGAACCGCCCCGTGATGACCCCCCGCCGCGACTGGGTTTGCCGCGTTACCACCGCCGCTTTCATCCCTCTAAGGGACGAAAAGGAGAGCTGAGATGCACTGCAAAAACGGAAGCGAATTCTTTCTAAGTCCCTTTAAGTGAAGCATATAGAGAAAGAGGCGTCAAGCGAAAAAATCGAAGAAAATTTCTAACGGTAAGCGGCGCTTTACGTTACGTCGCAGCGTGTGCCCCCCGGGGACGTGACGGACACGGTGCGCCGCGGGCGGACCGTCGACGTTACCCCATGTCACGACGGCCTTTGCGGTGATTCAGGTGCTCCGAGAGCCGGGCATACTTCCATGCGACGCCGAAGCGGGTGTGCAGCGTCTTCAGACGTCCGACCCACGCCTCCGCCTGGCCGGCGGTTCTCGCGTCTCCGTGGGCGTCGCAGAAGTAGGTTCGGCACCCCAATGTGCGGCGGTCGTGGCGTGTGCAGCGTCCGTCCTGGAGGAAAGCGCACACCTCGTCGGTGACGGCTTCCGGCACGTCGGCGCCCGCGACAAGAAACTCGGCTTCGACTTCGGAACAGAAGAGACAGTGGCCGTGTTTAGCGAAGCGGCAGCAGTCACCGCACGCACGACACGTCCGCCCTGAGCGTTCCATCTCGGCATCGAGGTCACGGTAGAGTTGCGCGAGTTCGTCTGCAAGGTCTGGAATCACGAGTTGACTTTTCCTTTTCGTAACGGGTTACGTGTCGCGGAGGCCGGCGGCGATGGCGAGGATGTCCTCGACGGTGTAGAGCCGGCCGGTGCCCACGCCCGGACACGTGCGGGTGACCTCGGCGAACGCGGCTTTGCTCTTCAGGGCGTGGGTCCAGAAGGGGAAGCCGCGACACTGTGCCGGACGACATTCGTAGACGACGCACGATTCCTTCCAGAGGACGCAGTCGCCGTTCTCGTGCTCCTTGAGGGAGAGTTTCGTTCCCTCGCGACGCACGTATTCCTTCGCGAAATCAACCGGTGCCATGCCGAGGTGTTCGGCCATCCGGCGGATCTCTTCGGTGGTGACCCAGACGTAGCCCGGCTCGCCGCGACAGCACGTGCCGCACCGCCGGCACTCGAAACGGATCCCCTCGGCGAACCAGTACTCGCCTGGTTGTGCTTCGCCCATCGTTGCCCCTTCTGTTGACGCAGGGCGTCGACGTCAGTCTTCCGGCACGTGCGGCAGGTGCAGTTCCTTCACGACGACCGTTCCGGCCAGGAAGTCACCCGGACGCTGGAACCGTCGCGTGGTCAGGCAGACCCCGGCGCCGATCGTCATCATCTCGATGAACTTGAAGAGGTTCCGCACCAGTGCGGTGCGGAAATCCACGGGGCCGCCCGTGGTCTTGAGCACGCGCAGTCCCAGCAGTTTCTTTCCGATCGTCTGCCCCCCCAGCCACCTCTCGAGCACCGTGCCGTAAACGGCGAACCCCGCCAGGAACGAGACACACAGCGGCAGTGGGCCCAGCCACGACAGTCCCCGGCCGACGACGAGGTACACCAGGGCGAAGTCGAGCGTGGCGGCGGCCGCACGGTCGGTCACCGACGCGTAGAGCGGCAGGTCTCCCAGGGGTGAGCGCTGCCGCTCGAAGTGCTTCAGCTTCAAGAGTCCGGCGAGTCCCCCGGCGGCCACGAAACTCGCGGCAAGCGCACCGGCCATCCAGGTCACGAGGACCACGAGGTCCTCAGGCGTCGGCGGCAGGATGAGCGACTCGTCCGACAGACGGTCTCCCTGGAGTTCCGCGACGTACATCCCGGCGTAGAGATACCCGAACCAGTATCGGAAGATGTAGAGACGGGTGGTGCCGTCGAGTTCGGCGGCGGTGAAGTCCCCGGCCCTGAGCCACCGTCCGGCCGATTGTGCGACCTCCGTCGGCGTGTCCCACCGGCCGTCACGGAAGGTGACGACCTGGATGCGCGGGTCGTAGCGCGGCGGCAGACCCGGGGTGACGGCGACCTTCTGGAAGAAGACCTGAACGCCGGCGGCGTCGCCCACGGCGGTCGTCCCGATCGGGACGTCGAACGGCAGGGAGGGGAGCACCTCGAGACGATCGTCGGTGAGTGTGCCCAGGTGCAGGCGGGTCGCACGGCGCTTGTCGGTGTCCTTCGATTCGACCCAGAGGAGATAGTCGTGGTCCGCGGCGCGGACGCCCTGGAAGAAGCCGATGTTGTCGCCCTCGTATGCGAAGGGGGCGCCCGGGAGCCAGGTGTCGCCCGTGAGTGTTGCGGTGAGGATTCGCAGGTGGTCGGTCGTCTGTCCGAAGGCCTGCACGCGTCCGTCGACGACGGCGATGCCGAGGACGCGCCAGTCGAGCTGGGCGGGGACGGGGACCCACTGGTCCCCGGACAGCCTGGCGACGGAGCCGTCGTGCATGAGACAGTAGAGCCAGCCGTCGAGTGCGGCCACGCCGGCCAGCCGGCCGCTTCGGACGCTCGGCTCGCCGAACGTGACCCCGTCGGTCGACTGTGCGACGAAGAACGTGTCGGGGGTCTCGTGGAACGGCGTGGTCTGTGCGACGAGGTGCAGCGTGTGACCGTCGGCGGCCGTCAGGGAGTGCAGGTAAGCGGGCAGCTGAATGACCGTGACCGCGGCGAGGACGACGCCGAAGAAACCGATGAGCAGCACGACGACGACCTGCCGCCGACGGTGGACGTAAATGGCACCGGAATGCGTCATGGGCGTCCTGCGGGCCCGAGAACCATCGGGCAGTCGACTTCGGAACCTGAAGGTGAGGAACATCTTAGCACACGCCACGGGGTTTTCAAGACGAAAGCGTCCGGGCGTTTTCCGTTGACGGATCAGCCGCCCCCTTCCATAATCCGCCGACGGTGCGCACGATCCGGTTCACACGGGAAAGGACACGCGATGAAGGTCTACATGACCACGGACATCGAAGGCGTTTCGGGGGTGGTGTCGTTCGAGAGCCAGTCGTATCCGGACGGCAGGTATTACGAGGAGGCGCGTCGGCTTCAGACGGCGGAGATCAACGCGGCGGTCGCCGGGATGGTGGAGCTGGGCATCGACGACGTCCTCGTGTGCGATTCACACGGTCCCGGGGCGGTGGTGTTCGAGCAGCTCGAGGCCCCGGCGCGGCTGATTCACGGGCGGCCGCTCGCCCCGCGAGCCGTGCGCGACGAGGTCGTGAAGACCTGCGACGTCTGCATGATGGTGGGTCAGCACGCGATGGCGGGCGTCGCCGACGGGAATCTCAACCACACGCAAAGCAGTCGTGCCATCGACTACATCAAGCTGAACGGCAAGGCCATCGGGGAGATCGCGCAGTTCGCGCTCTACCACGGGGCGCTCGGACTTCCGATGATCTTCCTCACGGGCGACGAGGCGGCGTGCGCCGAGGCCGACGCCCTCATCCCGGGCGTCACCACGGTCGCGGTCAAGAAGGGACTCGGACGGAACTCGGCCGTCTCGCTCGCCGCCGAGGAGTCGCGCCGACGCATCCGCGAGGGCGTCAAAGCCGCCGTCCAGAAGCACCGGAAGACCCCCGTCGCGCCCCTGGTGTGGGAAGGCCCCTACGTCCTTGAGAAACGCTTCTTCCATACGGACGTCGCCGACGGGGCGGCCGGCGCGGCGGATGCCGAGCGCGTCGACGGTCAGACCGTCCGCTTCCAGTCGGACGACATCCTCAGCATCATCTACCGGTGAGGCGGGGATCGGCGGCTCATCGCCCTGGGGGTGTTGGAACACGCCCGTGACGCACGATATCCTCACCGGAGCGATCCGAGAGCACCGAGGAGTCGGTCGAAGTCGCGACGGATTTCGACGGGGGCGATGGACCGTCCTTCCTCGAGCACCGGGCGGGCCCGGGCCGGTTGTCCGTTGGCCACCAGGGCCTGTCCGAGAAGGAGCAGGCTCTGGCTGAGCTCGGCATCGGTGTGTGTGGCACGGTCCCTCGCAATGGCCACGGCGCGACGTGCGTGCCAGAGACCGCGCTCGAGGTCGCAGCAGGGGTTTCCCCTGTTGAGGTAGCCGAGGACGAGGTTCTGGTGGGCCAGGAGATACGACGGGTCGAACTGTGTCGCCTCGATCAGGAGTGCCATCTGCTCGGTGGGTGAGACGTCGAGTCCGTATGCGGCGAGGTTATTCGCGATGTCCGGTGCCGCTTTGGCCCCGAAGGAATGTCGCGCAAGGTAGCGTTCGTCGATGGTGCGGTCGTGTGTCCCCGCGTCGAGCCGTTCGAGGTTGAGTCGGGCCATGACGTTGCCGCGGTCGCGACGAAGCGCCTCTTCCCACAGTCGGCGGGCCTCGTCGTCACGCTGCTCTGCGAAGCGGATGACACCGAGGTTGATGAGGGCCTCGACGGGCGGGTTCCGCCACTTCACCACCCTCTCACAGACCTGCTCGGCTTCCCTGACGTCTCCCTGACGGATCAGGTGATAGCCGAGCATCGCGGCGACGGTCGGGTCCCTGTCGCGATAGCGATAGATCTCCCGGTATTGCCTCGCCGCGTCGGCGGGTCGTCCCTGGAGGAGATAGAGATCTGCCAGGTGGATGCGCGGCAGCAGCCATTCCGGGTCCCTTCGGACCACTTCCTCGAATTCCGGTGTCAGCCACCTGATCCGCTGCTGCAGGAGCGGGACCGGGACGGTCTGTCTTGCGGGGCCCGACACGTAGCGCAGGACGTCCACGACGGCGCGGCCCAGCAGTATCGTGGATTCGGGTCTGAGACGTTCCGCCCGTGCGTAGGCCGCCGAGGCGGCCTGGGGGTTCCGGGCGAACGCCATGCGGTCTCCCTCGGCCAGCGACGAGAGGTAGCGCACCGCACGGCTGAAGTCCGCTTCAAACTGAAAAACCGACACGCCCGAGAGCAGAACGACCACGGCCGCCGGGACCAGTTTCATCCAGAGCCGCTCTCTGAGTCTTTCGTGCAGCCGGAGGAAAGCGAATGCCGCCGTCGGCACGAGCGCCCAGAGGGCCCGCGCACCGATCCACACCCACCCACCTGCAGCGGCCGCCGACAGCACCAACGTCCCCCACACGGGAAGCCTCGACCACGCCAGCAGACACAGCATCAGCAGGGGCACTTCGGTCATCAGGATGGCCGGCCCTTCGCCGCTGACCACGTTGGCGAACGTGACGACGCCGAAGAAGCCGATCAGTGCGACGGCCGGAAGCGCCGCCGCCAGACGACCCACCCGCGTGGCCGACGGACGGATCTCCCCCCGAGACATCCGCAGCCTGCTGAACATCATCGGCACCACCACCAGCAGCTCCAGCACGTGATACACGAACAGGGCCTCTGGAATCCACCGGTACAGCATGTGCCCCCCGATGTGCAGCGGGAACGCGAGCCCCCAGAGCCACTTGAGCCCCTTGCGACGGGTGTCGGCACAGAAGATCACGAGGAAGGGAAGCAGGAAGTCCGGGACGACCGAGAACCACCCCTCCATCCCGAGGGTATTGACGTTGCCGAAGAGTGCGGAGCGGGTGGGCAGCATCCAGTACCACCAACCGACCGAGACGGCCGTCGTTTCCATGCAGTAGCAGAGGGTGAGCATGAAGAGGCCGGAGAGTGCGGCCATCATGAAGACGCGGCCGGCAAAGCGCGGGATGCGTTTCAGGATGAGTTCGGAGATTGTCCAGGCCAGGTACATCGAGAAGACCCAGCCGATCGAGACCTGGAGGTGCGCGTGACCGATCTCAGGCAGCAGTCCGCCCTGCGGCAGGTACGGCTTGACCGAACCGGCACCTTCGGTGAGGTGCTGCATCAGGAGCCAGATGGCGTTCTCACGGATGAGCCCGTAGACCATGGCCGAGATGAAGAACGCGAGCGTGACGGCCCGTCCGCGCGTCCGCCACGAGTGCACGATCAGCAGAATCAAGGCAATCGTCGAGCTGATGAGCAGCAGTTGCGTCACGTTCATCTCCTCGCCAAAGACACCGTGGAGACTCTACCTGTGGCGCCGCGGTTTCTGCAAGGACAAAGTGGGCACAGGTGTTCGGGCGGATGGCGAGTTCGGGTTGCGGGTAGTGCACGAAGGCGTAATGCCCGATGAGGCCGTGCGCGCCGACGTCGTCCGGGTTGGTCTTCAGCGTCTCGTGCGCGTTGTCCCAGTAGCGCCGGGTGCGCTCCGCCTTGTGCCGCGTTCTCGCTCGTTCCTCGACCAGGTCGAAGACCGCCGCGGCGGCCACCGCGACGGTCAGCAGCGCCGCGTGTGGGGCACGGATGCGATCACTTTTTTCCGGCGGCCCAGTCGGCGGCCCAGCGGATAAACGCTTCGGCCTCGTCGCGCGTGTAGCCCCAACCGGGACAGAACCACACGCCCTCGGGTTTCAGGTGCTCGGCGACACGCTTGGCGTCCTCGATGCCCTCGCACGGGATCTGAAGACACTTGCCGGCGGCCTGCGTGCGCCGGTAGACGTCGACCCACCGCGCGGCGGGACCGTTCCCGGCCCCGTAGACCCACTGGAGCCCGTTGAGTTCCGGGAGTGCGAGGAGCGCATCGAGGTGCCGGAGCGCGTCGGGGCCGTCGAGGTGGAAGATGTTCCGCTCCAGGTACCGCATCTCGCGGACGAGGGACGGCAGGATCGCCTCCTCGAACATCTTCAGCGAGATCATGCAGATGAAATCGCAGTTGGTGACGTAGGCCGGCCCGGCGTGGAGGTAAGGCGTCCAGGTGCAGCAGGGCTGACCGGCGGCGGCGATCGGGCCCCACAGGTCGTCGAACATCGTCGCGTAGGTGTCGGTGACGTAGTCGCACGCCGCGCGGACGGACGCCAGGTCGTCCGCACAGTCGAGACACAGGTCCTGGGGGTTGCGGATGGCTGCGACCAGGTCGCCGTTGGTGTGGAGGTCGGGCATCGCGGTGATCCACCGTCCGGCACCGCGCTCGAGCGACAGGTCCGTCGCCCGGCGGACGGCACGCCAGTAGACGTTCTCGAGGTCCGGCTGGATCTTGCGGACGTCGTGCGACGAGTGGGCCACCGGCACGGACCAGCTCGTGGTCTCGGAGAATTCGAGTTCGCACCCGAAAACGGTCGCGCACAGCTCCGGGCCGAGCTTCGGCTCGAAGCGCGGGTAGCTCTCGCCGACGAACACCGCCGTCTCGAGCCCGGCTTCCAGCACGTCGAGCTTGTGTTCGAAGTCGAACCACTCCTCACGGAGCGTCGCGTGCTGCTTCACCGGCAGCACCGGCTCACGCTCCGGCCTCACCCCGATCGTCACCGGCGGCCGGTCCACGATCTCGCACACCCACCACGCCTCGAACCGCTCGAGGACGCGCTCGAAGTCGATCACGTGCCCTAACTCCATGGTCCTCTCCGTCCCGTGAGAATCGGAGATGCCGCTTGCCCCCGCGCACGCCGCGCGGTATGGTGTCGGCACAGGATAGCGCGGCGGACCGGCGTAAGTCACGGGAAAAATGTGTCTTCGGCGAGGAGCGGTTGTGAATCCACG
>DATKVD010000019.1:0-16639 GCA_035530235.1 Planctomycetota bacterium | reverse complement strand
CCTGCTTCAGGAACGCTTCGCCCTCCGTCTTCTCGGCGACCGGGAAGACGACGACGGCGTTCAGAGGTCCGATGTAGGGTGTGGGTCCGTCGTCCCGGCGGACCTGGAGTTCGAGACGTCCGTCGGTGACGTCGACCTCGGCGGTATACTTGCGGAACCGTGGCTCGACGTACTTCTCGAAGAGGTCCGCCCCGAGGTGGAACACGTCGTCACGGTGACGGAAGAAATCGTCCTTGAACTTCTCATGCGTCGCGTGGTCGAGTTCGCCGACGACCTTTCCCTCGGCGAGCACCGTGTACTTGCCGCGCGGGTAGAACTCATACGCCCCCCAGTCGCCCACCATCATCCACACGACGTACTTGCCGTCGGGCACCTTGACGCCGAACACGCCGCCGCCGCTGACGTAGTCGCACGCAAGATCGTCCACGCCGCACTGCTGGTCCCCGCTGCGCCTGACGCACCCGGCCAGGGGCGAGCGCTCCTCGAGCCAACCCGCCGCCGCCTCGCCCTGCACGCCGATCCATCCGAACCCCTTGCCGTCGGTGTAGTCATCCCTCACGGTGACCGGCGTGAATCCCTCCATCGTCCTCGGGCGATCCGACCGGCCGAAATCGAACTTCAGGACGTCGGCCGACACGCCGCTCAACAGACACAGCAGACACATCGCCGCAACAGCGACGGCAGTTCCCCCTCGTCTGGTCATCATTCCTCCGGTGAAAGAAAGTCCCTGGACTGGTCCGCTCCGCCTTACGTGCCGGGGGCCACCTTCGGCTGTGTCTTGAGCCGGAGTTCCCGCTCCTCCTCGGTCTCGTCGAGGACGTCGAACTGTTTCTCGCGCACGGGCGGCTTGTACTCGGGGAGGTCAGCAATCGTCTTGAGGAACGCCTCTCCCGCACGGACGGTTCCGGCGGGGTCCGAGCCGCCGATGAGGATGGCATCCCTTGTCCGGTCGGTCGCATCATAATAGGGAAGGTTGACCGTGTCAACGGTCTGGACGATGCCGCGGCCGGCACCCGGGAACTCGCCGTCCACGTCGAACAGCACCTTGTCGTAGACGTAGCTGTCGTGAAGTCCCAGGTGACGCGCGAGTGTGTTCGTGTTCTCCGAACCGACAACGATGAGGTGCGTGTCGGTCTCGACCACCTCGTTGGTGAACGTGTCGCAGAGGTACCCCTTGTAGTCCTTGGGCACGCCCTTGAAGTCGCTCTTCACCCAGACCTCGTGAACGGTCTTCCTGAGCTTCACCTCGGACGCCTTCACCAGCGTGACGGGCACCTTCTTCGACTTCAGGAAATCGAAGAGGCGCTGCGAGACGGCGGCCACGCCGCGGTCCGGGTTGTCGGGCGTCACGACGGTGACCGGCCGCGAGCAGAGGGCCTTGAGCGTATGATCGCCTGCCGCCACCCAGACCGCCTCGCTCGCGGGCCGGATGAGGAGCGCCAGTCCCTGCCGGCCGGCGATGCGGCATTTCACCCCCTGTGTCCGGAGTTCGTCCGCGGAGACGTTCTTCGCGAGGAACCCGGTCCTGCGGTACTTCGGGTCGCGCTTCAGGTGCCAGCCCCGCTTCTCGTCCAGACGCAGGTCCGGACGCTCGCCGGTGATGTCCATCACCTCGTAGCGACCCTCACCCAGAAAACCGAGCTTGCAGTCAAACTGCTGCTCCTCGGCGTCGCGGTTGGCCAGTCCCACCAGCCAGTACCCGTCCCCGGCGAGGACACCGCAGGTCAGCTCCGTCGGTTTCGCCGCCCCCTCCAGGCGGAAGCCCGGATCGACGCCCCAGTCGGCGAACAGCTTCCCCACAAGCGCGACCCAGTAATCCCCAAGGGAGCCCGTCGCGAGTGCGTTCGCACCCGGCGAGATCGCCAGTGTCGCCACCGAACCGTCCGGACTCATCACGCCGAGGACGTGCTCGTCGGCCCTGGCCAGCGCCTTGGCCCCCGCCGACGGCAGAAGCGCGTATTGAAGCGGCGGGGCCTCCCCGAGGTCCCGCTGGAGTTCGCTTTCTCCGGGAAGTGCGGCGAGGAGGTTCCCCTTGGGTCTCACGGGGCCTCGGCCGAAGTCACGCATGGTGCAGCCGATGGTCTTCTCGAGTCCGAAGCGCGGCATGACGTCGTCCTGCTTCAGGTCGACGGCGCTGCGCATGCACGCCGGGGCGATCATGATGAGCCTGCCGCCCTTCCGGACGTACTGCTTCAGCCGCTCGGCGTCCTCCGGACGGATCATCTCGGTGAACGTCCCCAGGATGATCGCCTGGTAGCGGTCGAGGTTGTCGAAGAGCGGATAGCGGATGACGTCGAAGGGGACGTGGAGCTTCCACAGGATGTCCTGGACGGCGACACTGGGGTAAACGAACTTGCCCTGGAGGAAGAAGCTCTCGTCGGTGACCATGACGGCGACCCTGGGCTTGAGGACCTTCGCGGGACAGACCAGCGGTGCCGTGCGGTAGACGAACGCCGCCCAGCAGGTCTGCTGGAGGGGGCCCGGATCGGGGGTCACCTCGGCGTAGGTGAATGCCTCCGGCTCGAACCACGCCAGCTCCCCGGTCCACCGGCGCGTGATCCCCTCACGCTCCTTCATCTGCTTCGACCGGTGGAAGTAATGCGCGATGTCGTCGTCGTATTCCTCGAAGCGGAACGACTTCGATCCGTCGAAGAGCCTCCCGAAGAGACTCACGTAGGCGTGATGTCGTGAGCGGCCGGTGAACCGCTTCGGCCCGGGACGGTGGTCACGCTGCTTGCGACCGTCCACGTAGGCCCAGTAGCAGTCGCCCGCGATCCCCGCGCCGCTCGGCGCCTGGCCGAAATGCCCCGCCGCCACCCGCGGGATCGTCGACGAGTACCACCCGAAGATCCCGATGTGCTCGGCGTGATACCAGCTCGCCGTCGGGTAATCGCCCTTCGCACCGAAGGTCGTGTGCTCGGGCTGGAGCTCCTTCAGGAGATCGCACGGGTGCTTCACGTCCTGACACTGTGCCCACATGCGGAAGGCCCGGAAGTTCGCCCAGTTGGCACCCTCCTCGCTCTGCTTGGGGGGCCGGATGTCCGCTATCTCCTTGAAGCTCGTCCCCCACTCGGCGTTCAGCTTCTCCACGGTCCCATACTTCTGCGTGAGGTAGTCGTGGTACTGGTGGAGGGACTGCCAGTCGTATCCCTGATCTTCCGGGTGCCAGAGCTCCTCGTAGATGTAGTGTCCGCCGAGGGTCGGGTGAAGCTTGAGCTGGAAGTTGACCATGTTGTAGGCTTCGCGCTGGATCTCGCGTCCGAGCCGGCTGTTCAGAGGCGGTTTGACGTTCCACCGGCTGGCGCGTCCGCGGGAATCCTCCAGCGCCCCGCCTTCCCCGGCCAGTGCCCGTGGCATGAACGTCAACAGCCCGTCCACCCGGATGAGCGCCACTTTGCCGTCTACGTGGTTCAGGTTCAGATGGTTGATGGTCCGCCAGGGATAGTTGTCCGCCGCCGACAGCTTGAACCACTGGCTCTTCATGAAATGCTGTGAGCCGGTGAAATTCGCCGTGGCGTTCGCGATGGCGTCGGTGTTGCCCCACAGGTAGTAAGGGTAGTGCCGCTGGGGGTCGGGCGGGTGGTGTGCCTGCCAGAGCATCGGGACGAACGGCTTGCCGTTCACGACGGCGTGCCCGTCACGAATGGCCGCCTCGGCGGGCCAGCCCTCGACGAACGTCACCTGCCGGACCTTGAGTCCACGGTCCTTGATGATGCGCCATTCCTCGTCCTCGATGTCCTTCTTGCGCTCGGACGGAATGACCGCGAGGTAGTTGACGTGCCACGAGACACCGACATTCCACGCGTCGACGAGGTTCATCGCGAGTCGACGGTCGGCGTAGAAGCGGAGGTTGAGCTGACCGTCCGTGACCTCGACGTCGTCCACACGGAAGCAGCTGACCCGGGCCCAGTAGCCGCTGAGTTTCTTGACGTGTCGTCCCTCGGCGTCCAGGCCGAACGAACTGCGTCCCGGCGGGGCATTCAGGTTGTACCCGACACCGATCAGCAGTGTGTAGCGGTCGTTCGGGAGGTCCACCGCGAACTCGGTCGAGAGGTCGTCGTCCACGTAGATGGCCCCGCGCAGCTCCCACTGGTCCGCCTCGATTTCACGGATATACGGAAACCCGTACGGTCGTGCACAGCCCACCAGGTCACGTTCCACCGGCGTCTTCAGGTCCATCCACCGCTTGAAGAACTCCACGTAGTCGCCCCCGTGTCCCCACGAGGCCGCCCAGCCCTTCTTGTGGTGCTTCATGTAGTTGACGACGCGGTCGCGGTCGCTCCGGGCCGCGGGCATGCCGAAACGGGCGGCTTCTCCGTCGGACAGCATCGGGAGGTGGTAGTTGAGGTCGAGCGGCTCACGGGCGTTCGTCCAGCCCCATCCCCGTTCGGTGGTGTATTTCACCCGGTGGCTCACCGGGACGTAGTCCTCTGCAAGCTGCTGCCAGACGGGACCGAAGTCGAACCGCTTCACCTTCGGGTCGGGCGGCTCTCCGGGGGTCTTGACGAGCGCCCCCCAGACCGTCAGCTTGCTGAAGACCACCTCGATCTCGGCGTTCCGCGGGTAATAGCTCGAGACGTAGAACCCCGGGCGGAAGCGGTCGACGGTCTCCTTCGCGGTGCGGAACGTCCCGTACATCCCCTCCTGCCAGTACTTGCGCGACTGCGCCGGGTCGATCCCGCGGTCGCCGAACTGGAAGGGCCACACGTGCGTGTCCGTCTTGACGAACCGGAAGCCCGAGATCACCCCGTGGTCGAACCCGCCCCCCGTGACGAGGTCCTTCCCGCCTTGCCGGATGAACTGCTCGACCCGGCAGCAGGGCGTCCGCTTGTCCGGTTTCTCCTGCCACCACTCGGTGCGATAGTTGGTCTCGGTGCGGGCGTCCTCCTCGGGGTTTTCGAGGAAGAACCCGACCTTCAGGTGCGTGGGCTCGACGGGGTCTTTCTGGCGGAAGCGCAGTTTCATGTCGAACTCGTCCCCGAAATACCGCTTGAGGACGACCGAGACGGTGATGCCCGGTTTCGGCACGCGGATGTGCAGCCCGTCGGCCTCGACCTTCACGTACTCGGGGTGCGAGATCTCCCACTCGTTCGGGTCGAATTTGCTCAGGTCATATTCGACGGTGCCCGCCTGAGCCGACGCCGCGATGGCGGCCGCAGCAAGCACGACCCAGAATGGACCAGGGAAAGCCCGACGGCTCATGGGGTGGAATCCACCTTTCCGGGAACTCGATGTACGGACCGATTGCGCACACTCATTAGGGTGACGTCAACCGGGCAATATTACGCGTGACTGCCCGGAGCGCTGCGGAGCGGGCCCCTATTCCTTCACGAGTTCGAGGGCGGTCGCCATGGCGCCACCGCCGCCGAAGCAGATGACCCCAAGACCGCGAGGGTGCCCGTACCTGCGCATCGAATGGGTCAGCGTCGTCAGAATGCGCGCCCCCGCGGCGCCCAACGGGTGCTTGAGCGCCACCGTCCCGCCGTGGACGTTGATCCGGCTCTCGGGCCACGTCTCGGCGAACAGCACCAGTTGCAGTCCGAACGACTCGTTCGCCTCGATGATGGGGAAGTCCACGGGCCGTCCGGCTTGCTTGAGTGCCGCGGTCAGCTCTTCGACGGCGTGCACGGGGGCTTCCACGAAATCGGCCGGGCCGCACTCGAACCGTGCCATCCCCATGATGCGGACCATGGACTTCGCACCCAGTTCCTTCGCCCGCCCGGGCGTCGTCAGCACCAGTGCCGCGGCCGCGTCCCCGAGACCGGCGGTGTTGTAGGCCGAACTGGGCGAGGTGGAGGTCCCCCGCAGGCTCTCCCACCGGCTCCGGTCCATCAGCTCGTCCCGCCGCGCATCGCCCACCGGAACGACCTCGTCGTCGAACTTCCCCTGCTCCCAGGCCTCGTGGGCCTTCCGGTAGCTGTCGTAAGCGTATTCGTCGATCTGCTCGATCGAGTAGCCCCTCTTCCGGGCGTAGGCGATCGCGTAATCGTTCTGGAGGAGACCCTTGCGGAAGGGACAGCTCAGCGCGTCCACCATGTTCGCATCGAGGATGCCGGCGTCGCGGAACGCCTTGAGCGTCTCGACGGCCGCGTCGGGGTCTTCGCTTCGCATCCGCGGGACGAACTCCGTCCCGTCGAGCCGGCCCTTCAGTCGCTTCCCGTCGGGGGTATGAGGCCCCAGGAGATAGGGCGCATTCGTGCGGGACTCCATGCCCCCCGCCACGACGACGGCGGCCGTCCCCAGCAGGATGGACTCAACGGCGTTCCAGACGGCGGACATGCCCGAGGAGCAGACGGCGTTGATGACGGTGGCGGGGACCCGCTGCGGCACGCCCCCGGCAACGGCCGCCTTCTTGGCAGAGGCCATCCCGAGTCCGGCTGCGACGACGTTGCCGAGGATGACCTCCTCCACGTCACTGCCCTTGATGCCCGCACGCTCGAGTGCCGCCCGGATGACGATGCCGCCCAGGTCGGTGGCCGAGTAGTCCTTGAGGATGCCGTCCCGACCGCCGATCGGCGTCCGCACGGCACCGACGACCACGATCTCCTTCTCAGGTATCAGGTGCATGAGGTATCCCTCTGCCCTTTCTCACAGGAGGCCGGACATTCCTGTCCGGCATTCGTTTATGACAGGCAAGAATGCCTGTCCTCCCTGGTATGCTGTGCGAGGAACGTGCGTTCCGCATCCGCCGACCACGGCGACCCGCCGGTGAGCTGCTGTACGGGTGTCAGGGGATGGTCCACGTCCAGGTAGACCACCATTTTACCGGGATGCGTTCCGTCCCGGGCGGCCCGGAGCGCGTCACGGGCCGCGTCGAACCCCCCGACCGCGGCCACCACCGGCGCCACGTCCACCTCGCCCGAAGTGATCCGGTCGAGCGTGACCGTCTGGTATTTGAGGTTCACGCCCGAATGACCGACGACGCGGACGCCCCGTCGGCATATGTCCCGTGCCGGCACGTTGAGCACCACCCCCTTGAGCCCGGCGAACGCGTTGATGACCGCGTCGTCGTTCAGGGCCGGCAGGTATCCTTCGAGCGCCTCGACGTCGTCGCACAGGAGCACGAGCATGTCGATGCCCATGAGGCCCGGGGCGACGCGCCTGCGTTCCCCCGAAACGTCCAGCACCCGCACGTCGACGTCGGTCTTCAGTCGCGAGACCATCCGCTCGAGGTGCCGCACGCGGTCGGGACGAATCTCCACCGCCAGCACGCGCGCGGGGGTCTCCTTCCGTTCCGAGACGCACCGCATCAGGAAGAACTGTCCCATCGGTCCGCCCGCGCCCAGAAGCAGCACCGTGCTCCCCTTCCGCAGGCCGAACGACGTGTTGCGTGTGTAGGCGTCAGCGAGGTCCGCACGATCGGAACCCACCACGAGCGTCCGGTCGTAATGAACGCGCCCCAGGTCCACCGGAATGCGGCGCCCTTCGGGTGGGTCGCCCAGAACGGCGAGCACGCCGAACTTCGGCAGTGTCGGCAGGACCTCTGCAGCCCTGCGCATGATGACCTCGGGATCGTTACTCTCAACGGTGACATCACCATCGGCGGGCGAGGCCCGATACGTCAGTGACAGTGCCCGCTCGACGCACCCCAGTGGCTCCGACAGGGGCAGTGCGAACATCCCGAACGTTGCCGCCGATCCCGCCGGCGCCTTCATCAGATAGTCCAGCATCTTCCCCCGGATGACGTTGAGCTGCTGGAGCGCCCCCGGGACCCCGTAGCCGTAGGCGTCCACGTCCAGGTCGGGAGAAACCGCCACCTCGTCGCCCGCACGGAACCGCCCCCGCAGGCGCTCACCCACCTCCACCACCACCCCGTAGCACTCGTCCCCCAGGATCACCGGGTCCTTTGCCAGGTCGCGGCCGACCAGTCGCGGGTGACTGTTCCCCAGACGCAGCACCTTGACGCTCGAATAGCAGATGGTCGCGACACGCTGCCAGAGCAGCAGTTCCCCGGGCCCGATGCTCGGCCTCGGCAGCGTCACCGCCCGGAGGTTTTCGAACCCCGTGCCGGTGAGGTGCCACGCACGGTAGGTGCGCCGGGTTGGATCGAACATAATTCGCCTGCATTTCAGAAGTTCCGGAAGAACGGCAGTGCCGGAATGCTACATCGACGACGACGGCTTGTCAAGGATGCTCACGTCGTCGTCACCGGAGGCGACAGGTAGATATAGTACCCGGAGCCGTGCTGACTGCGGTCGTGACGGTATTCGAAGTCCTCGAAGGGGCTGGTCCCGCGGCGGCGTGCGAGCGTCGGGTTGGCCAGGACCATCAGACGGTTCCGTTCCTCGTCCACCGTGACGATGTTCTCGCGATAATCGCCCATGACGTCGGCGCAGACGAGGTTCCGGCCATAGCGTCCGCCCTCGGGAAGTTCGCCCTCGGGCAGGTCTTCCATCTCGCCGCTCTCCAGGAGCCGCACGACGCGCTTGTTCTCCTTGCGGATGATGAACACCACCTCCGGTCCCTCGTCCCAGTGGACGGGGACGAAGTTCTTGCGCTGCCAGTCGGTGAGGTTGAGCCAGTGGGTGCCGTCGGGCAGGAAGATGGGGTTGTGCTCGACGGTGTCGCGGCGCGAGTCCTCGGCGGTGTGCGGCTGAAGCCCCGGCACCTTTGCCGTGTGCCTGGCGACCCAGCCGTAGTGCGCGTGCCGGAACGCCTCCTTGAAGATCGTCCTGCCGCGGCTGTCGACGAGATAGACCCCCGGGTCGGTGCTTTCGACCGCGTACCACACCTGGAGTCCCTCGCGGCCCGGGTCGATGCGCGCAGGCTTCGAGATATCGGTGTGACCCTTCAGCTCCGCCTGCCACCGCACGGTCCCGTCGCCGTTGTAGCACACGCCGCCGCAGATGACCTCCTGCATCCCGTCGAGATCGATATCGCCGACGTCGAGGTTGTGTCCGGCCGGGCGCTCCTGGCGGACGCGCCAGGTGACTTTGCCGGTCTTTCCGTCCACGGCGGTCAGGTCAACCGGGCCGTAGGTCTCGTCGAGGACGACGATGTGTGCGGGCCTGTCGCGCCCGCGGAGGTGTCCGACGGTCATCATGACGCGCGGCTTCCTTGCGGGCCACGGGGCGTCCCAGACGACCTCGCCGGTCTCGCCGTCGACCACAGTCAGCAGTTCCCCCTCGCCGACGCCTTCGTCGTAGGTGTCCCTGGGGAAGTCCCCCTCGAAGCGGTGAAACGCGACCTCGGTGCGGCCGTCGCCGTTCACGTCCCACGAGAGGAACGGGACGTGGTGACTCGACCTGTCCCAGCCGCCCGCCGCGGGAATGCAGGTATCCATCTCCCACAGCAGCTTGCCGTCGTGCCGGCGGGCGCTGAACCACACCGTCCCGTGGCGGACGACCCGCAGGACGTATCCCATCCGGCCGTTGTTGGTGAGGTCTCCGATCGCGATGAGGGCGACCTTGTCCTCCGGGTCCAGGGGCTCGTCGACGGCGCAGATCGTCGGCGGCGCCGAAGTATCCACCCGTACGACCTCCGACGGTGTTCCGTCCGCCACCACCCGGTATTCACGTTCACCTCCTCTTGTGTCGTCGAGGAAGTTCGTCGAGTCGGTCACGGGCGCGTCGCCGACGGGCTGCCAGCCTTCTCCCGGCCGCCGGCCCTCCACGGCGAAGCCGACGTCCGGGGCATCCTCCGACAGGAGCCGCCACGACAGATACACCCTCCCCCCGCCCCGCGGCAGCGCCAGCAGATGACGATCGACCGCCTCCGACACGCGATATCCTCCAGACGTTGACCGTGGTGCCTTTTAGCGCACGGACACGCCACTGTCAACGGGAAAGGACTTGACTTGCCGCGGCCGGAACGGTTAGATTGCGGTTCCCGTGCAGGTGCGTCCGCATCCGTGGAGGAAGACGTCCATGGGACTCGTTTCAGAGCTGCTCGATGCGCCCGGCATCGCCCGACCGACCGATGAGACGGAAGCCCGGAAGTTGGCCGCCCGGCTCTCGGAAGGACAGGGCCTCACGATTGTCCCGCAGTCGATCGTGGGCAACGAGGGGGCGATTTGCGCGATGGGTCGGAAGAAAGGCGAACGGATGCTGTTGGTCGCCGAGCGTGCGGGCGGCAGGACGGCCGACGCCTTTGAGGGCAAGAGCGGCGTCACCGAGTTCGATCGTGAAAAGCTGCAGACGCTCGTGTGCGAGACGGATCACGCCAACGCCGCGACGATTCGCGACGTCCTGCTGTCCCTGCGTCCGCAGCCCATCGGACTCAGGAAGTCGTTCGGCTTCGGCGACCGGCTGGGGCTGGCCACGCCCGGGCACGTGCGCGCCGCCCGCACGAGCGCCATGCGTCCCGTTTTCGCCCAGCAGTCCATCCGTGAGATGACCCGCAGCGGACGCACCCCCGAGAACGTCCTCGACGATGCGACGTGGGGCATGCTCGAAGCGGGTTGGACCCAGGGGGCCGGGGCCGACGCCGACCACCTCAAGAACACTGACGACATCGACGTCTGTCTCGGCGCGGGCTTCACGATGTTCACTATCGACCCGAACGAACACGTGGACGACGCGGCCGGCACCGACGCCGTCGCGGCGCTCATCCGGAAATACGACGCACTCCCCTGGTGCGAGATGGAAACCAGCCGGGAGGATTGCCGGAAGGCCTATCTCTCGGGGCGCATCACGATCGGCGGCGCCCTGACGATTGCGTTCACCGAGGAGACGCTGCTTCGCGCCGCGTGCAAGTACGGCCGGGCGGTCCTTCACGTGGCGAAGATGTACCGTCATCTCGCATCCAAGGCCCCCGCGGACGGCGTCGAACTGGAAGTGTCGGTGGACGAGACGGAGACGCCGACCTCGGTCGCCGAGCACTATTACGTCGCCTCGGAGCTGAAGCGTCTGGGGGTCGAGTGGGTGAGTCTGGCACCGCGGTTTGTCGGCCGGTTCGAGAAAGGCGTCGATTATATCGGGGACCTGGCGGAGTTCGAGCGGACGTTCGCCGGTCACGTCGAGATCGCACGACACCTCGGGCCCTACAAGCTCAGCCTGCACTCGGGCAGTGACAAGTTCAGCATCTATCCCATCGCCGCGGAACACGCCGGGGAACTGATCCACGTGAAGACCGCCGGGACGAGCTACCTGGAGGCCCTGCGCGTGGCCGCCCGGATCGACCCGGCACTCTTCCGCGAGGTGCTCGACTTCGCCCGGGGCCGCTACGAGGAGGACAAGAAGACCTATCACGTCTCGGCGGACCTCGCGAAGGTGCCCGCAGCCTCGTCGCTCGAGGACGACGAACTTGCGGATGTCGTCGAGCAATTCGACGCCCGGGAGGTGCTTCACGTCACCTACGGCTCGGTGCTCATGACGAAGGACAAGAGCGGGAAGCCGCTCTTCCGCGAGAGACTGCTGTCGCTTCTCAAACACAACCCGGATGCTTACGCGGCGGCGCTGGAGAAGCACCTGGGAAAGCACGTCAGACCGTTTGCGTAGCACTTGCGATGGCTGTAGCGCGGGGACCTGTGCCCCGTGCATCTTCGCGGCCCACGGGTGGCCGCGCTACAAGACAGGAGAGTGAAATGGCTGCGACACTGGAAGAGCTGTTTTCGGTCAAAGGCAGGCGCATCGTCATCACGGGAGGGGGCGGGATCCTGTGCGGTGAGATGGCCCGGGCGCTCGGAGCGCTGGGTGCGAAGATCGCGGTCCTGGACCTCCGCGAGGACGCCGCGAAGACGGTGGCCGATGAGATCGAGGCCGCCGGCGGGGAAGCGATCGCCGTCAAGTGCAACGTCCTCGACAAGCCAAGCTGCGAGACGGCGTGCCGGACGGTCGTCGACGCCTTCGGCGGGGTCGACGTCCTCATCAACGGCGCCGGCGGCAACAAGAAGGAAGCCACCACCTCGGACGACCTCACCTTCTTCGACCTCCCCGCCGACGCGTTGCGGTTCGTGTTCGAGCTCAACATCATCGGCACCATCGTCCCGTCACAGGTGTTCGGGAAGCTCCTGGCCGAGGCCGACGGCGGGTGCATCCTCAACACGTCTTCGATGAGCGCGTTCCACCCGCTGACCAAGGTCGCCGGCTATTCCGCCGCCAAGGCCGCCGTCAGCAACTTCACCGAGTGGCTCGCCGTGCACATGTCACAGAACTACTCGAAGAACATCCGCGTCAACGCCCTCGCGCCCGGTTTCTTCCTCACCGAGCAGAACCGCTACCTCTTGACCGACGAGAAAACCGGCAAGCGCACGCCCCGCGGACAGACCATCATCGACCACACCCCAATGGGACGTTACGGCGACCCCTCGGACCTCATCGGCACGGTGGTGTGGCTGTTAGGTGACGGGGCGACGTTCGTTCACGGCATCGTCGTCCCGGTGGACGGCGGTTTCAACGCATTCAGCGGGGTGTAGCCGGGCAGATCAGCCGGAGCACGGCTAAGGAGGATCATGTCATGGCTCGCAGACGGGTCTTGATGCCGGCTGTTCTGGTGCTGTGTGTCGCAACGGTCGGCTGCGGCGCACGCGAACGCGAGCGCTTGCAGGCACAACTCGCCAAGGCGGACGTGGAACGGGAGGTCCTCCGCGCCCAGGTTCAGAAGGTCGACAAGGACATCCAGACGCTCCAGGCGAAGCTCACTCACATCAACGCCGAAAACGAAGGACTCCGGGCACAAGTCAACGTGCTTGCAACAGAACTCAATGGCCTCAAGGCCAAACATGCCGGCGTCCTCCAAGAGCGGGACAAATGGCGGATGGTCGCCGACGAGGCGAAGGTGACCATCGCGAAGAAGGACGCTGAGATCCAGGAACGCGACGCGGCCATCAAGGAGATCCGCGACTTCCTGGCGAGAAGCGACCAGAAAAGCGAGACCCTTCGAAAAGAACTCGAGCGGGAGAAGAACACCTGGTGGCTGGACAAGTTCTTCAAGGACCTGTTTCCTCCGCCGGCGCCGCCCCCGGAGCCATAGGACAAGTGACGGACGCACCGACGCCTCCTGAGAACTCGAGACACCGTTTGCGGATGGTCGGCTGCGGTCTGCTCACGGCGACGCTTCTCTGCCTCCCGGCCGGCTGCACCTCGGACCGTGACCGGCGGCTCAAGGAGTACCGCCAGATGCACCGGGACATCCGGGAAGAACCGGAGCATCCGGCCGGTGACTGGACGCTGAAATCGAAGGAATGACCGGAGACGTTTGACGTTGACGAAGGGGCCGCGAAGTGGAGGGCCGAGTCATGTGTCGAAGAATCGGCGTGCCGGTTGTTGTCGCTTTCCTTTGCATTGGCAGTCTCGTACTGGTGGGCCCCAGCGGGCGGGCCCGGGCCGAGGCATCCGACGCTGAAATCGCCCGCCTCAAGGCCGAACTCAACACCCAGCAACGGCTCGTGCAGAAGCAGGAACAGGAAATCGCTTCGGCCAAGGTGGAAACCAGGAGACTCTCCACCCAGGTCAGGAACCTCAAGAGGGAGCTTGCCCGCGCCGAGGAAGAGAGAGACGACCTGAAAAGGACCGCCGATGAGCGGAAGAGGACGATCGGGGAAAGCGACACCGCCGTCGCACGGCTCAAGGCACGGCTCGCCCTTGCGAATGTCACGACCGACAGGCTGAACGCCGACACCGACGTCCTGAAGCGGTCTCTGGGAGAGGTGACGGCGGACCGGGACAAGTGGAAACGTGAGACCGGCGGGTGCAAGCTGACCCTCACGAAGAGGGACAAGGAGATCGAGCGTCTGCGCAAGCTCCTCGAAGACGCCGCCATCGACCCCGACAGGAAAGAGGCAGAGCAAGCCGATGATCCTTGACGAGTTCAGCCTGGACGGGAAAGTGGCCGTCGCGGTGCGAGGCCGAGCCCGAGAGTCGGCCAGAACGAAGGGAGGTGTGCCCATGGAACGCGTCGTGCGCCTTGTGATGTTCGCCGTGCTGACGTGTGCTTCGCTGTGTGGGTGTGCCCGGGTCTGGGAAGACGATGCGATGTCCAACGTGGCGACGGAACTCAAACGGGCACGTGAGAAGATCAAGGGGCTTGAGGAGGAACTCAAGCAGGCCAAGGAGGACCGCGACCTCGCCATGCGCT
This sequence comes from Planctomycetota bacterium, assembly GCA_035530235.1. GTDB lineage: Bacteria > Planctomycetota > DG-23 > DATKVD01 > DATKVD01 > DATKVD01. The sequence goes on along the minus strand of DATKVD010000019.1, from coordinate 2,623 downwards.
CGAGGAACGAGGCCCAGAAGACCGCCGACGACACCAGGATGCGGAACGCCGAACTGATGATGCAAGTCCGCAAGCTCAACGACGATATGGCGCGCATCACCGAGAGCAAGCGAACGCTGGAGGAGAACCTCTCGCGGGTCTCCAAGGAAATCAAGGCCCTTCGAACGGCCTTCGAAACAGCCGGCATCAGACTGAAAACGGAGTGACATGATCCTGGACGAGTTCAGACTGGACGGGAAGGTGGCGGTCGTGACGGGGGCCAGCCGTGGGCTCGGCCGCGCCATCGCCGAGGGTCTGGCCGAAGCCGGGGCCGACGTCGTGCTCGTCGCCACCAACGAAGAACTCCTGCGCGGGGTCGCCCGGACCATCGAACTCCTGGGACGCAAGGCACTCGTCTTTCCCTGTGACGTCACCCACGACGAGAAACTGGAGGAACTGGTCAAGCTGACGGTGGACGTCTTCGGGCACATCGACGTCCTCGTCAACAACGCCGGGGCCACCGAGCGATACCCGGCCGAGGACTTCCCCACGGAAGCCTTCGACCACGTCATCGAGGTCAACCTGCACAGCGTGTTTCTGCTGTCGCAGAAGGTCGGACGCGTGATGATCCGACAGCGCTCCGGAAAGGTCATCAACATCGCGTCGGTGCAGTCGGAGGTGTCCGGCAGGAACATCACCGCTTACACCGCGTCGAAGGGCGGCATCCGACAGCTCACCCGCGGACTTGCGATCGAGTGGAGCAAGTACAACATCCACGTCAACGCCATCGGCCCCGGGTACTTCCGCACCGACATGACCGAACCCCTGTGGGAGGACCCGGATCGCAAGGAGGAGACCCTGAAGCGCATCCCCTTGGGACGCTGGGGGAACCCCGAGGAATTGAAGGGCATCGCGGTCTTCCTCGCATCGAGCGCGTCCGATTACATGACCGGTCAGATCGTCTACGTGGACGGGGGCTACCTGGCCAGTTGAGCGCCACCGCGGCCCACGGGTGGCCGCGCTACAGCCACGATAGGGCAAGACCTGGGAGGAGCAAGATGAGTGATCCGCAGGCACCACTTCGCGAGATGAAACCGGAGCACGAGTTCTTCGTGGGCATCGATTCGGACGGGTGCGCCTTCGACACGATGGAGCCGAAGCACAAGGAGTGCTTCTGTCCGTGCTTCATCTGGAAGTTCGGGCTGGCCGCCGTGTCGAAGTACACGCGCGAGGCGTGGGACTTCGTGAACCTGTACTCCAAGACGCGCGGGTGCAACCGGTTCCTCGCCGTGCAGCACGTGCTGAACTTCCTGCGCGAACGCGACGAGGTGAAACGTCGGAACGTCGAAATCCCCGAGATGCCGGAACTGAAGGCGTGGACCGAACGCGAGACGAAGCTTGGGAACCCCGCCCTCGAAGAAGAGGTCCAGCGGACAGGCAACGAGGAACTCACACGCCTGCTCGACTGGTCGAAGACGGTCAACGAGACCGTCGCGAAGATCGTCAAGGACGTCCCGCCGTTTCCGTGGGTGCGTGAATCACTCGAGAAGCTCTCGAAGCACGCCGACATCATCGTCGTCTCCGCCACGCCGAACGAAGCTCTTGAGCGCGAGTGGACCGAGCACGGGATCGACCGGTACGTGAAGGTCATCGCGGGTCAGGAGCGCGGGAAGAAGTCGGAGCACATCGCACTGGCCGCCGGCCGCAAGTATGACCCCCACAGGATCCTCATGGTCGGCGACGCCCCCGGCGACATGAAAGCCGCCCGTGCCAACAACGCCCTCTTCTTCCCCACCAACCCCTCACGCGAGGAGGTCTCCTGGAAGCTCTTCTGCGACGAGGCCATGGACCGGTTCCTGGCCGGAGAGTACGCCGGCGACTATGAGACGAAACTCATCGCCGAGTTCGACACCTTTCTTCCCGAAGAGCCGCCGTGGAAGTAGTCGACGCCCAAAACCGACGAATCCCGAAAGACCCGACAGGACGTAAAAACGGCCGCCCCGTTTTTCTGCAAGATGTATCCACTCAACGGATTCCGTCAATTCATGCTTGCAGCGACGCCGCCGGTCGTGTTAGATTACCCCCTGCCCCACGGAGGCTCAGGACGTGTCCGGCTGGAAATGACATCACAGGCGTGTTCGTGGAGAGTAGGCATGACCGAGAGATTGGCATCGCTGATACGTCAGATCTGTACTCGACGGGACCTGGAACATTACGACGAGGCAACCACGCAGCAGACGGTCATCCTGCCCATCCTCCAGACCCTGGGCTGGGACGTTTTCGATCCGAGGGAAGTGACGCCCCAGTATCCCGTCAAGTCGTATCGTGTGGACTACGCGCTGATTGCGGAAGGGGACCGGAAGGTCCTGTGCGAGGTGAAGAAGCCCGCCGAGAGCGACCTGTCCAAGCACGAGGAGGAACTCGTCGGCTACGCGTTCCGGGAGGGGGCCGAGCTTGCGGTGCTGACCAACGGCGTCTCCTGGTGGTTCTACCTGCCGATGCTGGGCATTCCCTGGGAGCAGCGGAAGTTCCTGGTGGTGGACGTGCGGGACCAGCCGGTCGAGGACGTCGCCCGATGTCTGTACGGCTTCCTGTCGAAGGACAGGGTGAGGACCGGACAGGCCAAGCGGGAGGCGGAGAGACT
>DATKVD010000018.1:0-11879 GCA_035530235.1 Planctomycetota bacterium | reverse complement strand
ACCTCCTCTCCGGCCCGGCGACGGTCCTGCTGCCCTTGATCATGGTTCTTCTCTCGCATTCCCTCCCGGCTTCTCCAGGAGATCGATCCGTTCGTGGGTGCCCTTGACCACAACGTCGAGTTTTTCGAACGTCCACTTGCCGGCCGACTTGGTCGCAACCACGTAGATTGTGGCTTCGCCCTTGGGGCCCGAAATCGGGATCGCTAGGTTCGCGTTGCCCGAGGTGCCGCTCACGTTGATGTTCCCGGACACCAGGAAGCCCTCTTCGATGGGCGTCCCCAGTGCCTTCTGCACCACGACACTCGCCTTGGCTGCGGCGAGGGCGTCCCTGTAGGCATCCGACGACTTGAGCATGCTGAAAACGAGTCCGACGATTCCGGCGATGCACCCGCCCACGACAACGATGAGCGTGAGACACCCCGTCGGGACGAACCATTTCCAGTTGCGGCCCCACCAGTTTTTCTGCGGCTGGGCCGGGATCGGGGGCGCGGCCGGGCCGGAGGGCGGCATTTCTCCGGTCGGCACGGGCGGCGGTGCCTGACCGGCCGGCACGGGCGGCGGCGATACGGGCGGCTCGAATTGACTCATGATTTTTCCTCCAGGATCGGATGATTGTCGATGGGATCGCCCACGCTTGGTCACGAACGCTTCCCGGGTTCACATATTATAGTATGGGCCGGGACCGACGGAAAGTAGAATACAAACACGTGAACGGGCGAGAGGGGCAAGCCCTGAAAGGGCGACACAGGGTCCTGCGAGGACGTGATGCACTACATCTCCGGCGACATCGAGGGGATGAGCGGGTTCGGTCATCCGGGCGCATCGAACGATGACGTCCTGCGTGCGCATCTCCTGGCCGCGGCCGAAGGGATGCACGACGCCGGGGAGACCGTCATCCGGCTTCGCACCTGGCACGGACGCCCTGAGCTGCCCGACTATGTCGAGGTGGTGCACGGGAACCGTACGGAGGACTTCGATCTGCCGGGGCTCACCGGTGATTGCAGCGGCCTGGCGCTCGTCGGGTTTCACGGGCTCGCCCCCGACCACGCCTTCGGACACGCCTACCGTTTCACCCACATGGTCTTGAACGGCCGGAAGATCGGGGAGATCACCGTTCAGGTGCTGCTGGCGGCCACGCGCGGGGTGCCGACGGTGCTGTTGGCGGGAAGCCGCGGGGCGGTGGAGGAGGTGCTCGCCGTCGCGCCCGAGGCGGTCACCGTGTGCACACGGGAGGGTCGCCGGGGTGACGAGGGTCCGATGGACGGAAAGGTGCTCGACGAGATTCGCATCGCGGCCGCGGAGGCCGTCCGAAGCGCCGGGAAGATCCCGCCGCCCGTCCTGCCCGACCGGTTCCTCTTCGAGGTCCCCATGCCCAACCCACGCGCCGCCGAAATCGCCGGGCGGCTCCCCGATTTCTCCGTCCGCCGCCACGGTCGGACCGTCGCCATCGACACACCCGACTTCCCCACCTGCTACCGCTTCCTCCTCAAGTGCTTCGACTGCTGTGACGAGGCATGAGACTGACAAGGGTGTGCCACGGCTGGCTTGTCCAGCCGTGCGTGTGCGTCGGTCGCGAGCCGGAGAACACGGCTTGCGAGCAAGCCGTGGCACAGTTCTGCGACGAGGCGAAAGATCGATAGCGCTGTGCCGTGGCGCTCTACTTCTTTCCCTTCAGCTTCCGTTCGAGGGCCTGGGCGAGTTGGAGTCGCACGGCGTCCCAGTCGCTGCCGTGGATGCTCCAGGAGACGTCCCGTCGGGCGTCGGAGAAGGCGGCCGGGACGCAGGCGTCCGCCGCGGCCCGGGCCTCCCTCTTCAGTCCGTTCTTCTCGGCCAGCCAGAGGTATTCGACGTCCTGGATCCCCCGGCGGACGTTCTTGAGACGGATGGACGCGACGGGTCCGTCGATCCCGCGGTCCTGGTCGGGGTGCTTCAGGTCACGGCCGGGATAGACGAGCACGCCGTCGCCGTTGTAGCCTTCACGCCGGCCGAAGGTGTGCGGGTCGACCCAGACGTTCTGGTGTCCGCGCTCGGCGGCACTGTGGTTGTGCTGCCAGTGGTTGGCGAGCCAGTAGAACCAGAGCTCGACGCCGTATTTCGCACAGGCCCACGGGGTGACGCGCGGGTCGACGGCGGGTGCGTCGGTGAGCTGCGTCCCGGCGTAGGGCCGATGACCGTTGTAAACCCACCACCGGCGGCCCTTGGCCTTCTCTGCTTTCGCGCGGTCCGGGCGGTACTGGTTGGTGACGGTGCACCAGACGTCGATGGCGCCTTCGAGTCCCTCGCTCGGGCCCTTGGTGACGAACATGGGGAGCTTGCCGCCCGGTCCCGGGTTGGCGTGGTGTCTGTCGGCGATCTGCTTGATCCAGGCGAAGCGCTCCTTCGGCGGCTCGTCCGTGGTGTAGAGGAAGGTGATCGCGTCCGGCTTCACCTTCGCGAGCCACGTCATGAACGCGTCGGCGGTCCGCCAGGCGTCGTCGCCCTGCCAGTTCCCGCCGCAGCCGTAGAAGCTCGCCGGGACGATCGTGTATCCGACCCCTTCGCCCGGCCCCTCATACCCCCGCTCGGACGTGAACGCCTTCCCGCTCAGGAGGTCAATGTCTGCCTGGCCCGCTCCCGGACCGTACGCCTTGGTGAATTCCACCCGGTGCCGGTGGGCCAGACGGTGATACGCTGCCACGATCGCGTCGGCGGGTGCCGGGTGCCGGTTCCCCACGTCATCCTCGCCGAAGAAGATCATCGCGTGGAAGTGCGTCTCGTCGGGCAGCGTGAAGTCGAACACCCTGAGCGACACGGGGACCTTCTTCACCTCTTTTCCGGCTTCGGTGACGACGATGTTCCCCTCGTAGGTCCCGGCGGGGAGGTCCTTCGGGATGGCGACGTCGAACCAGACGCCCTGGTTCCGGTCGGGCGCGACGTCGAAGGGGGCGCCGCCGCGGCCGCGCGTCGCGTTGAACGGCACCAGGGCGTCGGGCGTCCAGCCCGCCATGTCCTTCGGCTGCGCGGCCCTGTTGTAGAACCACCCGGGCGGGGAGGGCGTCCGGATGTTGAGGTAATGCTGGGTGAAGCGCTCGATCTGTCGGCCGCGCGTGTCGGTGGGGTCGGGGATCTCCGGCTTCCACGCCAGCTCCTCCCTGCCGCCGCGGCGGACGAGTTTGTCGAGCGTCACGTCCACGTCCTTCGCCCCGGTCTTTCCCGTGCGGAGGATGAACTGGAAGGCGACGATCTCGTTTCGTGCGCCGAAGATCGCGACCTTCCGGCCGTCCCACACGGAGTTCTTCCGGCGGTTGGGGTTGTCGAGGTCGTCGCGCTTGATCTTCTCCCCGTCGTTCACCGCCCAGACGTCCGTGATCCCCGCCGCCTGCACCCTCGTCGTGCCGAACGTCAGGGCGACGCACGCCGCCGCCAGGACGCCCAGGCAAATCCCCGCGTTTTCATTCCGCATCCCTCGGACCCTCCTCATTCTTGTGTTTCCTTTTCATGGGGCAGCTTCGCCCCACGCACACCGAGCAGGTACTTCAGCAGCTCCCCCGCCATGAACTTGTGGAACGGGGGTCGCATGTGGACCCCGTCGAGTGAGACGAAGTCGTTCTTCTGCGGGTGGGTGTCGATGAGTCTTCCGACCTCGATGACGGTGAGTCCCGACCTGGCGGCGACGGCCGCGAGCCTGGCCCGGTCGGGGTTGATCCAGGAGGTGTGGTTGGTGTGAAGCTGGTCGAAGCACATGACCTCGGCACCGATCCTGCGGAACGTGCGGGTGATCTCGGCGATGGCGGCGAAGTCGGCGTCGGAGCTGATGAGGACGACCAGGAGCACACGGTTGGGTCTCATGGCGAGGGCGTCCTGGAGGAGGCGCTCCCTGGCCTGTGAGGCGCTCGTGCTGCCGTGACCCATGTGGGCGAAGCGCACCGACGGGTTGAGCCCGGCGAAGACCGCCGCCACCACCTCGTTCATCGGGGCGTGTGTGGACCAGTGCAGCTTCAGCGTGAAGGAATGTCCGAGCACCAGGATGAGCTGCCGGGGCATCGCCCTGATTTTCGGGATGAGCGGCTTGATGTCGTCGCGGGCGAGGAGCTCCTCGGCGTATTCCCGGGGACCGAGGATGCCGCGGTATTCGAGGTTCCAGTTCTGGACCTTGCGCAGGGCGATCTGCCAGGCGAGCTTTCCGGTGTCGAAGGGCGCCGGACACGAGCGTCCGGCCAGCTCCGTGCCGAGTTCCAGGAACCGGACGTTGTCGTCGTCGATGCCGAAGTCCTGAGGTCCCGCCAGGAGCCCGAGCGGGAGATAGAACCTGAACATGCTCTGGAGCGTCCCCTCGTCGCGTCGGATCTCGAGGACCACCTGGAGGAGATTCGCCAGCACCCGGACACGTTCCGGCGGCATGTCGGGGTCCCGGGCGGCGAAGAACGCCGTCGCCACCGAGACCGGCAGACGTGCATCCAGCACGAGCGGCGCCTGGACCAGGGGCTCGAGGGCGTCGGCCGCGTCGAACGTCGAGGACTTCCCCTCGACCCACTTGGCCGTCTCGACCGGGTCCGAGGCCGCGAGGGCCTCGTGTGCGGCGGCGAGCCCGCGGAGTTGGGCCGGGGTCAGTCCCTGCGACGAGAAGGCCTGGGCGTCGCCCTTCCTCGTCCGCTCGTAAAGCAGGACCTGGTAGGCGTGTGCTCCCATGACGCACGCCTCGGCAAGCTGTTGTCGTCTCGATGGGCCTTCGGTCACTCTCTTTCTCCGCTCGGCACGCTAGTCGGCGGCCAGTCGCGCCCCCCGGGCCCCGACGAGGTACTTGAGCCACTCGGCCGCGACGAACTTGTGATAGTTCCCGCGCATGTGCGAGCCGTCGAGCGACAGGAACGTGTCCTTCTCCGGATGCGCGTCGAGGAGCTGTCCGAGTTCGATGGTCACCAGTCCCGCCTGTGCGAGCTTCGGGAGCCAGGTGTCGAGGTAGGGCCGCGGTCGAGGCGGCCGGTCCCGCGGGATCGTGTGCACCATCCGGTCGAACGTGGTCACCTCGGCGCCGACCTTCCGGAACGCCAGCACCATCTCGTTCATCGCCTCGCAGTCCTCCTCGCTTCCCATGCCGACGCAGAGGAGCACACGGTTCGGCTTGAAGAGCAGGGCCTTGGCGAGGAACAGGTCACGGGCCTTCGTCGCCCGCAGTCCGCCCGTCGTCAGGTGCTTGAACGCCACCGACGGGTTCTCCCGCTTGAAAATCTCCTCGACGATGTAGTTGAACACCCCGGGGGTGGTCCAGCCGGCGTTGACGGTGTAGGAATGTCCGATGACGACGATGTGCTGCGCGGGCATCGTCCTGATCCTCGGCAGGAGCGTCTTGACCTCGCCCGTGGCGAGGAGTTCCGTGGCGAGGGTCTTCTCGGTGGCGATGCCGCGGTGGATGAGGGAGAGGTTCTGGACCTTGCGGAGCTGGAGCTGCCAGGCCTTCGCGTCGGTGGCGTAAGGGGCCTGGCAGGTTTCGGCGGCCAGCTTCGTGCCTTCTTCGAGGAAGCGGGTGTTGTCGTCGGGGACGCCGAAATCCGCCGGACCCCGCAGCACCCCCAGTCCCTCGTAGACCCTGAACATCCGCTGGGGCACCTTCGATTCACGGTCGTTCTCGAAGCAGACCTGGACCAGGTTGGCGAGGGCCAGCCTCTGCTCGGGGGGTGCGTCGGGGGCTTTCGCCGTGAAGAACCGTCGCGCCACGCTCACCGGCAGCCGCTCGTCCAGCTTCAGTCGTGACCCGAGGAGCGGGTCGATGATCTTCGACGGGTCCAGTCTCGACGGCTTCCCGTCGGCCCAGTCGGCGGCCTCGGCCGGCCTGATGAGCGCCAGCGCCGTGTAGAGCTTGACGAGTCGGTCGATCTCTTCATCGCTCAGCCCCTGCGGCCCGAAGGCCTCGGCGTCGCCCTTGCCGTCCTTGCGGTGCAGTTGGATGTGGTAGGCGTGTGCGCCGATGGTTGCCGCCTGGGCGAATTGCCCGCGCCGCCGGGCCGCCTCGGCCGCCTCCGGCTTGCCCGGGTCCTTCCCGGCCCGGCCCCCATGGCCGCATCCGGTGAGCAGGCTCAACCCGACCAAGGCCGACAACGCCATGCACACGCCCGTGCGGTGCGCTCTGACGCCGATCTTTCCCACGCTCAATCCTCCCTCGGGAGTTCTGCCCGCCGTGCCCCGACCATGTGCTTCAACAGCTCCCCCGCCATGAATTTGTGGTACGACGGACGCATGTGGATGCCGTCGAGACGAATGAACACGTTCTGCTACTGACCGTCGTCGTGGGTGGGCCGGTAGACCCACCACGTGGCGTCGTCCCCGGGGGTGACCTGAAGGTGCTCGGCCCGGCAGAACTCGTCGACGGCGGTCTTGACGCCGCGTTCGGTGGGTCGGGTGCCGTAGTCGTGTCCGGCGAAGAGCCCCCCCGCACGTACCTTCGGCCACCAGGCCTGGATGTCCGACTTCACCCAGTCGTAGCCGTGGTTGCCGTCGATGAACACGAAATCGAGAGAACCGTCGTCGAAGTCCTTGACTGCGGCCAGGCTCACCATGCGCAGCAGCGTGAAGCGATCGCCGAATTCATCACGCCCCCTGGCGACGACCTCCTCGTACGTCTCGTCCCACTTCGCCTGGTCCCAGTGACCCATGCACTTCGTCTGGTAGACCTCTTTCGGCCAGACCACGTAAGGGTCGACGCCCCAAAGCGTGAGCGAGGGGAACTCCCTCAGCAGCCTGAACGACACCAGCCCGAGCAGCACGCCGATTTCCACGCCGCGCGCGTTCTGTGGCAGAGGAAGCTCCCGGAGCACTCTCACCAGCACCGTCGCATGATTCTCCAAGACATCGCTCCGTTCGGTACTCCGCTTCGCGCTCTCTACCGGCTCTTCGCCTCGATGAGGTACTTCAACAGCTCACCCGCCATGAACTTGTGGTAGCTCGGGCGCATGTGGATGCCGTCGAGACAGACGAAGTCGCGGCGCTCGGGATGGGCCGCGAGCTGGTCGCCCACCTCGAGGACGACGAGGCCGGACGCCTTGGCCGCGGCGACGAGCTTCTCACGACTCGGGTTGACCCACGACGTGCGGGTGGGGTGAAGCGTGTCGAAGCAAGCGGTTTCGCAGCCGATCTCCTTGAACTTGCGCGACATCTCCTCCATCGCGGCGTAGTCGGCGTCACTCCCCACGACGACCACCACGAACACACGATCGGGCTTCCAGGCGAGGGCGTCTTTCAGGAACCGGTCACGGGCCTGCGACGCGCTCATCCCGCCGTGACCCATCCGGCCGACGACGATCGCGGGATTCAGCTTTGCGAACGCCGCCCGCAGGATCTCGTTCATCGGGGCGAGAGTGGACCAGTGGTCCGGGCCGGTGAAGGAGTGTCCGAGGAAGAGGATGCGCTCGGGCGGCAGGGCTCTGATCTTCGGAATGAGCGGCTTGATGTCGTCACGCGCGAGGACCTCGTCGGCGTATTCGGCGGGACCCACGCCGCGGTGCTTGATGCTCCAGTTTTGGACCTTGCGGAGTGCGATCTGCCAGGCGCCCCGCGTGGTCTTGACGGGTGCGTCGCAGGACCTCTGGGCGATCTCGGTGCCGACTTCGAGGAACGCACGGTTCGAGTCCTCGATGCCGAGATCGCTCGGTCCCACGAGAAGCCCGAGCGGCTCATAAAGCCTGCACATCTCCTGGAGAACGTCGCCGTCCCGGTTGACCTCGAGACAGACCTGCAGGAGACTCGCGAGTGCGCGGACACGGACCCATGTGCCGGAGCCGGGCGGCTTGCCCTCCAGCACGTCGGCCGCGGCGTTGACCGGCAGACGCCCGTCGAGTTTGAGATCGGCGTCGAGGAGCGTTTTGACGGCGGTGGCTGCGGGGGACGCTCCGCCGTCTTCGACCCACTTCTTCACCGCGCCGGCCTCGGCGGCCAGCAGCGTCTTCTGGGCTTCGACCAGTGCGTCGAGCTGCGCGTCGGTCATCCCCTGGTCGCCGAAAGCAGCGGGGTCGCCCTCGCCGGATTTCTTGTGGAGCTTGACCTGGTAGGCGTGTGTTCCCACGATGCATGCCTCGACGAGTCTGACCCGCCGCCCGAGTCTATCCTGCTTTTTCACTTCGTTCTCTCCTTCGGAGGGGGTCGCGGCGCGCTCCCTGCACCCGGCGGGCACGCACGCCGCGGCGATGCACAGGGCCGCCAGGACGCTGCCCACAAACCGGTACGGTCCGTGTGTTCGTTTCATGTTCTCTCCTCAGTTCCCGGCTCTGGCGGAGACAAGATACCCGGCGGTCAACTGGAACACAAGCCCTTTGTGAGGTCGGTCGCGGGGTCCGGGGGCCGTCCGGGGTCTTGCAAAGGGCGCCGCGCGTGGTACAATCGACGGTGGCCACCAAGGCTCGGCTCCAGCCTGCTCGGGGAGGCAGACCATGCCGCGCTTCGTCGTGCTCGAACACGTCCGTGACGAGACGAGCCACTTCGACCTGATGCTCGAGCACGGGGGGGCGCTGCTGACGTTTTCATTTGCGGCGTTTCCCGCGGCGGGGATGACGGGTGAGTGTCTCTTCGATCACCGCCTGCGGTACCTCGAATACGAGGGGGACATCGGCAGGGGCAGGGGAACGGTGAGGCGGGTCGAGAGCGGCCGGTACGATCTCCTCTCCCAAACCGAAGACGCCGTTCGGGTCCAGTTGAGGGGAGGGCGTCTCGTCGGGGCGTTCCGTCTCGTGCGAACCGTCGAGGGGCTCTGGCAGTTCTCCGAGGAGGCGTGACCATGATGCTGAGGTCGGCACTGACGGCTGCGTTCGCCCTGTGTGCGGGCGTGGTCTTGGCGCAGGACGAAGCGGTCCTGGGCGACTTCGAGGGTGCGCTGGACGCCGGGTGGGAGAAGAACGGCGCCGAATCGACGCTCAGCTTCGAGCGCGAGCACGCGACGCGCGGCGACCGCGCGGTGAAGGTCATCATCCGGGGACAGTATCCCGGCATCAACCTCGGACGGCCTCCCGTCTCCGACTGGTCGACTTACGACAAGCTGAAGATCGACCTCTTCAACACGTCGGATGAGGTGCTGAAGATGCAGATCAACCTGCGCGACCGCGCCGCCGGGGGAAGCTATCAGAACCGGGCGAACCTCCAGTTCTCGGTGCGGCCCGGGGCAAACGATTTCGAGTTCAACCTCACCGGGCTCAAGGCCACCAACGGACGTGTCATGGACCGCTCGCAGATCGTCCAGCTTCTCATCATGTTCAGTTCGGATAAGCCGCCCGCCGAGGTGTTCGTCGACAACGTCCGTCTGGTGAAAGAGACGGTGCTGGCGGTGGAGGGTCTGCGGGCGTTCGATTTCGGGACAGCGGATTCGCCGGTGTTCGGGGGGTTTTCTCCGGTGACCGAGCGCACGCGCTACGACGAGGGCACCGGCTTCGGGTGGACGGGCGGCCGGCAGCTCGTCTCGGCCGATCACGTGACGCCTGGTGCGCTCGAGCGCGACTGGGTGCGAGGCCCCGGGACCTTTGCCGTCAAAGTCCCCAACGGTGGATACCACGTCTGGCTCATCGGCGCCGATTCCGGCAACTGGGGCTTCCGTCAGCACTGGTCCCGCAGACTCGTCAAGGCCGAGGGCCGGACCGTCATCGACCGGCGCATGACCCACGACGAGTTCATGAAGATGTTCTTTGAGAACCTCGACGTGGAGGACCTCCCCGGACAGGACATCTACATGCTGTATATCGAGAGCCGGTGGGCGCCGGTGGAATTCGACGTCGAGGTCACCGACGGCCGGCTCGACGTCGAGTTCGCGGGCGACCCGTGGGCGACCGTCGTCAACGCGATGGTCGTCTATCCCTCGGCGAAGAAAGATGCGGGCGAGGGGTGGATGGAAGACCTCGCCGACCGCCGACGACGGGCGTTCTACACCGAGCACGTCGAGGTCCCGGTGCCGGAGAAGGCCGTCGAGGTCTTTCCGAACGCGGCGGAGAAGAAACGCGGCTACGCAGTGTTTCAGCGGCCGTGGTCGGAGCCGGTGTGGCCCACCTCGAGCCCGAAGGGCGGCGGACAGGAGATCGACACGCTCGAGGTCTCCGTCGCCCGCGGGGAATACGAGCCCGTGACCTTCAGCATCTATCCCTTCCGTGACCTGGGCAAAGTGACCGTGCAGGTCGACGTCGGGTTTCCAATGGACGCGCTTCAGAAGGTGGTCGAAGGCGGGTACGTTCAGTACAAGGTCAAGCGGGCCGGGTTCAAGGTCACGCGGTACCAGGTGCAGCCGCTGCTCATTCGAAGGACGAGCGAGGTCCGCATCGACCGGGGCGTCACCAGGCGGTTCTGGCTGACGCTGCATGTCCCTGAAGGGATACCGGGTGGGACTTACGCAGGCAGTGTCGTCATCACGCCCGAGGCGGGCGAGCCGACGACGTTGCCCCTGACGGTCACCGTCCACGGCTTCGCCCTGCCCGAGCCGAAGGACTGCATCTTCTCGCTCACCGGCACCCAGGCCCAGGGGCTCTGGACGTGGGTCGACGGCTCGACCGACGTGATGTGGAAGGCGTTCGAGGCGACGTGGCGGAACCAGCGGGCACACGGGCTCAACGGGCTCCAGACCGGGAGCGATCTCGACACCGTCCGCCGGATCATGCAGATCGCGAAGCCCCACGGCGTGGGGCCGCTCTTCCGCTGCTCGCTGCCCTGGCACAACCGCATGAGTCCCGGGGTCGTCGAGAAGGCCCGAGAACTCACCGGGACGATCATTGCGGAGGCGAAGAAGAACGCCTGGCCCGAGCCGGTCTTCGTCTACCTCGACGAGCCCTCGAACGGCGGCGAGACGACGCGCAGCGCCGCGCTCGAACTCGCCCGCGCACTCCGAGAACTCAAGGACGTCAAGCTCATGGGCGACCTCAACCACACCGAGGACGAGGCGTTCTATCCGCTCCTCGATTACGCCGGCATCAACAACGGGTGCGACATCTCCCCGGCGACGTTCAAGAAGATCCGCGACGCCGGGTCACAGGTGTGGCTGGTGAACGCCGGCAAGCAGCGGTTCTGGTGGGGCATCTGGTTCTACAAGGTCGCCAGGGAGCACGGCGTCCGGCTCAAGGAGGACTACGCCTACCAGACCTGGCACGGGGACCCGTTCTACGACCTCGACGCGTGGAACTCGGACTACTGCGCGGCGTATCCCGGGCCCGAGGGCGACATCAACACCCCGTGGTTCGAGGAGCTGCGCGAGGGGATCGACGACTTCAAGTATTTGTGGCTCCTGGACCGGCTGGTGTCGGCGCAGTGGAACCGCCTGGGGGAGCCCCGAGGGCCGGTCAACGAAGCACACGCTTTCCTGGCCGACCTCCGCAAGGGCGTGAGCGCCGACTGGAGCGAGAACAGGGCGTGGCCTTACGAGGACTGCCAGGCCGTGCGCACGAAGGCCGCCGAGTTCATCAGCAAGTTCGCCGCCGAGGGTGTGAGGGTGCCGGAGTGACCCCAGCGAAGCAGCCGTCCCTTTTCAAAGAGGCCCGGTCGAAAAAACCCGCGAAGACGTACTCGGCGGGGGGCGTGACGGTCCGCGAGGTCACGTGCAAGAGCGTCCTCAACGCCTGCGGCATCGACGACTACTCGTTCAACGGCTACACGGGGTGCGCCCACGGGTGCGTCTACTGCTACGCGCGGTACATGCAGCGGTTCCACCCGCACACGGAGGCGTGGGGAAAGTTCGTGGACGTGAAGGTGAATGCTCCGGAGGTCCTGGCGCGTCAGCTCCGGCGGCGGAAGCCCGGATCGGTGTTCACGTGCAGTGCGTGTGACGGCTGGCAGCCGCTCGAGCGGAAGTATAAGCTCACGCGACGCTGCTGCGAGCTGCTCCTCGGTGCCGGGTTTCACCTGGGGGTGCTGACCAAGAGCGACCTGGTGCTGCGTGACCTCGA
>DATKVD010000017.1:0-12010 GCA_035530235.1 Planctomycetota bacterium | reverse complement strand
TCCTCGATGGCCTTGCGCGTGTACTCGACGATCTCGTTCACGAGGTCGTCCTGACCCAGCAGGTGGAGCGCCCCGAGGAGCGAGGCGGCTTCACCCACGCCTTCCTTCCGGGCATGGTCGGCTTCCTCGCACCCGGCCGAGCCGTAGACCGTCATCACCGCGAGGCCCGTCTCACGCAGGCAGTGCTGCGGAAAGACCCGCATGGCGTAGAAGTTCCCGCCGTGGCTGTTGATGATGAGGATGCGCCTGAACCCGGCCTTCCTGACTGCTCGCACCACGGCGAGGAGGTAATCGACGAACACGTTCTCCCGCACGCCGATGCCCCCCGAGTAGACGTTCGTCGCGCCCTCCCAGCAGGTGCTGATCATCGGAAAGAGCACGCCGCCCGAGAGTCGCGCCACTTCCTGCGCCTTGGCCAGTGTGATGTATCCGTCGCACCCGTTCACCAGGTGCGGCCCGTGATGCTCGATGCTGCCGATGGGGAGGATGGCGAGGTCGCCTCCCTCGTCGAAGTAGGCTTCAATTTCTCGCGGCAGCATGTCGCCCAGTGCGCGGACGCCTGCGGTCCCTCGGTCGGTCATCGCGCACCCCCTTCCTCGTCGCGGAACCAGCCGCCGCGCAGGAACCCCCGACTGCCCCGTCGGGCGAGGTACTCGTTGTAGGCCCGCAGGTCCTCGAGTGCCGGGACCTTCTCGGCCGCCGCCTCGCGGAGGACCTCGGCCCCGGCGTCGGGGTCGATAACGCCCGTCGGGGGCATGGGGTAATAGCCTTTCGGGAAGCGCACGCCGGCGACGCCGATCTTGATGACTTCCTGATAGGCCTCCGGCAAAGGGGCGGCGGACTTCCCTTCCGCCTTCCACCGCTCGGCGGCGTCGAGACACTTCGCCAGGAGTTCGTCGCGGCCGAGCAGCTTGAGCGCCCCGAGCATGACCGAATCGTTCCCGATGCCGCGCTTCTCCGTGGGACGCCAGAGGGCCTCGTTCAGGTGAATCCCCGCCGCGGCCACCTCGTGGTCCTCGTAGAATTCCACCGGGAGGTAGTAGCGGGCGTAGTCCAGGTACGTCACGAGGAGGATGCGTCGGAAGCCGGTCTTCAGCATGTCGTCGAGGAGTGCACGCAGCAGACGGTTGACCGGGGGCTCGGAGACGTCCACGGTCCCGGGCAGGCCCGCGGCTCCGGCGACCGGCGAGAGGGGGACCGGGGGCAGATAGAGCCCGTCGCCCGCTTCCGCCAGGAGCTTCGCAAACGCCTCGGCGACGAACGTGCGCGCGCCCATCGGCAGGTGCGGCCCCAGCACCTCCACCGAGCCCACCGGCAGGATGCAGACGTCGCCTCCCTGCACCTGCCACTTGTTGATGACGCGCGAGGGCAGCTCCGTGATGAGTCTTCGGTGCATGCGGTTCTCCTCTCGGCTCTGGAACGGGTCGGCCACAGAATAGCGGGGGAGGGGACGGGGCGCAAGCGCCAATCCGCCGGCACGGGACGTCACGAGCCGGCAAGGAACGCACGGTAGTTGTCGAGCATCTTCCGCAGGAGTTGAGGCACCTCGAGGCCGTAGGGACAGCGTTCGAGACACTGCCCGCACTCCGTGCAGGTCTCGACGCGGGCCATCTTCTCCTGCCATTCCTCCGTGAGCAACCGCTGGTAGGGCATCCGCCTGAGGAGGAGTCCCATGCGCGCGGCCATGGGGATGGGGATGTCCTGTGGGCAGGGGAGGCAGTACCCGCACGCCCGGCAGAAATCGCCGGCGAGTTCGGCACGGTCCTTCTTGATCGCCGCCCGCATCGCGTCGTCGAGCACCGGAGGGTTTTCCTCGAGCGCGAGGATCTGCTCCAGCTCCTCGGGACGCTGCACGCCCCAGATCGGCACGACATTGTCATACTGACGCAGAAACGCGAACGAGGTCGACGCGTCGGTGATGAGGCCGCCCGAGAGGGCCTTCATGGCGATGACCCCGACGTCGTGCTCGCGACACGCCTCGACGAGTGCGAGATCCTCCTCCGACGAGATGTGATTGAGCGGAAACTGGAGCGTGTCGTAGAGACCCGACCTGACCGCCCGTCGTGCCACATCGAGTGCGTGGTGCGTGATGCCGATGAACCGTGTCTTCCCCGTCTCCCTCGCCTCGACGAGTCCCGCGTAGGACGACTGTGGGTCGTCGGGGTCGGGCAGTTCCTTCGGCCAGTGGAGCTGGAGCAGATCGACGTGGTCGGTCTTCAAGTTCCGGAGGCTGGTTTCAAGCTCTGCAAGGAACGCTTTCCGGTCGGCGGCGTTGATCTTGGTGGCGATGACGACGTCTTTGCGGACGTCGGCGAGGGCGTAACCGATCTTCTCCTCGCTGTCGGAGTATCCCCGTGCGGTGTCAAAGAACGTCACCCCCGCTTCGTACGCCCGACGCAAGAGCGCCTTCGCCTCGTCGAACGTCACGCGCTGTATCGGGATCGCGCCGAATCCGGTGCGTCCCACCCGCAGGTCCGTCCGCCCCAGCCGCATTTCCTCCATTGAATGCGTCCTTTCCGATGTGTAAGCTGTCGTGTGTGACGCCCACAGGATAACAGACCTACACCACCGGCACAAGTCCGGTGCCGGGGTCAGGCAGGCGAAGAGATGAAAAAGCTGACAAAATGGATTCTGCTGGGCAGCGCAGGGCTATTGCTGATGGCGGCCGCCTGCGCGGTCCTGACGGTTATCATCGTCTCGCGGTTCATCGGGTGCATCGCCGATGAGCGCTACGAGTTGCCGGCCGCCGCCGAGATCGTCGAGAAAGACGTGGGGACCTCCGATTTCCACGGAGATTTCGATTACTGTGCCAGGTTCGCCCTGTCTGAGACTGAACTCGACAAGCTGCGCGGAAGCGGCTTCAACTGGGCGCCGATGAGGAAGGGATTCACGAGCAAGGCACAGTGGCAACAGGGCGTGCTGCCCAAAGAGGTGATGGGTCTGATGAGCAACCTGGACGTCCGGCTCAAGGACGCGCCGCAAGGCGGCGCCTCATACACCTACCTCTACGAGTGGGTCGACGGCGGGTGGTGGCGGCTGTTTGTCATCGACGAGAAGACGAAGGTGGTCTACTACTACCGATGTACCTGGTAATCTGGGGGGACTCCCATGTCTTCACGCTGGCTGAAGGGACCGCTGCTGGCGATGGCGGTTGTCCTGGCAAGTCCAGGGGTCGTCTTTGCGAAGACCCAGGTCTGGGTCGAATCGTCGGGCGTGATGATCCTTCCCGACCGTCCGCCGGGCACGCTCAAGTCCATCGAGCGCACGGGCGTGCGGAACGAATACGTCACCGCGCAGATCGCGCTCCGCGCCGACGCGGACGCGACGGCGCCGCTCTCGTTCGAGTGGACCGCACTCACGTCGGCCAACCACGGCGAGATCGCGAAGGCGAACGTGATGCTCTACCGTGCGGCGGACATCGTCGTCGATCACGGGACGAAGGTCGGGGAGGAGAGGGACAAGGCCCGTCACCGACGGATGGGTGCGTTCCCCGATGCCCTGGTGCCGCTGGTCAAGCCCGATGGCACGAACGTTGCGAACGCCATTAAGGCCGAGAAGGACAAGACGCTCTCGTTCTGGGTGGACGTCTTCATCCCGGAGAAGACGATTCCAGGGGCGTATTCGGGTAAGATCGAGCTGAAGTCGGGCGCGGCGACGCTTGCGACGATCCCGGTCAACGTCAAGGTGCTGGCGCTCACCATCCCGGCCGACTCGTCGATCCCGTCGCTTTTCAACCTGAGGACGCACCCGCACGTCGTGGCCAACCTCGACGCCTACGTCGCCGAGACGCTGCGTCACCGCATCTCGCCCACGAACTATCACTACATGGACCTCGTCGAGCGTCGGGACTTCGGCTTCGCGGTGATGGACCGGTACAGCCCGGACGGCCGGGGCGACGTGAACGTCTACCTCTGGGAGACGCGGCCGCTCACCCCCGAGCGGTCGAAACAGATCGTTGACCAGCTCCACAGGATCGCCGCGCACCTCAAGGAACGGAAGGTGTTCGAGCGGAGCTTCATCTACCTCAAGGACGAGCCGGACCGACGCGAGATCGAGGGCATCATCCCCGTCGTGAAGCTCATCCTCAAGGAGGCGCCCGAGTGGAAGGGGAAGCTCCTCTGCACCCTCAACAAGGAAGGGACCGAACTCGACGGTCTTCTCACGCACCACGTCCGGGCGCTCAAGGTCTACGGGCCGTGGTACGTGCAGGTCAACCCGCCCGGCGGCCGCGAGGCATGGGACCAGCGCCGGGCGAAGGGAGAGTCTCTCTGGTTCTACGTCTCGAACGCCCAGGGCTGGCCCTTCCCCACCTTCGACGTGCAGACGGTGAGCACCGCGTGGGAGCCGCGCGTGCTCCCGTGGGCCTACTGGTATGAGAAGGCCTACGGACACCTCTACTGGGATCTGATGTTCACGCATGCCTGGAAGCTCAACCCGCGCTTCCCGCCGGGCGACGGTCAGCTGCTCTATCCGGGCGACTTCACGATGGAGGGCGCACCCGACTGGGTACAGGTGAAGGACCTGAAGGGTCCGGTCATCTCGCGGCGCATGAAGCACCAGCGCGAAGGGCTCGAGGAGTGGGAGCTCCTGAAGATGGCCGAGAAGAAGGTCGGACGCGAGAAGGTCCGGGCCGTCGTCGACAAGGTCTACACGTGCATGGGCCGCCGCACCTGGGCCCCGGACCCCTACAACCCCGCAAAGCCTGACTGGAGCTATGACGAGTCCGCGTGGGACAACGCCCGCGACGAGGTGATCAAGCTGCTCCTGCCTGGGGGCGGGGCACGCTGAGGGTGACGCGAGAATGGATGACAGGATCCTTATTGCCTACGCCACGAAGCACGGGAGCACCGAAGGGATCGCACGCGCGATCGGGAAGGCCTTCACCGAAGAGGGCGCACAGGCGGACGTGAAGCCCGTCGGCGAGGCCGGCGAACCGGGCGGCTACCGCGCCGTGGTGCTGGGCTCACCGCTTTACGCGGGAAAGGTCCTGGGCGGGATCCGACGCTTCGCGGAAGAACACGCCGAAGAACTCCGCTCGATGCCCACCGCGCTCTTCTTCGTGTGTCTCACGATGGCCCAGCCGTCGGAGAGGGCCGTGCAGAAGGTGGTGAAGCAGACGAAGCCGCTCGTCGAGCTGGTGCGTCCGAGGGACGTGGGACTCTTCGCCGGGGCGCTCGATTACGCCGACCTCGGGTTCTTCAACCGGCTGCTGATGAAGCTCATGAAGATCCGGGAAGGCGACTTCCGCAAGTGGGACGTCATCGAGCGCTGGGCGAAGGACCTGCTGCCGAGGCTGCAGGACACGTCTTGAGAATCGGCGGCGGGGCAGGCGCCCCGCCACCCGTGACTCTTGGGAGGCGGGGCGCCTGCCCCGCCGGACCTTGGCCGTCGTGCTGCCACTCACCCCTTCACGCCGCCCAGTTGGATCCCCTTGATGAAATGCCGCTGTCCGAGGAGGAACACCACCAGGAGCGGTATAAGCACGATCATCGACCCCGCCATCAGCAGTGTGTATTCCGCCCCGTACTGCCCCTTGAACCTCTGCAGCAGCACCTGGAGCGGCACGAGCTTCTCACTGTTGTTGATGATGAGGGGCCACATGAACGCCTTCCACGCCCCCATGAAGGTGAAGGTGGCGAGCGTGGCGAGTGCGACCTTGGAGAGCGGCAGTGTGACGTGCCAGTAGATGCGGAGGTTTCCGCAGCCGTCGATGCGGGCGGCGTCTTCCAGCTCCCGCGGGAGTCCCATGAAGAACTGCCGGAGCATGAACGTCCCGTAGGCGCTGAAAAGCCCCGGCGCGATCAGCGCGAAATACGAGTTCCCCCCGATCAGCCGGCCGATGTAATACCTGCCCACGAAGTAAAGGTCCTGCGCGAACCAGTCGGTGCTGAACACCCAGTTCAGGAGATCCGGCATCTTCACGAACAGGATGTAAACCGGAATCAGCGTGACCGCTCCCGGGATCATCATCGTGGCGAGATACCCCAGGAAGAGCTTGTCGCGGCCGGGAAACCGAAGCCGCGCGAACGCGAACGCCGCCAGCGAACTCGTGATCACCTGTCCCACGGTGATGCTCACCGCCATGATGATGGTGTTGATGTAGGCCCGGCCGAACGGAAGCTTGTTCCACGTGACGGGATAGTTGTCCCACTGGAGGCTCACCCACGACTTCGTATACGCCGCGTCGCCCGGGAGGCTATCGACCACCTTGTGATGGTCGGGGCCCTCCTCGAGGATGCGGACCATGGCGCGGGAGGAAAGCACCTCGACGAGCACGGGCCTGCGGACGATCTTCTTTCCCTCCAGGCGTGGAACGAGGATGGTCGTGGTCGGCTCGGCCCACGGCTTGTACCAGGGCTTCCCGATCCTGAGGGCCTCGTGGTAGACCTCGACGTCCTCGCCGGTGTCCTGTCGCTTGACGGTGGCGGTCTTCTTGAGGATGCGCACGTGGACGGGGTGGTCGTAACCGGGGACGTCGGCATAGGTGGCGTGCTGCCGCGGAATCCACGTCGGGGGGATCTCGAGTGCCGCCTTCCGGGTCTTCAGCGACGTGCTCAGCATCCACAGAAACGGCAGCACCATCGTCAGTCCGACCACCGTGAGGACGACGTAGAGGACGGTCCTGCGGATGATTTTCATCAGGCTTCGACGTCGACGTGCCCTGCGATCGGCCGGCTTCTCAGTCATAGTGCACCACCTTTCCGCCATACCGCCAGCTGATCATGGTCAAGGTGAACACCACGAGGAACAGGAACCACGCGATGGCCGACGCGTATCCCGTGTGGTCGTTCTCGTAGAGTTCCTGGAAGATGTAGAAGCTGATGGTGGTGGTGGAGCCGTCGGGACCGCCCTGCGTCATCACGTAGGCCGCCTGGAACCCGCCCTGGAATCCCCCGATGAGACTCATGATGAAGATGAAGAACGTCGTCGGGGAGAGCATCGGCCAGGAGATGTGCTTGAACTTCTGCCAGGCACTCGCACCGTCCACGTCGGCCGCCTCGTAAAGCTCCGGGTTGATGCCCTGGAGCCCGGCCAGGTAGAGGATCATGTTGTACCCCCCGACCCCGGTCCACAGTCCCATCAGCATCAGCGAGAGCTTCGCCCAGTAGCACATCGGGTCGATCCCGAACCAGTCCTTCAGGAACTGCAGCTTGGCGCCGCCGCCCAGCCAGTTCGGACCCTCGATGCCCACCCGGGCCAGCATGTAGTTGACCAGCCCGTAGAGCGGCTCGTAGATCCACAGCCACAGCACCAGCAGCGCCACCCCCGCCGTGATGGTGGGCAGGAAGTAGACCATCCGGTAGACGCGGATGAACCGGATACCCTTGTTCAGGAGCAGTGCCAGGCTGAGACTCAGCATCATCCCCACCGGAATGCCCAGCATCAGGAAGACGGTGTTGTAGGTGTAGAACCAGAACTCGCGGTTCTGAACCAGCTTGATGAAGTTGCCCAGTCCCACGAACGTGGGCGGCTTGTCCTTCAGGATCTGCCAGCTGAAGAAGCTGAGCACCAGTGACGCCAGCACCGGGAGAAACACAAACAGCAGAAAGCCCGTGATGTTGGGCACGAGGAAGAGATATCCGCCGAGGGAATAGTCGACCCCACGGTTGCGAAGTTTCATGGCGTGGCCTCCGGGTAGTGTTCGGTCAGCACGGCGTTGGTTTTTTCGTCGATCATGCGACAGGCCTCCTCAGGGGTTCGGTTGTTCCGCCAGACGGCGTCGAGGATGTTCCGGATGTGCCAGTTGTACTGAAGGTTTCCGCGCGGGGCCCTGCGTGGGGAGCGTGGGGCCCGCAGGTTATCGAAGATGACGTGGTAGCTTTTCTTCGGCGGGCGGTCGAAGGGCGCCAGGAAGTCCTCACTCTCCGCGGCCGTCTTGAGCACGGGAACGGACGTTCCCGACCGGGCGAGCGCCCGCTGCGAGACCTCGTCGCTCAGGAACTTCACCAGCTTCCACGCGGCGTCCTTGTGGCGGCTTCTCGCGTAGATGCCGTGCGCCACGCCGCCGTCCGCCATGTGGTGCACCCGACCCTTCACGTCCACCGGGATCGGTGCGATGTCCCACAGCGAGTCCGAGTCGTTGTACCGGCGCACGTTCCACACGCCCGACACCATCATCGAGATCTTTCCGGTGATGAAGTTCGTCTGGGTGTTGATCTGGAGGGTGGGGGGCGGGTGGACCTTGTGCTTGTAGATGAGGTCCTGGAGGAACCGGATGGCCTTGACGACGAGCGGCGTGTCGTAGGTGCTTCGGACGCGCTCCACGTCCAGTTCCTCTCCGCCGATGGTGTGGGCGAACGCGAGGTAATCGAGCCCGGCATAGCCCCACTGGTCGGGATGGCCGTCGCCGTCGAAATCGATGGTGAGCTTCTTCGCGGCCGTCACCAGGTCGTCCCAGGTCCACGTCTCGTCCGGGTAAGCGAGGCCCAGTGCGTCGAAGTGGTCGCGGTTGTAGTAGAGCAGCCGGCAGTTGTAGTCACGGGTGAACGCGAAGATGCGTCCCTGACCGAACGGCACCGGCCGCATCTTCTCCCCCTCGCCGGTGAACGAGAAATCGTCGAACGAGCGGGGGAAGTAGTCGTTGATGTCGAAGGTGGGATCGTTCTCGATGTAGGGGGTGAGGTCGAGCAGGTGCCCGGCCGACGCGTACTCCTCGATGTAGGCCGGGGAGATGAGCCAGACGTCCTGCGCGGTGCCGGTGACGACGGCGGTCTTCATCTTCTGCCAGTACTGTTCCCAGCTCACGACGTCCACACGGACGGCGACGTCGGGGTTTCCCTTCTCGAACTGTGCGATGAGTTCGCGGGTGGATTCCATCTCCGACGGGTCTCCCCACCGGGTGTAGGCGAGGATGGTCTTGCCCGCCTCGGGGCCGCGGGTGTTGCACCCGGCCGCCACGGCCGCTAGACAGATTGTCGCCACGAGCCACCTGGCCACGTTACGTTCCTCCGGCGGTCCCGGCCGTCTGGGGGTAATGCTCTCTCAGCACCTCGTCGGTCTTCTCGTCGATCATGCGGCAGGCCTCTTCGGGGGTGCGGTTGTTCCGCCAGACCCCGTCCATGATGTTCTGGGCGTGTCGGGTATAGACGAGGTATCCCTTGGAGTAGGTGCCGGGCGCCCGGGGGCCCTTGAAGGTCTCCCAGATGGCATTATAGCTTTCCTTGCGCGGACAGTCGAAGGGTGCCAGGAAATCCTCGCTGAACGCGGCCGCCTTGAGCACGGGAACCGACGTCCCCGACCGTCCCAGTTCCCGCTGTGAAAGGTCCGAACTCAGGAACTTGACGAGCTTCCACGCGTCTTTCTTGTTGCGCGTCTTCCGGTAGATGCAGTGCGCGACGCCCCCGCCCGACATCGTCCGTTTGCGATCCGGCACGTCCACCGGAATCGGCGCGATGTCCCACAGGTACTCCGAGGTGTTGTACTGACGGATGTTCCACACCCCCGACACCATCATCGACACCTTCCCCGTCACGAAGCTCTCCGTCTCGTGGATGCGGATGGTCGGGGGCGGGTGGACCTTGTGCTTGTAGATGAGGTCCTGGAGGAAGGCGA
Source organism: Planctomycetota bacterium (assembly GCA_035530235.1). Classification (GTDB taxonomy): domain Bacteria; phylum Planctomycetota; class DG-23; order DATKVD01; family DATKVD01; genus DATKVD01. The sequence goes on along the minus strand of DATKVD010000017.1, from coordinate 2,458 downwards.
TGGTCTTGATGACCAGGGGCGTGCTGTAGGTGCTCTTGTGCCGCTCGAGGTCCATGGTGTTGCCGCCGATGACCCGCGCCATCCGGCTGTATTCGAGCCCCCCGTAGCCCCACTGGTCGGTGAAGCCGTCGCCGTCGAAGTCGATGGTGAGCACCTTCGCCGCCCTCAAGAGGTCGTCCCACGTCCAGTCGAACGTCGGGTAGGCGAGCCCCTGGGCGTCGAAGTGATCGCGGTTGTAGTAGAGCAGCGAGCAGTTGTAGTCGCGCGTGAACGCGTAGAGCGCCCCCTGGCCGAACGGCACCGGACGCATCGCGTCGCCTTCGCCCGCAAAACAGTAGGCGTCGAACGCATACGGAAAGTAGTCGTCCTCCTTGAAGGTCGCATCGGCCCTGATGAACGGCATGAGATCGAGCAGGTGTCCGGACGAGGCGTACTCCTCGACGTAGGCGGCGCTCATCAGCCACACGTCCTGTGCCGTGTCGGTGACGACCGCGGTCTTCATCTTCTGCCAGTACTGCTCCCAGCTCACCACGTCCACGCGGACGGCGACGTCGGGGTTCTCCTTTTCGAACTGCGCGATCAGCTCGCGCGTGGACTCCATCTCCGAGGGGTCGCCCCAGCGGGTGTAGCTGAGGATGGTCTTTCCCTCGTCGGCCCCGCGGGTCGAGCAGCCCGCCGTGACCGTCAGCACGCAGAGGGTGAGCAGGAAAACACGTCCGTGCACGTCCGTCTCCGGACAGAAGAGGGGGCCGGGGTGGTTTCTCTTAGCAGAAAAGGCGGGCGTCGTCAAGTGCCGGAGGGCCCCGGGCCCGTCAGAACCCCACCGCTTGACCGTCCTTGCGGGGTTCGGATGCGGCGACGTATCCGTCGTCAAGTTTCCAGATGAGTTGTGCCCCGCCGCCGTTCGGTCCTTTCGAGATCCGGTGGCCCCTTCGTGACAGATCCGCCGCCACCTCGTCGGCGACGCCCGGCTCGAGTGTGACGTTGAGGCCGTCGGTGACCTGCCAGCGGGGTGCGTCGGCCGCGGCCTGCGGGTTCTGACGGTGGTCGGCGATGCGCACCATCATCTGCACGTGTCCCTGGGGCTGCATGGGACCGCCCATCACCCCGAAGCTCATGACAGGCTTCCCGTCCCGGGTGACGAACGCCGGGATGATGGTGTGGTAGGGACGCTTTCGCGGCCCGACACGGTTCGCGTGCCCCTCTTCGAGCGTGAAGCCCTTTCCCCGGTTCTGAAGACTGATCCCCGTCCCCGGAACGACGATGCCGGAGCCGAACCCGCCGTAGTTCGACTGGATGTAGCTCACCATCATCCCGGAGGCGTCGGCCGCCGTCAGATAAACCGTTCCTCCCTCTCGTGGCACACCGAACGTCGGCTCTCCGGCCCTCTTCATGTCGATGAGCTTCGCCCGCTCGGCGAGGTAGTCCGGCTGCAGGAACGTGCTCGGGTTGAACCCCATCGCATCGATGTCGGCGATGTACCGGTGGGCGTCGGCGAAGGCGAGCTTCATCGCCTCGATCTGGACGTGCAGGCTGTCGGCTGAGTCGGCCGGGAAGTCGGCGAGCGGGAACTGTTCGAGGATGCCGAGGGCGATGAGCGCCGCGAGCCCCTGACCGTTCGGCGGGATCTCGTGGACGGTGAACTCACGGTAATCCACCGAAATCGGTTCAACCCGGTCGGCCTTGTGCTCGGCGAGATCGTCGGTTGTCATTAATCCACCCGTGGCCGTCGCGTGCGCGGCGATCTTCTCCGCAAGGTCGCCGCGGTAAAACGCTTCGCCGTTCGTCGCCGCGATGCGTTCGAGCGTCCGGGCCTGGTCTTCGAAGGACCAGACCTCGCCGGCCTTCGGGGCGCGGCCGTTCTTCAGGAACGCTGTGCCGAAGTCGGGGAAGTCCTTGAACGCTTTCGCGGCCGACTGCCAGCTTGCCGCGACGACCGGTGACACCGGAAAGCCCCTGCGGGCGTAGTCCACGGCCGGTGCAAAGAGGTCGTCAAACGGAAGCTTGCCGAATGCTTTCGACAGTTCGACCCACGCCGAGACCGCGCCGGGGACCGTGACCGTGTCCCAACCCCTTTCTGGCATTGACGTTACGCCGGCGAAGTGCTCGGGCGTCCATGCGGCCGGACTGCGGCCCGACGCGTTGAGTCCGTGCAGCCTCTCGCCGTTCCACACGATCGCGAACGCGTCCGAGCCGATGCCGTTCGAGGTGGGTTCGACCACGGTGAGTGCGATCGCCGTGGCAATCGCCGCGTCCACCGCGTTGCCGCCATCGAGCATCATCCTGAGTCCGGCCTGTGCGGCCAGGGGCTGCGACGTCGCCACCACGTTCCGCGCCAGCACCGGGCTGCGACGCGACGGGTAGGGGAGTGACCAGTCCGGGCGGTCGACGTGTCGTTTCGTCATGTCATTTCCGTTCGGGAGGTCACGGCTTTTTCTGGAAGGCGTTGTCGTAAGTC
>DATKVD010000016.1:0-3160 GCA_035530235.1 Planctomycetota bacterium | reverse complement strand
GGCCGTCCGCAAGCTTCGTCTGCGTGTGTGCCAGACGGCCCTGGCGCATGACGGGCACGGGCCCCGATGCCGCACCCTCCGACGCCTCCCGCCCGCCGCATCCGCACCACGTCACCAGTACCGCCGCCGCGGCCACACACCACCTTCTCACGTCATCCACCTCGTTCGCGGAGACACGTCACATCCGTCTCCCACTCTACCGGGATGCTCACCAAAGTCAAGAAATGGACGCCCGTTCCACCTCGAAGGGAACGGGGATTATGCTTGCATCAAGAGGGCGTTCCCGGCACACTCACGACAGGTAAGTGCGTTTGACGTGACGACCCTGATGACCCTCGCGAGGCGATTTCCGTGGACTTCGACCTCTTCTATTTCTGGCGGCGTCTCCTGGCGGTGGTGGTGGGGATCTACTGTGTCATCGTGACGGCCGACCGGGCGATCGGGTACTGGCGTCTGCTTCACGGCGGGGAGCGTCACTGGGGGTACGCCCGAAGGTATCTGGCGATTCAACTGCTGCGGGTGACCTGGCGCGACGTCGGCTGGGAACTCACGCAGATCGTGTTCTGGCTGGGTGCGTTGACGACCCTCGTCTGGGCACACCGCTTCGTTTCCTGAGGAAGCCGGGATGGCAAGGACACTGGAAGAGCTGAGCGACGTGGAACTGCGGGGCGTGGCCGAGGACATCGGCTTCGAGGTCGGCCGCAAGGAAAGCCGCACCGACGTCATCGCCCGCATCCGTGAAAGACGCCGCGTCATCAACGAGGTCTCCCGCGAGGAGTTCGCGCGCATCCTCCGCTGGGCCGGTGAGGAGGTCAAGGACTTCCACGCCAAGGACCTCCTGGTGAGGCGGTTCTACCGCGTGAACTTCCGTCGGACCGAGGGGCTCTCCGAGGACGACCTGCGCATCGTCGCACGGCTCCACGGCCTCGAGTTCACCGACGACACGCCTCCCGAGGAGATCGCGCAGAAGGTCGAGGCCACGGCGAAACGCTGGACGAACGTGCTGAAACGGGCCTCCGGACGCGTGGTGGGCTATATCGCGAAGAAGGTGGCCGGGGCCGACGACGACGAGATGACACCGCCCGAAGAGGAGGAGAAGGCGGTGAGTGCCAGTCTGCGGAAGGGTTTCAAGGCGGCGCTCCGCTTCAGCATGGACGACTACATCAAGGAGAAGCTCGACGAGATCGAGGCCCGCATCGACCGCAAGCTGGACGAACTGGACCGCAAGATGGACGACTGGCGCACGCGCGAGGTCCGACACCGCCTGCGCATCATCAAGTACACCATCATCGCCACCGTCGTCGTCGCCGTCATCTCCATCCTCTACAAACTCCTCAGCGGGTGACGCCCATGGACTACCGTGTCGCACTCGACATCTACAAGGGCCCGCTCGACCTCCTCCTCTATCTCATCCAGGAGAGCGAGGTCGACATCTACGACATCCCCATCGCCGAGATCACCGACCAGTACATGAAGCACCTCGAGATCATCCAGATGCTCGACCCCAACCTGGCCGGGGACTTCCTGGTGATGGCCTCGACGCTGATGGAGATCAAGTCGCGCATGCTCCTGCCGAAGCCGGAGACGCCCGAGGGCGAAGAGGAGGAGGGCGACCCCAGGATCGAACTCATCCGGCAGCTCATGGAGTACAAGCGCTTCAAGGAAGCCGCCGCACTCCTGGCCGAGAGACGTGAGGAGCAGATGGAGCGCTTCGGACGCGGCGCCCGGCAGAAGTTCGAGGGGCTCGAGGACGACCGTGAAGAGCTGGAGATGTCCGAGGTGACCGTCTGGGACGTCCTCGCCGCTTTCGACCGTGTCATGCGCCAGACACTCCGGCTTCAGCCCGCCACCATCGTCGACCGCGACGTCCCCGTCCGCCAGCACATCGAGCACATCCTCCGCATGCTCCGCATCCAGGGCCTCCTCACGTTCCTCACCCTCTTCGAGACGTGCGAGGACCGCATCGAGGCCATCGGGATGCTCCTGGCGCTCCTGGAGATGACCCGCGCCAGGGTCATCGGACTGAGCCAGACCGCCGACCGCGGCGAAATCACCATCCGGCTCGTGAACGAGGAGAACGTCCCCAAGCTCCTCCAGGAGGTGACCGAAACGCGCGTCAGGGCCGAGGAGGGGGAGGAGGATACCGGCGAGCCGGAGGCGCACGAAGCAGCCCCGCCGGAAGCGGAGACCGCCGAAGAACCCGCCGACGAAGCACCGACGACCGAACCCGCGGAAGCCCCGCCCGAATCCGCACCGGCAGAGGAGAACGACCAGGACGAGACCGACGAAGACCTCGACGAGATCCGGAAGATCGAGATCCACGACGTGCACCTGGCCGAGGAAGCGACCGATGCGCCCGAGGCGGCACTGGGGGAGCCGGATGCCCCGGAGGCCGAAACCGATCCCGAAGACGGGGAAACCACGTGACCGAAGACCCGCCTCAACCCAGGCTGACCGCCGACCAGATCGTCCTGCTCTATGAGCAGCAGTTGAACTGGGCGTCGGTGTGGGTGCTGCTGTCCGGGTTCGGCGGCATCGCGGTCGGACTGGCCCTCTACTGGCTGCTGCCGGTCGAGATGTGGGTGCGAGTTGTCGCTGCGGCGGCTGTGATCGTCATCGGCGGGGGGATGCTTCAGCGGCTGTTCGTGCTGCGGGTGAAGTGTCCCGCGTGCGGCGCCCGGGTCCTCGGCCGCATCCACTCCATCGTCCAGGCCCGCGGCATCAAGGCCTGCCCCCGCTGCGAAGCGAAGCTCCGCCAGTGAACGCCGGCCGGCCCGGCGCCGTCTTATGGTGCATTCCCCGGGAGGGTTATGGACTACGACGAGTCACAGCACCGGACGTACGAGGCGGGGCGCCGGCTTTCGCCGGCGACCGTGACGCTGTGGATGGACGCGCTGAGCGAGTTTCTGCCCGGTGAACGAGCCGGCCGTCCGACGATACTCGACCTCGGGTGCGGCACGGGGCGGTTTTCGGTGCCGCTGGCCGGGCACTTCGGTGCGCACGTCGTCGGCGTCGAGCCGTCGGGCGAAATGCGCAGAAAGGCCGAAGCCAACGCCGCACATCCCCGCGTCATGTACCTGGAGGGGCGCGCCGAGAAGATCCCGTGCGGGGACGCGAGCTGCGACGCCGCTCTTCTGTCGCAGGCCGTTCACCATTTCGC
>DATKVD010000015.1:0-3661 GCA_035530235.1 Planctomycetota bacterium | reverse complement strand
GAGGAGCATCTTCCAGCTGCACGTCGAGAACATCCGGGCCCTTGGGCGCCGCCACGATACGCATATTCCGCTTTTCGTGATGACCAGTGTGACCAACGACGAGGCGACCCGCACGTTCTTCGAACGAAACGGCAACTTCGGCCTCCCGGACGAGGACGTCTTCTTCTTCGTCCAGGGGATGGTGCCGGCGGTCGATCTCTCGGGCAGGCTCATCCTCGACGCCCCGGGTCACGTCTTCCAGAACCCGAACGGTCATGGCGGGGTGCTGTCCGCACTGGTCGATTCCGGGGGCACCGCCGAGATGAAAGGACGCGGCATCACGGACATCTTCCACTTCCAGGTGGACAACGTCCTGGTGGACCCGGCCGAGCCGGTCTTCCTGGGGTTTCACCATTTGACGGGAGCAGAGATGTCGAGCAAGGTGACGCCCAAGCGCAACGCTGAGGAACCGGTGGGCGTCACGGTGAGACGGTCGGACGGCCGCACGGCCGTCGTCGAGTATATGGACCTGGGCGATGAGCAGGCCCGCCGGAAGGCTCCCGACGGGTCGCTGCTGTTTGCCGCCGCGAACCTCTGCATCTTCTGGTACACGGTGGATTTCGTCGAGGCGGTCGACGGCCGTGGGGGACTGCCCTACCACCTGGCACGAAAGAAGGTGCCTGCCGTCGACGAAAACGGGAAGTGTGTCGAGCCGACGGAGCCCAACGGCGTCAAGTTCGAGACGTTCGTCTTCGACGCACTGCCCCAGGCGGAGAGGACGTTTCTGATGGAGATCGACCGTGCCGAGGAATTCGCACCGGTGAAGAACGCGACCGGTGAGGACTCGGTGGCGTCGGCCCGTCAGGCGATGACGGAGCGGGCCGTCCGGTGGCTGGAGAGCTGCGGCGTCGAGGTCCCGCGCCGGAACGACGGCCTCTCACTTCATCCCGTCGAGATCTCGCCGCTTTACGCCCTCGACGCCGAAGAGCTGAAAAGCCGACTTCCGGACCGACTCGAGATCGACGGTCCGCTGCTCCTGGAGAACTGAACGGGGGGAGACAGGAATGTCCGACAAGGGAAAGGTCGCCGACTGGCTGCGCTACGACTTCAACAACATGATGGCCGACGTCATCGGTGAGGAGCACGGGGTCACCGGGGAGGAACTGCACGTCCTCGAACACGTGGTCGCCAGCTACCACAAGGAACTCGAAGCGGAGCGGGCGTCGGGTGAGATCGGGTTCATGGACCTTCCGTACGGGGTGGAAACGGTCGCACGCATCGAGGAATACGTCGAGGCAAACCGGGGCCGGTACGAGAACCTCGTCGTGCTGGGCATCGGGGGCTCGGCCCTGGGCACAACGGCACTTCACACGGCACTGTGTCATCCGTTCCACAACCTGCTTTCACGCTCCGAGCGGGGCGGGCCGAGGCTCTTCGTCGTCGACAACGTCGACCCGGTGGTCTTCGGCAGATTGCTGGACGTCGTCGATCCTGCCGAGACGCTCTTCAACGTCATCACGAAGTCGGGGAAAACCGCGGAGACCGTGGCGCAGTTCCTGGTCGTCTGCGATCTCCTCAAGCGGGTGGGGCTGTCGGGGAGCGACCACATCGTTGCGACCACGGAGGTGCAGAACGAGAAGGGGGACAACGACCTGCAGACCATCGTGGCGCGGGAGGGATTGGCGAGCTTCGAGGTGCCGAAGAACGTCGGGGGACGGTTCTCGGTGCTTTCGGCGGTGGGCCTTCTGCCGGCCGCGATGACGGGCATTGACATCCGGGAGCTGCTGCGGGGCGCCGCCTGCATGGAGGACCGGACCCGCAGTGGGGACCTCTGGAACAACCCGGCGTATGCCGCGGCGGCCCTTCAACGCATCCTCGACGAACGCGGGAAGCGCATCTCGGTGATGATGCCCTACTGCTCGCAGCTCCGCGACGTTGCGGACTGGTTCCGTCAGTTGTGGGCGGAAAGCCTGGGAAAGAAGACGGCCGTGGACGGTGAGGTGGTTCACGCCGGTCCGACGCCGGTCAGGGCTCTGGGCGTCACCGACCAGCACTCACAGCTTCAGCTCTACGTGGAAGGTCCGTTCGACAAGGTCGTCACGTTTGTGGCACTGGACACGTTCAACGAGACGGTCGCCCTGCCGCCGGCGTTCGAGGACCTCCACCACGTGGGCTACCTGGGCGCCAGGACGATGAACGAACTGATCGAGGCCGAGCGCCTCGCCACACAGACGGTCCTCACCGACCTGGGCCGGCCCAACGCCACCCTCTGGCTGCCCAGACTGGACGCGTTCTCCGTGGGACAGCTGCTGTTCATGCTCGAAGTCCAGACGGCAATGGCAGGGAAGCTGCTGCGCGTCAACCCGTTCGACCAGCCGGGCGTCCAGGAAGGGAAGCTCCGCACGTTCGCCCTGATGGGGATGACCGGGCAGGAGGAACTCCGGAAGAAGATGAAGGACCGTCCGCGTCCCAACCCACGCTACGTGATCGCCTGACGGGCGCCGACGCGTCCCGCTCCCCTGTTACCGTCTGCCCAGGTAGAGGGTCCGGACGGTGGGCTCGGAGACGATCCGCCGCAACTCCGCCCCGATGGGTGGAAGCAGGTCGACGCTTTCGAGTTCATCGAGCGGAACCCACCGGGCATCCTTGAGCACCTTCTCCGGTGTCACGTGGACGTCCGTTGACGCCGTCTCGACGCGGAAAACGTTGTTGACGACGTGTCGCTCCCCGCGGATGAAATCGTGAACGATGAGGAGGGGTCCCACCGTGACGTCGAGGTCGAGTTCTTCCTTCATTTCCCGGCGGAGTGCGTCGGGGAGTGGTTCACCCGGTCTCACGTGTCCGCCCGGGAGCACCCAGTAGGAGCGGCCGCCTTTCCGGTGGTTGACCAGGAGCAGCTTGTCGTCCGCGACGAGAAGGGCCGCCGCCCGCACGCCGATTTCATTCATCACGGGTCCTTGAGATGTTGCGGCCGGTGGGTCAGGGAGTGTCCTCAGGCCAGTTCCCTGCGCACGAACTCGAGCACTTCCTGAGCGTGTTCCTCCACCTTCACCCGGCGCCAGATGTGTCGGATGATGCCGCGCCTGTCGATGACGAACGTGGTCCGCTCGATGCCCCAGTGACTCTTTCCGTACAGCACCTTCTCCCGGTAGACGCCGTAGGTCTTGCTGACCGAAGCGTCGGTGTCACTGAGGAGGGGGAACGTGAGCTGATGCTTCAGTGCGAAGGAGGTGTGGGAGTCGGTGGAATCAAGACTGATGCCGAGGATGACCGTGTCGAGTTCCTGGAACTCACTGGAGAGGTCACGAAACGAGCAGGCTTCACGTGTGCAGCCGGGTGTTTCGTCTTTGGGGTAGAAATAGAGCACGACGGTTTTTTCGCGTTCGAAGGAGGCCAGGGACACCTCCTCGCCGGTGTTCGACCTCAGTTCGAAGGACGGCGCCTTGGCGCCTACCTCAATGGTCCTGGGCTCGGTCACGTGGATCCCCCCGGTGATGCCCATCCACCCGTCGTCTGAGGCAAGGGTATCGCCCTGTGGAGGCGAAGTCAAGGCAAATGCGGACGGCTCGCCGGCCCTCCGGGGGGACGGTCTTCGCACGGTGGCACGGGGTACAAGCGAAGAGGACGGCGTGTCTGCCGTCCTCTTGCGCGGCTGTTGCGTGTGAGAGCCCGTCTTATTTCC
>DATKVD010000014.1:0-25314 GCA_035530235.1 Planctomycetota bacterium | reverse complement strand
CGTCGAAGAGGTCGCCGACGATGCCGAAATCGGCGACGTTGAAGATGGAGGCGTCGGGGTCGCTGTTGATGGCGACGATGGTGTCGCTGGTCTGCATGCCGGCGAGGTGCTGGATGGCGCCGGAGACCCCGACGGCGACGTAAAGCTTTGGCGTCACGGTCTTTCCGCTGAGACCCACCTGGTGGGGATAAGGCAGCCACCCGCGGTCGATGACGTCGCGCGACGCCCCCAGAGCACCCGCAAGCGCCTTCGCCAGTCCCTCGACCACGGCGACGTTCTCGGCCTTCTTGACCCCGCGCCCCGCCGTCACCACCACGTCCGCCTCCTGGATGCCGTGCTCCGATTCGTCCGCTTCGAAGCCGACCCGTCGGATGCGACTCTTCAGCGCGTCCCTCGGGGCCGCCAGGCGGATGATCTCGCCCTTGCGTCCGGGCACGCGCTCCGCCGGCCTGGTGGAGCGCGGCCGCACCGTCGCCATCTGGGGACGATGCACCGCTGTCTTGATGGTCGCGAGGATGTTCCCCCCGATGGCCGGACGGGTCTGGAGGAGGATGCCCGTGTCCGCTTCGATGTCGAGGACGGTGCAGTCGGCGGTGAGTCCGGCGTTCACCCTGACGGCAACATAGGGCATGAGCGTCCGACCGGTGGAGGTGGCGCCGGCGATGAAGATCTCCGGCCGATATTCCTCGATGATCCTGACCATGCACCCGGCGTAGGGCTCAACGAGGAAGTGTTCCAGTTCGGGGGCGGTCATCACGACCACACGGTCGGCACCGCGCTCGATGACCTCCTGGAGATCGGCTTCCTCGACCTCGTGCGCCAGGAGAAGTGCGACGAGTTCCGTCTTCCGCTTGTCGGCAAGCTCCCGGCCGCGACGCAGCAGCTCGTGCGTGATACGCTCCACACGCCCGGCGGACTGCTCGCCCAGGATCCAGACGCCGCTGTGGTCTCGTTTCGCCTTTTTCGGCATCGTTCAGGCCCTACGTTTGCAGGAGTTCCTTGTCCTGAAGAAACCCGATGAGTGCGTCCACCGCGGCTTCGATGCTTTCTTCGTCCTTCGCGGGCATCTTCACGCACTCGCGGGCGACCTTGGGGCGGAAGATTTTGACCACGCGCGTCGGGGAGCCCTTGAGTCCGAGGTGTTCCACTTCGACATCCAGGTCGTCGGGGCCGAGCACCGGGATCTCGATGCTGCGTGCGCGGCGCTTGCCGTGCAGTGTCGGGAGACGGGCCTCGCCGATCTCCTTGACCACGGTCAGAACGGCCGGGAGGTCCACTTCGAGGATCTCGTGGCCGTTCTCGACCAGCCGCCGCACCCCTAGCTTCGAGTCGTCCGCCCGGTCGATGCCTCCGACGTAGGTGGCGACCGGGAGGTCGAGGAACCCGGCGATCCCCGGCCCCACCTGTCCCGTGTCGCCGTCCGTGGCCCGCTCGCCGCAGAGGATGAGGTCGCAAGAGCCGATCTTCCTGATGAGGCCGCTCAGGGCGTAGCTGGTGGCCCAGGTGTCGGACCCGGCGAACGCACGGTTGGAGAGGAGCATCCCGGAATCGCACCCCATGGCGATGGCCTCCCGAACGGCCCGCTCGGCGTCGGGCGGCCCCATGGAAATCACGATGACCTCGCCCCCGAGCTCTTCACGGAGGCGGAGCGCCGTCTCAATGGCGTAGAGGTCGAGGGGATTGACGATCGCCTCGACCCCCTCACGGATCATCGTGCCCGTTTCCTCGTCCATCTTCACCGAGCTGGTCTCGGGCACCTGCTTGATGGGAACGATGATGCGCATGCACGGTTCCTGCACGTCTTCAATAGGAGGCCGGACATTCCTGTCCGGCATGTCTGGCAGACAGGCAGGAATGCCTGTCCTCCTGTCCGGCGGAAGCGTCCCTTTTATCAGGCGGGAGTCACGCTGTCAAGGATTGCCTTGACGAGCCCGTCGGTGGTGTGTTCCTCGGCCTCGATGGTGATGGGAACGCCCAGGTCCCTTGCCGCGCGGGAGGTGACCGGACCGATGCTCGCGAACGTGACCGAGCCGCTGATCGCCTCGACCGCTTCACGCCCGACGATCTCGACGAACCCCTGCACGGTCGATGAACTCGTGAACGTGACGATGTCGCATTCGCCGCGGGCTAGGGCTTCGACGACCTCGGGGTCGGACTGCGTGCTGGTCCGCGTGGTGTAGACGGGGACGTCGGTGACCTCCGCGCCCAGCTCGGCCAGTCCCTCGCGCAGTTCTTCCCGTGCGATGCTGCTGCGGGGAAGCAGCACCCGCTTACCCATGAGGTCATGACGTTCACGGAACGCCTTGAGCAGTCCCTCAGTGGTGAAATCCTCGGGCACGAGGTCCGGGGGCTCAACGTTCTTGAGGGCGTCAGCGGTCGCCCGGCCAATGACGGCGATCTTGAGGTCCGGTGCGTCCCAGAACCCCCGGTTTCTCTTGAACATCCTTTCGTCGAAGGCGTTGACCGCGTTGACGCTGGTGAAGACGATCCAGTCGTACGTGTCCAGTCTCATGACGGCTTCGTCGACGTCTCTCCAGGAGGGGGGATCGACGATCTCGACGGTCGGAAACGAGATGACCTGTGCCCCCTGGAGGCCCAGCTCCCACGACATGCCGAGGGCCTGGTGCACCGGTCGGGTGACGACGACACGCTTTCCGTGAAGCGGCCGACGGCTGAACCAGTCGAGTTCTTCCGGCAGTCCGGCCACGTGTCCGATGACGGTGACGGCGGGCGGCTGAATGTCCGCTTCGGCGGCCCTGGCGGCGATGTCCGAAAGCGTCCCGCGGATCGAGCGCTGAAGCGGCGTCGTTCCCCGCTCGATACACGCGGCGGGGGTGTCGCCGGGCAGTCCCGCCTTCATCAGTGTCGAACAGATCTCCGGCAGCCGCTTCACCCCCATATAGAAGACAAGCGTGCCGCCGGTTTTCGCGAGGGCCTCGTAGTTGACGTCGGTCACCGGCTTGTCGGGGTCCTCGTGTCCGGTGACGAACGTCACGCAGGACGCTTTGCCGCGATGGGTCACCGGAATCCCGGCACACGCGGGGGCGGCAACCCCGGCCGTCACCCCCGGGACCACATGGAAGGGAACCTTTGCTTCGAGAAGCGCCAGGACCTCCTCACCGCCCCGACCGAACACGAACGGGTCCCCGCCCTTCAAGCGCACCACCGTCTTCCCCTCGCGCGCCTTCTCGATGAGGATACGGTTGATCTCTTCCTGCGTGATTCCGGGCTTCCCGGGCGTTTTGCCGACATCGATGCGTTCGGCGCCGGCCGGTATGTAGTCAAGGAATTCCCTGGCGGCCAGACGGTCATACACGACGATGTCGGCCATCAGCAGGGCGTCCGCCCCCCTGAAGGTGATGAGTGCGGGATCCCCGGGCCCCGCCCCCACGAGGATGACGCGTCCGTCCTTCATGCATGACCCCCTGCGGTCCGGTGAGGTGTCCTATATGATAGTTCCCGCAACCAGTCGACGTCAAGGACCGTCGGCGATGGACACAAATATTGGGATAGGGTCTTGCCGGGGGCCTGGGGCGGTGCTATCATGATGGACACGCATCGAGCACGGTGTGCGGAGACGGACCCATGACACGCAGGATCAGGATCAAGGACCGCCGGGAGCATCCGAGATACATGGTCGGTCTGTCCATGGAGGTCAAGCGGGAGCGCTCCCCGGCACCGGGTCTGGAGGCGGGTGTCTTCGACGGACAGTGTGTCGACCTTTCCCGCACGGGCGCGAGGTTCCGCACGCGCGAGCTTTTCCATCCCCATGAGAAACTGGAGTTGACGTTCTTCGACGCGCAGGGAGAGGCGGCCCTCCGCTGTGAGGTCGAGGTGATCCGTTCCATCCGTGTGCCCCGTCAGTACGAAGTGGGGGCGCGCCTCACCCGACTCATTCCCGTCGACAAGCCCGAAGCGTCCGCGGACGACACACCTGAAGCCGCTTCCGACTCACCCGCCTGAGCGTCGCCGGGCCCTCCTAACCGGCCAGATCCCTCGCACTCCTGCGTTCGGCGAGCCGACTCAAGACGATCCCCAGTTCGTAAAGGAGAAGCATGGGTGCCGTGGCGAGTGCCAGGTTCACGATGTCCTGTGTGGGCGTGATGATGGCGGCGACCGTGAGCGCCACGATGATGAACAGCTTACGCTGCTTGACGTAGGTCTTCGACTCGACGATGTGGATCTTGACGAGAACCAGCATCACCAGCGGGAGCTGGAAGATCAGTCCCATCACCATCGACAGGACCAGCACGAACATCAACTGGCTGTTGACGTCGAGCACGGGCTGGAGTCCGAGACTCTTGCCGAAATTGACCAGAAAGCGGACCCCGAACCGCACCAGGATGAAGTAGCTGAACGCCGCCCCCGCCGCAAACAGCCCCGCCGTGAACGGACCGAAAATGTAGACGTACTTCCTCTCGTGCGGGTAGAGCCCCGATGCCACGAACTGCCAGATGTGGTAGATGACCCAGGGACTGCTGACGAAAAGGGCCGTGATGAGGGACACCTTCACGTAGATCATGAAGGGAGTGATGACGTTGAAGTAGTTGAGGGTCCCTTCGTAGCCGGCGGCGGCCAGGGCGTCGGTGATGGGTTTCTGGAGGGTCCTGAGGAGCTGCTTGCCGAAGACCAGACACACGACCAGTGCGACCGCCACGCCGATGACGGCCCGCCAGAGTCGGCTCCGGAGGTCCTCCAGGTGCTCGCCGAACGTCATCTGGACGTCGTCGGCCGACTTCTTCTTGCCCATGGGTCTGTGATCTCCCTGTCGGGGGATGCCATGGGCGGATTATAGCGGCGGAGGCGGTGCGTCGCAAGGAGGAAGGCCCCCTCGCGGGACGTCACGGTGTCAAAAGGTGCGGAAAAACGCTTGAAATCGCCCGACTCACGGGCTAAAATCCCCTCCGTGGGTGGCGTAGGAGCGCGGAACCGACGGTCAACCGTTTTGAGGTGGGTATCGTGGCCAAGACACACGCCGGAAAACTGATAGGAACGGGGCTGAAGGTTGCACTGGTGGTGAGCCGGTTCAACGAGTTCATCACGTCGAAGCTGCTGTCGGGGGCAATGGACGCCCTCTTGCGTCACGGGACGAAGGACACCGACATCGAGGTGGTGTGGGTGCCGGGGTCGTTCGAGATCCCCCTGGCGGCCCAGAAACTGGCGGAATCGGGCCGGTTCGACGCGGTGACGTGTCTGGGGGCGGTGATCCGGGGTCAGACGCCTCACTTCGAGTACATCGCCGCCGAGGTGGCCAAGGGCATCGCCCAGGTGGCCATGAAGACGGGTGTGCCCACCATCTTCGGGGTCATCACCAGTGACACGCTGGAGCAGGCGATCGAGCGTGCCGGCACCAAGAGCGGCAACAAGGGGGCCGACGCGGCACTGAGCGCCATCGAAATGGCCAACCTCTTCAAGGAGCTGGCCAAGTAAGCAGCGAGAGGGGACGTTCTACCGACAGGTTCTTTCACAAATGCGAAAACGGACCAGGGCCAGACAGTTCGCCCTCGAAGTGCTCTACCAGGTCGACCTCTGCGGGTCGGAGGTCCTCGAGACGTCACTGGCCGAAATGACGGCACGTGCCGACGATCCGGACGTGAGCGGCTTCGCCTCGGCCCTGGTCAAAGGGACCCTCGAGAAACACGACGAGCTGGACCGGGTCATCCGTGACGTGGCACAGAACTGGGACCTCTCACGGATGGCCACCATCGACCGGAACATCCTGCGTCTCGGCACCTACGAACTTCTCCACCGTGACGACATCCCCCCGAAGGTTTCCATCAACGAGGCCATCGAGTTGGGCAAGCGCTATTCCACCGCCGAATCCGGGACGTTCGTCAACGGGATCCTGGACCGGATCAAGGACATCTGCACTCCCGGGGAGGGCGTCTCGGCGGAAGCCGTCGAAGAGGCGGACGGCCCCGAGGACGCGGCCGACACACCGGACGGCGGAGACGCATCATGACCGAGGACGGACGTGCCGACCTCCACCTGCACACCTGCCGCTCGGACGGGTCCTACGAGCCGGCGGAGCTTGTCCGCCGGGCCGCCGAGCTCGACTTCACGGTCATCGCCGTCACGGACCACGATTCACTGAGTGCGTTTGGGGAAGCGTCGGCCGAGGGGAAGCGTTCGGGGGTGCGCGTCATCTCCGGGGTGGAGCTGAGCACCGTCTACAACAACAGTGAGACGCATATCGTCGGGCTTTTTGTGGACCCGGCGAATGCCGACCTGGTTGAGCTGACCGCCCATGCGGCATCGGAGCGCCGGCGGCGGATCTTCCGCATCGCCGAACGACTCGCCGATCTCGGTGTCGAGATTTCCGCCGAGGAGGTGATCGATGCGGCCGCCGGGGCGGCCGTGGGACGGCTCCACGTCGCCGAGGCCCTTGTGAACCAGGGAGCCGCCGGCTCCGTCTCCGAATCGTTCTACCGCTATCTCGGCGACAACCGACCCGCCTACGTCCGCAAGTGGTCTCCCACGCCTGAGGAGTGCTGTCGCGTCATCCACGGCGCGGGCGGCGTCGCGGTGCTGGGACATCCCGGGGACGCGGTGGACCCGGCGAGGGTCGAAGCCCTCGTCCGGGCCGGGTGCCGGGCCCTTGAAGCCTACTACCCCATCTACTCACGGACCCTCACCGAGGCGTATGTCGAGCTGGCTGAGAAGCTGAACGTGGGCGTTTCGGGGGGCAGTGACTGCCACGGTTCCCGCAAGGACGTCACCTACCTGGGGACCGTCTCCGTGCCGATGACGTGCGTCAGGGACCTCGAACGACGACGTGGATGACCAGAGGAACACCGATGACCAAGGGATTCTTCTCGAAGCTCGTCGCCGGGCTCTCCAGAACGCAACAGCGGTTCACCAGCCGGGTCCGGGAACTCCTCGGACGCAAGATCGACGCCGAGACACTGGACGAGCTCGAGGAACTGCTGATCCTTTCCGACATGGGCGTGGAGACGACGACGAGAATCATCGACGACCTGCGCACGGCCTACCGTGAGAAGCGGATTGAGAAGGGGGCGGACTTCCTGGCACTCCTCAAGACCGATCTCAAGAAGAGCCTCGAGGAGAAGGACAACCGACTGCACATGGCGCCGGGCGGTCCCACGGTGATCATGGTGGTCGGGGTCAACGGCACCGGCAAGACCACCTCGATTGCGAAACTGTCGAAGCGTCTGAGCGGGGAGGGGAGGAAGGTGCTGCTGGCGGCGAGTGACACGTTCCGGGCTGCGGCGGTGGAGCAGCTGGAGATCTGGGCCGGTCGGGTGAAGGTGGACGTCGTGAAGCACCAGTCGGGTTCCGACCCGGCGGCGGTGGCGTTCGACGCGGCGGAAGCCGCACTCGCCCGGAAGTGCGACGTCCTCATCGTCGACACCGCCGGACGCCTGCACACCGAGACCAACCTGATGAACGAACTCAACAAGATCCAGCGGGTGCTCGGCAGGAAGATCGCCGGGGCCCCGCACGAGGTCCTCCTCGTTCTCGACGCCACCACCGGACAGAACGCCATCCAGCAGGCCAGGACCTTCGCCGAGCACGTGACGGTGACGGGCCTGTTCCTGGCCAAGCTGGACGGGACGGCCAAGGGCGGCATCGTGGTGGCCATACGGAACCAGCTCGATATCCCGGTGAAATTCATCGGGGTGGGGGAACGCGAGGACGATATCGCGGTGTTCGAGCCGGGTCCGTTTGTCGAGGCCCTGTTTGCCGCGGACGCCGACGAGACCGGCAGACCCTGAGCCGTCTCTGTGCTGCAAGTCGTTCCGGGACAGCAGGATGCGGCCGGGAGGGCCGATTTATTCCCATGATTTCGCTTGCTTTTTCGACGGAACCTGCTACACTGCCCATATATCAGTCGGGGGGGGTGTCCCGGCGTATTTAACTCGCAGAGGCCCCAAGGCGTTTCACGATGAGTGACGACACGATGAGTGACGAGAAGAAGACCGAAATCATCAACGGCTACCAACTGCATGAAGGCGATACCGGCTCGCCCGAGGTCCAGGTGGCACTGCTGACCGAGCGGATTGAGCATCTCACCGGGCATCTGAAGACGCACCGACGGGACCACGCTTCACGACGGGGTCTTCTGAAACTGGTCGGCAGACGCTCACGGCTTTTGAGGTATCTGACGAGAAAGGACCGCACGCGTTACCAGAGCTTGATACGGAGGCTGGGACTCAGACGGTAAAGGTGGCAGGCGACCGGTTTTGTCGCAGAGGCTTGTTTCACGGCCAACGGCGAGTTGACAGCTTGTGGCATCTCAGAGAAACACCCCTCACTTCACCACCCCCAGGTTCAGTCATCATTCCGCGAGGTGCGCTCAAGGTCTCCCCAGATGTTCCCGGGGCAAACGGAAGGCAACGGTTGCGAAAGGGCCCTGCACGACACCGCAGGATTTCGACGGTTAACGGTTTTTCGGGAAGGAATGGGAGGAAGACAGTTGGCATGGAAAGTGGAGAGGCAGATAGGTCGGCACACCTTGACGATTGAGTCCGGGGCGTTGGCCAAGCAGGCGGATGGGGCGGTGACGGTCCGGTATGCGGACACGGTCATTCTGGCAACGGCGGTTTCGGGGCCGAAGCCGGAGCATTTGGACTTCTTTCCCCTGACGGTGGACTACAGGGAAAAGACATACGCCGCCGGGAAATTCCCCGGTGGTTTCATCAAGAGGGAAGGTCGGCCGACGACCAAGGAAACCGTCACGATGCGGTTGATCGACCGACCCATCCGACCGCTGTTTCCCGACGGCTATGAGGCCGATCTCCAGGTGATGGCGGTCGTGCTCTCGGCGGACCAGGAACACGACCCGGACATCCTCAGCGTGATCGGCGCCGGTGCGGCGCTTCACGTCAGTGACATCCCCTTCCGGGAGGCGATCGGGGCCGTCCGTGTGGGACGCATCGACGGTGAATTCCTCCTGATGCCCACCTATACGGAACTGGAGACGAGCGACATCGACCTGATCGTGGCCGGCACCAAGGACGCCGTCCTGATGGTGGAGGCCGGAGCGCGTGAGGTCACCGAGGAGGTCATGATCGGGGCGATCGCATTTGGTCATGCGGCCGTCCGCCAGATTGCCGAGTCTATCGACGACCTGCGCACGCAGTGCGGAAAGTCCAAGGTCGAGGCTGCACCCGTCGAGGTCGACGCGGAACTCGTCGCCATCGTCGAAGCCGAGTGCCTCGAACGCATGGAAAAGGCTAACTTCATCGAAGGGAAGCAGAACCGTCAGCAGACGCTCGAAGCGATGATGAAGGAGCTTTTCGAGAAGCTGGCCACACCCGCCGAGGGTGAGACCGAAGCGAGGTACACCAAGACACAGGTGGTCGGTGCCTTCCGTGACCTGGAGAAGCGGATCGTGCGTCGGCACATCGTCGAGGGCCGACGACCCGACGGACGCGCCGCGACCGAGGTCCGGCCCATCAGCATCGAGGTCGGTGTGCTGCCACGGACCCACGGCAGTGCGGTCTTCACGCGCGGGGAGACACAGGCACTCTGCGTGGCCACCCTCGGGACGGTGTCGGACGAGCAGCGGGTGGACGGACTGCTCGACGAATACACGAAGCGGTTCATGCTCGACTACAACTTCCCGCCGTTCAGTGTGGGTGAGGTGAAGATGATTCGCGGGCCGAGTCGTCGTGACATCGGACACGGGGCCCTGGCCGAACGGGCACTCAACACGGTCATCCCGGACGAGGAGACGTTCCCCTATACCATCCGCATCGTCAGTGACATCCTCGAATCGAACGGGTCGAGTTCGATGGCGACGGTGTGCGGGGCGACACTGTGTCTGATGGACGCCGGCGTGCCCATCCACTATCCCGTGGCGGGCATCGCCATGGGCATGGTCGAGGAGGGCGGGACACAGATGGTTCTCACGGATATCCAGGGGGCCGAGGACCATTACGGTGACATGGACTTCAAGGTCGCCGGCACACAGCGGGGCATCACTGCACTCCAGATGGACATCAAGGTGGGCGGCATCAGTGAGGAGCTGATGGCACGTGCTCTCGTGCAGGCCCGTGAGGGACGCATCGAGATCCTGCGGAAAATGCTCTCCGTGCTCGGGCGTCCGAGACCCCAGATCTCGTCCTACGCCCCACGGCTCGTCCGCATCACCATCCCGCCGGACAAGATCGGAACCGTCATCGGTCCGGGAGGCAAGGTGATCCGTGCACTCCAGGAGGAAACCGGGACGCAGATCGACATCGACGACGACGGGACCATCGTGATCGCGGGTCCCAACGACGACGCCATCACACGGGCCCGGGAGCACATCGAAGGACTCACCGCGACACCCGAGGTCGGGAAGACCTACGACGGCAAGGTCGTTTCCATCAAGGACTTCGGGGCCTTCATCGAAATCCTCCCCGGTCAGGACGGACTGCTGCACATCTCGGAACTCTCCAACCAGTTCGTCAAGAACGTCGAGGACGTGGTGAAGATGGGCGAGAGACTGCGGGTCAAGATCATCGCCGTCGACGATCAGGGACGCATCAAGCTCAGTCGCAAGGCGGTGCTGCTCGAAGAGCAGAAGAAAGGCGCGCAACAGGCACAGCAGAAGGCGTGACGCCGGTCGCGATGCCGTGGGACGTTTCCCCCGCACGGGGCTATCGGCGTCGGACTGTCCGGCAAATCTCTTGGTCTTTCTGTAATAGGAGTGTGGAGAATGGCAGTCGGTAAGGTGAAGTGGTTCGACATCAGGAAAGGCTGGGGCTTCATCGAGCAGGAGAACGGGGAGGACGTTTTCGTTCACTACTCCAGCATCGATGGCGACGGTTTCCGGAAGCTGACGGACGGCGATGAAGTGGAATTCGACGTTGTCCAGGGGGAGAAAGGCCTGCACGCGGAGAACGTGCGGCGTACAAGTGTCTGAGCACGGTGCCGGGGGTCTTATGGCCCCCGGCACTTTTTTTTGCCCTGCGGGGTGTCAAAATGACAGGATGCCACGTTAGACCTGTCAGCTTTGCAGGGCCGCCTGCCAAGTGGTGAGGGGTAAGGCATGGGGCTTTTCTGGCCGGGTCTGGGTGTGGGACTCGCACTGGGCGCTGCGGGTGCGGTGGCGTATTTCCTGAAGGCCCTCCGTGGGCTGCGACGAGCGGAGCGCCGGGCCCGGGATTCCGAGCGACTGGCCTACCTCGGGAGCCTCGCCGGGGGACTGGCACACGAGATCAAGAACCCCCTCAGCACACTCCACATGAACCTTCAGCTGCTCGAGGAAGACGTCCGCAAGTCCGGCGGCGACCGTGCCCAGCGCGACCTCGGCCGCATCAAGGTGCTTCGCCGCGAGGTCAGACGTCTGGAGGAGGTGCTGGAGGACTTCCTGCGGTATGCCCGTCGGCATCAGCTCGAGCTCGAAGCACAGAACGTCAACGACATCCTCGCCGAGATCCTCGACTTCGTGACGCCGGAGGCGTCGCGGACGGGGGTGCGCGTCAGTCGGGGACTCACTCCCGACCTCCAGTCCTGCCGGGTGGACGCCGGACAGCTCAAGCAGGCTTTTCTCAACATCGTCATCAACGCCAAGCAGGCGATGCCGGACGGCGGCGAACTCATCGTCCACACGAAGAACGTCCCCAAAGGCATCGAGATCGAATTCATCGACACCGGCACGGGCATCTCGGACGACGACCTCCCTCGCATCTGGGACGTCTACTATTCCAGCAAGAAGACCGGCACCGGTCTCGGACTTCCCACCGCCCGGCGGATCATCGAGGAGCACGGGGGGACCATCCGCGTGGACACGGAGGTGGGCAAGGGGACCTGTTTCACCGTCTTCCTTCCGACGCAGGAGTCAGGACAATGACACGCAAAGCGGCTATCCTGGTCATCGACGACAACGAGAGCCACGCACGGGTCGTGGCCGAGGGACTGGAACGTGAAGGCCACGACACACTGGTTGCCACCAGCGGTGACGAGGGGCTGGAGAAACTCAGGGGCCACACGGTGGACGTCGTTGTGACCGACCTCGTCATGCACGGCACGGACGGGTTGAAGGTGCTTGAGGAGGCGCTGCGACTGGACCCGGGCATGCAGGTGATCCTGGTGACCGGACACGGGACCGTGGAGAGTGCGGTGGACGCCATGCGCAAGGGGGCGTTCAACTACCTCCTGAAGCCCCTGGACATCAACGAGCTGCGGGTGGTGGTGGCGAACGCCCTGGAGAAGCGCGGACTCATCCGACGGAACAGGGAACTGGAGGAACGTCTCGACGGCAAGTTCGGTTTCGAGGGGCTCATCGGCAGCTCACCGGCCATGCAGCAGGTCTACGGGATCATGCAGCGCGTCGCCCGAACCGGCGCCACTATCCTCATCCTGGGGGAGACCGGGACCGGAAAGGAACTCGTGGCCAAGGCGATCCACCAGAACTCGCCCCGGAAGAACCGACCGTTCGTCGCCCTCAACTGTGCGGCACTCTCGAAGGACATCCTCGAGAGTGAGCTTTTCGGTCACGAGAAGGGCGCGTTCACCGGGGCGGTGAGTGCCCGGGAGGGTCTCTTCGAATACGCCGACGGCGGGACCCTGCTCCTCGATGAAGTGTCCGACATGCCCGCCGAGACGCAGGTGAAGCTCCTGCGCGTCCTGGAGGACGGCGAGGTCCGACGCGTCGGCTCCAATGAGTCGGTCAGGGTGGACGTGCGCGTGCTGGCCGCCACCAACACCGAGCTCACCCCCGCCGTCGACGCCGGCACATTCAGACAGGACCTCTACTACCGGCTGAAAGTCGTGACGATCAAGCTGCCGCCGCTGCGCGAGCGTCCCGAGGATATCCCGGTTCTCATCGACCATTTCCTGAAGGAGTTCTGCGAGGAGCACGGGAAGCCGTCCCTTCAGTTGAGCACGGACACGAGACGGATTCTGCTTCGGTACCCGTGGCCCGGGAACGTCCGTGAACTCAGGAACTGCATCGAGAACATGGTGGTGATGGCGACGGCGGAGATGCTGGAGGTCGGTGACATCCCGGAGCACATCCACGCCCTGCCGCCGGAGAAGACCCGGGCCGTGGAGCTGTCGGCGCCCATGTCGCTTTCCGACGCCGAAGAGAAGCTCATCAAGGATACCCTCGAACTCACCGGCGGCAACCGGGAGGAAACCGCCCGCATCCTCGGCATCGGCGAACGCACCCTCTACCGCAAGCTCAAGCTCTACGGGCTTTCGTGACGGGGGAGTTCAGCGGGGACCGGCCTCCTGCCGGGGGTTGAGCCTTGACGTCTCCGGCGAGCGCCGTCATTCGTGGAGCAGGACCTCGGCCAGCCGCAGGTCCTCGGGTGTGGTGATCTTGATGTTCCGGACGGAGCCCGGCACGGCCGCCACGACGCCTCCCGAGCGTTCGACAACCTGGGCGTCGTCGGTGACGCTCATGTCATCGAGTTGGGCGTACGCCTTCCGAAGGACCTCGGCGTGGAAGACCTGCGGGGTCTGTGCCTCGTAGAGACCCTCGCGTGTGGCCGTGCGGGCGATCAGGGCCGGGCCGGACGCCGACGGTTCGACGGGGATCTCCTTCAGTGTCCCGCGCACGGGGACGACGGGAATTGCCGCTCCCTTCTCGAGCGCCGCCTCACAGGTCCGGCGGATGACGTCTTCGTCCGCCAGTGGACGCACACCGTCCTGGACGGCGATGAGCCGGGCCTCAGCCGACACGCATGCCAGTCCGGCCCGGACCGACGCCACGCGATGCTCGCCCCCGACGGTCACGAGAAGACCGTCGAACCTCTCCCTCAATGCCTCGGCACGCGCAACGTCCTCGGGGTGAACCACGAGGATGACCTCTCGGGTGATGTCGAGCCCGACGAACCGCTTGAGGACGTGGACGACGATGGGCTCACCGGCGACGGTGAGCCACGGTTTGCGGACGTCGGCGCGCATCCGGGTCCCCACGCCCGCGGCGGCCACGATCACCGAGACGGATTTCTCCGGGACGTCGTTCAATGTCGGCCGTGTCCTGAATTCCTGGGTGGATGCGGCGGGGCGGCCGGGGCTGCCGCGGGTCTGCCGAAGATCATCCGTCCGGCACTGGTCTGGTAGACGTTGTTGACCACGAGGGTGACCTTCTGGCCGATCAGTTCGCGTCCCTGCTCCACCACCACCATGGTGCCGTCTTCGAGGTATCCCACGCCCTGTCCGATCTCCTCCCCGGGTCGGATGATCTTGACCTCCATCTCCTCACCCGGGAGGACCACGGGTCGCAGGGCCTGGGCGAGGTCGTTGACGTTCACGACGCCGACGTCCTGGAGCTGTGCGATCTTGTTGAGGTTGAAATCGTTGGTGACCACGCGTCCCTTGAGGGACTTGGCGAGTCGGATGAGCTTGGTGTCGACGGTCTCGGGGGTGTCGGTGAGCATGTCACGGATCTGGACGGTGACGCGTGGGCACTTCTGCAGGCGGTTGAGGATGTCGAGTCCGCGACGGCCGCGGTTCCGCTTGAGTCGGTCGGCGGAATCGGCGATGCTCTGGAGTTCGTTCAGGACGAACCGCGGCACCAGGAGCGGATTGTCCAGGATGCCGGTCTCGGCGATGTCGGCGATGCGGCCGTCGATGATCACACTGGTGTCCAGCACGAACGCCGTCGGCTCGGTACCCTCCGGCGAGAACTTCACGTACGGAATCACAAAGCGGAAGTCTTCACGCGTCTGAAGGACAATGGTCGTCGCGAGGTAACACAGGAAAAGCAGCAGTGCCAGTTCCACCGAGGGGACCACCAGCTCGGAGAACCCGGCCAGTTCGACGACGTAGCGCACCAGGAGTTCCAGCAGTGTCCCGGCCAGCAGGCCCAGACAGATCGCCACCACCACGGCGACCGATTTCTTCTGAAAAAGGATGTCGAGTATGACGACCCCGGCCGCCACCCCGAAACCGATCAGAATGGCCCAGTAGTCGTAAACCGACCGGAGCACCTGGATGTCGGGGGCGGGATACCACCCACGACTCATGTAGACGGCCACGATCGCCGCAAGCACGACGAACAGCACCCTCACAATCCAGACGGACACGCGCATCTTGCTCCTCCCGGATGACGACCGGATGACGGCGGACGTCACCCCTATGACGGGACAATGGTGATCACACCCGCTCGCCGGGTGCGAACAGCTTGAGATAGTCCTCCTGGGCGTAGCGGTCGGTCATGCCGGCCACGTAGTCACACACGACGCGCCGGGCGGCCCGCTGTCTGACGGCCTCCAGCTCCTTCTCGTCGGGGGCGGGTTCCTCCCGCTGGGCCAGCAGAAGCGTCTCTTCCTCTTTGACGCGATGCTGGTATTCCTCCGGGAGCTGTCTCACGTCGGCCACGTAGGCCCCGAAGATCTCCTTCAGGAAGCGTCGGGCCTTGTTGGCCATCCGCAGCACACGGTGATGTCGGTAGAGTTTGTCCATGAGGAAGTCTTCGAGTTCGTCCTTGAGTGAGATGAACTTCTTGCTGAAGCCGACGACGTTCTCCTCGAGTTTCCGGGCGTCGCGGGCGTCCTTGAGCTTCACCCAGTTAAGGTTGAACTCGGTGGCCTCGAGGGCGTCGGTGACCTCCATGTTGATGATGTGGCGGACCGTCTGCACGCGTCGGAGTTCCGCCCGCAGCTCCCCGTAGCGGTCGGTGACGGCACGTCTCGCCAGCTGCCAGAGGCCCACGTCGTTGAGGTCCCTCTCACGAAGGAGTCCCGATTTGAGCCCGTCGTCGACGTCGTGCGAGTGATAGGCGATGACGTCCGCGACCTCCACGATCTGGGCCTCGACGAGTGCCCGCTCGGACAGGTCGAACTCGTCGGTGCGTGCCGGATGGTCGTAGGACGTGTGATGCTTGGCGATGGCCTCACGGACCTCGTAGGTCAGGTTGAGTCCCGGGAAGTCCGGGTATCGTCGTTCGAGGAAGTCCACCACACGCAGGCCGTGCAGGTTGTGCTCGAACCCGCCGTCGGCCTGCATCAGCTCGTTCAGGGCGTCTTCACCCGAGTGGCCGAAGGGGGTGTGACCGATGTCGTGAGCGAGTGCGATGGCTTCGGTGAGGTCCTCGTTGACCCGCAGGATGCGGGCGATGATCCGGGCGATCTGGGCCACTTCCATGGTGTGGGTCAGTCGGGTGCGGTAGTAGTCGCCCTCGTGGTTGACGAACACCTGTGTCTTGTATTCGAGTCGACGGAAGGCGGTGCAGTGGATGATGCGGTCCCGGTCGCGCATGTAGATGCTGCGGTAGGGGTGTTCCGGCTCGTCGTGTCTGCGACCCCGGGACCGGTCACTGCGGGCGGCGAACGGACTCAGCTCCCGCTGCTCGCGCACCGTCAGGAAATCTCCGGTCAGTGTCAGCTGCTTCGGCGTCTTGGACAAGGTCCCTTCTCTCCCCCTACGGCTCCTTCCCGGCCTCCGCCCGGAGCAGGGCGCACAACTCCTCCAGGGACTGTGGGATCACCTTCACGTCGGAGAAGACCGGCATGAAGTTCGTGTCGCCGCTCCATCGCGGAACGATATGCATGTGCAGGTGATCGACCAGACCCGCACCCGCCGCCCGTCCCACGTTCAGTCCCCAGTTGAACCCGTGCGGGTGCATCACCCGTGTCAGGATCCCCTGGGCACGGACCGTGTCGGTCATGAGGGACGTCATTTCCTCCGGCGTCAGCTTCTCCACCTCGCCCACGTGACGGTGGGTGGCGATCAGGAGGTGACCGTTGTTGTAGGGGAACCGGTTGAGGATGCAGAAGGTCAGCTCCGAGCGCCAGAGGATGAGACAGCCCTCGTTGCCCTGCTCTTCGAGAGCACGGCAGAGAAAACAGCGTTCATCCTGGTCGACGCTATCCTGGATGTAGCTCATGCGCCAGGGGGCCCACAGGTTCTTCAAGGACCTGAACTCCGCATAACTGCCGGTGTCGTCTACTATTAGAGTAATTGGACGGGACGAAGTTTCAAGGGAAATCCATAAAACGAGGCCGATATGAGACGGTGGTGCAGGATCGGGGTTCAGTGGGTGCAGCCCGCACACGATGAGGCCGAGCACGACGAGCACGAGCCCGATGAAGCGGACGCGTGGGCGTCGGCGTTCCTGCCCATGGCGAACGCGCTCATCAGTCGCTGGGGCCTGGCACAGGAGCACTCCGGGCAGGGGGGCGTCTTGGCGCGGGAACTCCTCAGCAGTTCCTCGAACCGGTGCTGACACCTGGGACATTCGAACTCATAGATCGGCATCGATGTCCTCGTGGGTCCATTCGTCTGCCGCGTTCGCACCGTCACAGAGCCGCGAGGCATCCTCGGTACCGTAGGCCTGGTCGGCCGGTTGGGTGTCCAGCCGCCCGTAGGCGGTCGTCGGCTGGCAGCCCGACACCAGAACCGTCAGAACCAGGAGCATAAAGATGAGGGACTTACGTCGGACCATGGTGTTCCCATGCCGCAGAATGGAGCGGGCGACCGGATTCGAACCGGCAACAACCAGCTTGGGAAGCTGGTGCTCTACCGTTGAACTACGCCCGCTCGTGGCCTGTAGACACGGTAAGTATAGACCGTGCCGTCGGGGGTGTCAAGTCGGATTCCCGGAAAGCGCTCCTGACGCAAGTCCCGAGGCCGCCTGCTATTGCGGTTTCCTGCCGTACGGGAAGATCACCGTCCGCATGTGTTCGTTCGTCATCCACTTGCCCGTCGAGAAAGGGCAGCCCGAGTCCCGTCTTGACGTTGGTCCAAGTTACGTCATAATCGGCGGAGACCTGTAGGGGGAGGCACGGATGAAATCAAGAGAAGTCGCCATCGGGAGTTGTCTGCTCGTCTCTGCCGTTCTGGGCGTGGGCGTCCTTGAGGCACAACTCTGGGCCCAGGCCGAGGAACCCGCCCCCCTCGTGGTGAAGGAAGATACCACGTGGTCTGGCTCGGTGACGGTGGATGCGCCGGTGAACGTCGAAAAGGGAACGCTGACCATCTCCCCGGGAAGCGTGGTTACCTTCAAGGAACCCGGCGTCATTACCCTCAGTCGGGATGCAGCGCTCTCGGCGAAAGGCACCGCGGAGAAGCCTATCCGGTTTGCAGGCGACAACGTGGGGCAGGTTCGTGGATCGATATGCCAAGCCGTTTTCGAGCACGTTCAGGTCTCCGGCGTCGGCGTCGCCGACGGGAACAAGCGGCGGACCTGGCTGGCGGCGTCGACCGGTAAAGGCGGCATCGCGGTGCGTTGGTGCAGCATGACGAACGCCGGGGGCGTGGCGATTCGTCTGGAGGAGGGCCCTGCCGAAATCACGGGCTGTGAGTTCAGGGGCTGCGAAGACCCGATCAGGGTGAGCGGCAAGAGGAAGGCGCTCATTGCGTCGAACACGCTGAGGAGCGGCGGCATTGCTGTCGGTTCGGGTATCGATGCGACCGTGCGCGGCAACGTCATCATCGGCGGGACCCTTTCGGGATGGCACGCGAAGCAACTGCTCGTTGAAGGCAATTACGTCCACCAGCCGCTGGCCAGGACCACTTATGGTGTGCTGCGCGTCCAGGGCATCCTGCGGAACAACGTCGTGCGCGGTGGCACCTGGGTGACATCCCAGATCGGCGGTCAGATCACGGGCAACGTATTCATCTCCGTCATCACACAGGAGGTCATGACGTCGAACCGTCGCTTGGACCAGGACTTCACGCACGAGCATATCTGCGGGCTTGTTGCCGATTCGACCGTGAGTCGCAACATCTTCGTCGGGGGTTCCTACGCGGGCGTCATGGGCATCGGTGAGGGCACGGGCTCCAATTCCATCATCCGCAACAACACCTTCGACATGCGCGGCCGCGGGCAACCCGTGACCCTCAACCATTTCCCCGAGAACAAGGCCAGAGACATCCGTATCCGGAACAACATCTTCATGCGGTGCGGGCCGGTATGGAACGAGTGGGGCACCCCCGGGTCGGTCCGCTCGATCGACTATAACCTCTGGGCCGACGCGGGCAGCAAGGAACGCTTCAGGAACTTCAAGAACGACATCGCGGCAGGAATGACGCCGGGAGAGCCCGGTTTCGGCGGTCACGACGTGCCGCCTTTCCCAGAACGTGCAACGGTCCTGTCACCTGCGTCCGTCGTCGTTAACCCGGACGTCACGTTCCCGTTCACCGACGAGGAGATGCTCGCACGCAGACACGCCGTCGCCGAAATCCTGAAGGTCTATCGCGACGCGTACACGCTGAAACCCGACTCGCCGGCCATCAACGCAGGGGACCCGACGGACAGGGACGACCCGACTGTCGAGGACGGCAAACCCGATATCGGGGCTCTCGAGCGGGCCGGGAAATGACGCGAAGGGCCGTGCCCGCCACCGACGGCATCCACACGCTCACGGAGGCGCCCGTCCTCTGCTACTGCGGCTTCCTGCCGTACGGGAAGATGACGGCCCGCATGTATTCGTTGGTCTGCCATTCGGGGTAACGCGGATCGTCTTTCCACCGGTCGTAGTTGTCCTCGATCCTCGTCACGAGGTCCTCGCCGCGACCGGCGAGCACGAGACGTCCGCCGGTCTCCCCGGCGGTGTTGAAGGTGACCTCCGCTTCCTTCGCGCCGAGGCGGATCTTGACGCCGGTGCGGCCGGGCTCTTTCAGGAGCGTCGTCTCGAGCGGTGTCTTCTCACCGGCTTCCGGGGTCCCGACGCGCAGGACATGAAGGAAATGGACTTCGTCGGCGGGACGCTTTGGCGTCACCTCGATCCGCCAGCCGCCCACCCCCATCAACGGGTCCCGTCCCTTTCGGCTTGCCAGCAGCTTGTAGGTCTCCTCGGTCGGTCCGTGGTTGACCCCGTTCACCTCGAAATCGTGCCAGGGCCCGCCAATGGTGCGGACGAGTCGTGCGTCCTCCTCGGGCAGCAGCACCTGGACGTCCATAAAGGTGCCCTGAGGGTTGGTAACGTTGAAGGTGTCGCCCTGGGTGTGGAGGACATGCCCGCCGGGATGCGGGTTGGGGACTTTCTTTCCGTCAGGGCTGGCGATGAACTGCTTCGGGGGCTGCGGCGCCGGGTCGCTCTTGCCGTTCCATTTCGGCGCCGTCAGGGCGTGAAGGTTCCAGATGACGTCGAGGTCCGGCTTTGCCGGCCTCACGCGGTCGAAGACGACAAAGAGATCCGGCTTGAGATACACGAACTGCCGGGTGATGGCCTTTACGCGCGAGGGCGGATAGGAGTGCGTCGCATCACCGCAGGCGTAATCGAACTCAGGGGAGGTCGAATACGCCGTGATCTCGCCTTCCTTGAAGCCGTGTTGGGCTTCTTCCTGTTTCAGCCCCCATGCCTTGAACCAGCTCTGTTCTTGGATGGTGGTTTGTCCCCCGCGAAGGCACACCCCCTCCAGACGGTTTCCCCAACCCCGGTGTTCGATGCGCTCGCGTCCCACCGTGATCGAGTTGTGTGCGATGGTCTGTCGGGCGTAGCTGTACATGTTCGCCCCCAAGACCATTTTCCAGTGGTATTCGTTGCCGGTGTGGACGCACCCCGTGTCCGGAGCGAGGTACCCGTCACGATAGATGATGAAATGGAGGTTGTCGGCGTTGTTCCGTCCCCAGCGGCCGTCGATCTCGCCGAATCGCCCGCAGCGGAAAAGGGCGATCGTCGCGTCCTCGGTCCAGTCACTGCGCATGACGACGTGACCGTTCTCCGGGAAGAGACGCGTCTCGGGAAATCTCTCCGGCGGTATCGACGGGATGGACGGGTCGAGCCACAGGAGCCTTCCGGCGAGCCCGTAGAGGTGTTCCTCTCCCTTTCGCCAGTGGGGTACCGGGGAGTTGCCCATGTATTCGCGGTGCCACCATTGTCCCAGACCGTCCTTGGCCTGGGTGACGGCGAGCATGACGGTGCTTTCGCCCTGGGCGTTTCTGGGCAGGATGGTGTGAGACGACGCGACGTCCATGGTGACGCCGACGCGGATGACCTCACGGGATTTCTGCCACGGGAGGTAGTGATAGACGTACCACGCCGGCTGCTGACGGGCGAAATCGCTCTTCGAGACGAGGTCCTCGCCCGTGGCGTTCGACCAGCCGACCATGTTGGAGAACTCCACACTGTAGAAGTGCTCGCCGTTGTAGCCGTGTCCCATGGAGCTGCCGCCCCGGCCTCGCGTCCAGCGGTTGCAGTTGGCAAGCGTCCGGACGACCTCGCCTGGATGGGCCGTCTGGAGGTAAGGCGTGAGTTCCTCATCAAGTCCGTTTCCCCAGGCGGCCAGCACGTGAAGCAGCCGCGGCCGCCAGCGGTTCGCCTCGACCCGCGCCAGAATCCGCCGGGCGTAGTCTTTGCGCTCGGCATCGGTCATCGTCTCGGCCAGCATGTCGAAGGTGAACGTCCAGGCGGGGTTCCAGCTCGGATCACCCAGTCTCTTCTTCGCCGTCTCGGCGTATTCTTTTTCGCCGGTCACCTGGTAGAGCGCGGCCAGGAGCAGTGCATCGGCTTTCCCGATCCTGATCAGGTCCTCGGCCTGCTTGAGGTAGGTCTGCATCTCGGGGTGCTTCATGCGTGCGCGGATCGCCGGAAGCTGTGCCCGCGTGATGATGAGTCGCGGGTATTCGCCCCTGGCCAGCGGCGAGTCGGCACGCACCTTCAGCTTCCCGATGTCGACGGACTCCTCCGTCCATGCTGCGGTCGCCGTTACTGCAACGATCACACACGCTAGAAAGACGCGTCTGGCAATCATGGTCCGTCCTTTCTATTTCGCTCGAAGCTTCCCGGCGACCTCGGCGGCGGCGTCGAACAGCTTCGCCGAGCGCTCCTGCCAGCCGGAGCTGATGAACCAGTCGGCCCCGATGCCGGACCGGTTCCACCAGGCCGACCCCTCCGCTGCGTGGCCGCCCGCTCCCAGGAGGAGGGTGCTCGTCCCTCTCAAGGCGGCACGTGTTCGCTCGTCGAGCATCTCCTGACAGCGGTCGGCCAGGGCGTCCCCGAGCCGGGTCCGCAGGACGGGGTCGGTGAGGGCACGCTCGATGAAGATCCGGGCCTCACACTCCTGGACACCCTCACGGACCATCTCGAGCCGTGCCGTGGGCACGGGGCCGTCGGGTCCGGGTGCAAGGTAGGACGAGGAAATGTCGAGTGCCCGCCAGGCACTCTTCGGATATCGTCCCCCCGAGACCCGTCCGACGCGGTGGCCTGCTTTATTTCTCAGGACGGACCAGAAGTCGGCGCCCAGCCGACCGAAACCGCGTTGGTGACCGGCAATGTTCATCTCCCCCATCAGACGCTGTGTCGTCATCGGAAACCCGTCCATCCCGCAGCGAGGGAACTGTGTCAGCAGCTCCGGACGCTTCCAGCCGAAGCTCCGTCCCGTCTCCGGGTCGCCGACGAACCGACACCCCCATACCGTCGACCAGTACCCGAACGGGACCCCGTGGAGGTCCCTGCCGACCCCATGCGAATGTCTCACCCAGGGCACGTCCGGCAGCAGTTCCTTGAAGAAGGACACCACCTCCTTGGTCGGTGTCGAATCGGTGACCAGTCCCAGCATCATCGCGTCCCGGACGCCGAGGGACTGCATGTGGAGCCGGATCTGCTCCAGGAGAGGGCCCCAGGTCTCACGGCTTCCCGGCGCGGTGCGCACCGGCAGCACCTCCCTGCCGATCCGGCCCGTGGCCGGGTTCCACAGGGTCACCGGCGGGCCGAGACCCCCGTGGGCCTGGCGATCCTCGAGGATCGGTTTCGGCGTCCACTTGGGATCGGCATACTGTCCGCCCTCGAGGAAGTTGTCCCACACGATCAGGCAGACGACTTCCAGTCTTCCCAGTTGCGTCCTGGCGATGTGCAGGTACCTGTCGAGGATGCTCAGGTCATGGACGTAGCCGCCGTCGCTTTTCCTGATCCAGCGGACCATCGACTGCTCGTTGCCGAGGTTCGTCTCACAGATGAGCGGGATGTAGACGCTCCGGGTGCCGGTCTGCCCGAGGATCCTGAAGGACCTCTCGATGAGTGCGAAATGCCGGGGCGACCAGAGGGGGACGTCATACTCAAGGGCGAGGGTGTCGGGGGACTGGATGAACTCGACAAAGGTGTGGTACTCCTTCGGGGACGGAAGCTTCCAGCCGCAGACCTTCAACGCCACGGGAACCTTGGCGGTCTCCCTGCCGGACACGTAGAGGGTGAGCATCCCCTTGTAGTCCCCCGGGGGTGTGTAGGTGGGGACGTGGACGGTGACCCAGACCGGCTGCACCGCCCCGAAGACGGTCCTGGGCTGCCCGGGGGCCTTCCGGCTCTGCCAGTTGGGTTTGCTCGTTGTGACAGGCACCTCGGCAAGGGGGGTCTCGAGCAGGGCGTCGAGACGACCCGGCGTTGTCGCGTAACGTCCGTAGGCGCTGTATTCCGAACCGTACGGTGTGGCATAGCGGACCTGAATCACGCCCGGCGGGATGACACCGGGACCGTTCTCCCGGACCAGAGCAGTCACGAAGGCCCGCAGGCCCCTGATGGGCTCGGCGGACCCGACGACCACCTTTCCCGAGAAGGCTCCGCCCGGCGTCCCCACCAGACGGATCGGTCGGATCGGCTCGCCGGGGTCCCCCCAGTCCAGGTCGAAATCCGGAGCCAGTGGATCGCTGTTCCAGACCTGGAGTCCCTCCGGTCTCGCGACGTTGGGGACGATGCCGTCGGAGGTCCCGGCCCACAGCCTGACACTGACGAGTCCGCACGTGCCCCACTTGATGACGGTCAGCCGCCCTTTCTGATCCTTGCCGACGTCCTTTTCACCGTAAGGGGCGCGGTGAAGCTCGATGGCCAGGACGTTCACACCCCGACGCAGCGCCGAAGCGGGCACCGGGACGTCGTCGAGTTTGCGGATTCGAGCCGCCGCGTCTTCCGTGGCTTCAGGCGGATAAGGATCGGCCAGGGCCCCCGGCTCCACCTCACCCTCCGCCGGCAGGTGACCCCGAACGATCTCCCTGCCGTTCAGGTAGACGATGACACCACCGTGATAGGCGATCGACAGCTTGAGATTCTCTGCCGCCGCCGGGTCGGTCACCAGGAACCTGCCGCGACGACACTCGAGGGCCAGCAGGGGTGACAGAGGCCCCACCTCGCCGCGATAGTCCATGGGAACGGCCGCCGTGCGGGTCCATGAGCCGTCGTCGAAGTCGGGCGTCATCCAGTCGGGGGGAGGGGGCGGGGTGTCCCGCGTGAGCCACTTGACGCTGAGGGACACGTTCTCAAGCACGTCCCCTTTCCTGACCACGGGAGGACGCAGGGTATAGTGGCATCGCCAGAGCCCGGCGGTATCGAGGACGGCGTTTGCGGCCTTGACCTCCTCGACCCGCTGCTTCGCCTTTTCTCCGGCCAGGTGTTTTCTCAAGGGCTCGGCGGCCCGGGGGTCCTTGATCACACCGAGGGCGCCCGCTGCCGCCTGGCGGACGTTGCCGTCTTCGCTCTTGAGTGCCTCGAGGAGCGTCGGCACCGCGGTGCCGCCCAGCTTGCCAAGGGCCTGTGACGCCTCCTGGCGGATGTTGGCGTCGCTGTCGCTCAGGAGACGCAGGAGCGACTCCACGGCCCGGACGCCGCCGATCTCGCCCAGTGCCCGGGTCGCGGACCACCTGAGCGGCCAGCTCTGGTCGTTCATCTCTTCAATCAGCGGCTCGACCGCCCGGGGGTCGCCGATCCGGCCGAGTGCCATCGCCGTGCACATCCGGGAGTTCCAGGTCTTGTCCTTCAGTCCCTGGACGAGCGGCTCCACCGCCCGGGGGTCCTTGATGTCTCCCAGAGCGATGGTCGAGCCCCAGCGGATGTGGACGTTCTTGTCCATGATGCCCGGGATGAGGAGGTCGACGGCGGGTCTCCCGACCATCGCCAGGGCCCTGGCCAGGTCGGTGCGCACCGGTTCCAGATCGTGCGGCAGTGCGTCCATGAGGGGCTTGACGGCCGGTCTGCCGATCTTCCCGAGGGCCTGTGCCGCGGTCGTCCGGCGGTTCTCCTCGGCGGTCGTCATCACGGAGATGAGGGGCGCGACCGCCGGCTCCCCGATTCGCCCCAGGGCTTCAACGACTTTGGCGTCGACGGCGGGACCGTCGCCCAGGAGAGCGACGAGGTACGGGACCGCCGGGGACGACTGGTTTCCGAGGAGTCCCAGGGCTTGTGCGGCGGCCGCCCGCTCCTCCTGCCGCGGCGAACGGAGGTTCTGGATGTGGACCCGCACGTGTGGGGGGATGTCCTGCGGAATGGCTTCCCCGGGAGGCGTCGGCTGGGCCGATGCGTTCCCGAAGAGCCCTGCAAGCACGAGGGCGATGGAAAGGATGCTCCGTGGTCGCATGGGCTGCTCCGTGCCGTCACCTCGTCTTGAGCTTGTCGGCCACCTCACCCGCGAGGGCGAAGAGCCTTCGGGTGCGTCCCTCCCAGCCGGAGGCGACGAACCACTTGTGACCCTCGATGCCCGGAC
>DATKVD010000013.1:0-2964 GCA_035530235.1 Planctomycetota bacterium | reverse complement strand
GAGGACCTCCTGACAGCGTCGGGCGAGGTCGCCGTCGATCTTCTTCCTGAGCAGTGCGCCTTCGACGAAGATGCGTGCCTCGCTCTCCTGGACGCCCTCGCACATCATCTCGAACCGCACCGTGGAGATGGCCCCGTCGGGCCCGGGCTCGAGGAGCGTCTGTCGGATGTCCAGGTTGCGCCACATGCTCTTCGGAAAACGTCCCTGGCTGATGCGGCCGACCATGCGTCCCCGCTTGTCCTTCAGGACCGGCCAGAAGTCCGCCCCCACGCGTCCGAAGCCGCGCAGCAGCCCCGAGGCGTTCTCCTCCGCCGTCAGACGGTACGTGGGGAGCGGCGAGTTGTGCGGCCGGCCGCGCGGGTAATACACGATTTCCGGCTCCGGGTCCTTCCACTCGTAGAAACGACCGCGCGGCTCGCGCCGGTTGTGGTAGAACACGATGGCGATGTACTTGACCCGGGCGCCGAGGCCCTTCAGCTGGGTGGGCCCGCCGTAGAAGCCGTGCGTGTGCTCCATCCAGGGCGTTCCGGGCAGGAGGTCCGCGAAAAGAGAGACCGTTGCCTTCGACGGCACGGCGTCACCGGCGGCGCCGAGCGTCATGGAACCCTCCAGGCCGCGTTTTTTCAGACGTGCGCGGAGTTCCTCGAGAAGCGGCTTCCAGAGCGCGCGTGTCCTGGGGTCGCTGTACTCGGGAAGCGTCAGCTTCGTCCGCTTGCCCGTTGACGGGTCCAGAAGCGTCACCCTGGGACCCTTGCCCCGGTAGGACATCCGGTCCTCCCTGGCTTCGTCCGACAGGAAGTCGAGGTCGGTTTTCTTCTTGCCGTCGCCCAGCTCGAAGGACCCCCCTTCGAGGAAGACGTCCCACACGTACAGCACGACGTTTCTCGGCCGGCCCATGTGTTCCAGGGCCGCGTCGAGATACTTCTCCATGACGGTGAAGTCGTGCTTGTACGTGCCTGCCCCGAGCGGCGTCGAGGGGTCGCCGTCTTTGATCCAGCGCACCATCGTCTCGTCGTGACCCAGGTTGGTCTCCGAGATGAGCGGGATGTAGACGGAGCGGTTTCCGCTTCGTCCGAGAAGCGCCAGGGACTTCTCCATCAGTTTGAAGTGCTTCTCAGACCAGAGCGGCACCTCGTAACGCAGCGCCACGGACTCGGGCGACTGGATGAACTCGACGAAGGTGACGTAGTCCTGGGGGTCGGGGAGACGCCAGCCGCAGACCTTGAGCGTCACCGGCACCACAAACGGTTTCGCACCGCCGAGGGTGATCTTCAGCCTCCCCTGGTAATCGCCGGGAGATGCATCGGCCGGGACGGCGACCGTGACCCATATCGGCTGGTAGGCATGATTGAACTTGACCTTCCCGATGTCCCAGTAGCCCGGCTTCATTCTCTCCGTGATGAGGGCGACCTCCTTCGGCGGGGTCTCCTCCAGGGCGTCGAACTCAGAGACCGCCCTGGCGACCGATTGCCAGCCGCTGTAGCGCATGTAGCGGGGATACCGGACCTGGACTCGGGAAACGGGGATCTTCTCTTTGCCGCATGCAAGCGCACTCATCTCGGCGCGAAGCCCCTGGATGGGCTCGGCCGAGCCCAGGATGACCTTTCCGGAAAAGGTCCCGTTGCGGGTGCCCACGATGGTGATGGGCCCGGGCGGCTCGGCGGCATCCGGGAGCGTCAGGTCCTGCCAGGGCGCGAGGACGTCGCCGTTCCAGACCTGCACGCCCGGCGGCGGGGGGCCCTCCTGGGCCCACACGTCGGCCGAAATCATCGCCGTCAAGACCGCCGCCAGGATGAGCGAGTCTCGCCTGAACATGGCGTCATTTCCCTTCGGTTGCCTTGGCGACCTCGGCAGCCGCGCCGTAGAGTCGGTCCGTCAGCTTCTGCCAGTTCGCGTCGACGAACTTCTGGTAGATCACGTCCTTCTCTTCGTAGGAGGCCTCGCGCTTGCGGGTCTGGTCGAGGTCATCCAGTATGCGGGTGCGGGCGTCGAGGACTTCCTGAGCGCGTTTGGCCGGCTCGCCGGTGATCTTCCCGTGGAAGAGGGCCTCCTCGAGGAAGAGCCGCGTCTCGCACTCCTGGAGCCCCTCGCGGAACATCTCGTACCGGGTGGTGGCGATGGCGCCCTCCTTGCCCGGCGCGAGCATCGTCATGCGGACGTCGAGGTTGCGCCAGCCGCTCTGGGGATAGCGGGCGCTCAGCGTGCCGACGGTCCGGCCCCGCTTGTCCTTCAGCACCGGCCAGAAGTCGGCCCCGAGGCGACCGACGCCCCGGACCCCGCCCTCGGTGGTGCGGTCCGTCACGAAACGGAAGTCCGTGATCGGATGGTTGTTGAACAGGCCGCGGAAGTAAGCGGTCACCACACGGTCGGACGGCTTCCACGCGAAGAAATCCGTCTTGAAGCGGCCCCGACGGAAGTACCGGGAGGCGCTCACGAGGGTGGCATACTTCACGGGCGCACCGGCCTTGTCGATCTCCCGGTCCTGGTGACTGTAGAAACTGTGCGAGCCGACCGCCCAGGGGACGTCGGGCGCCAGCTCGGCGAAGAGCGCGATCACCTCGTCCGCAGGCGGGATGTCCGTCGCCCAGCCCAGGAGCGCCGATTTCTCCAGCCCGCGCTTCTTCAGCCGCTCCATCACGCCGTCGATCACCGGCTTCCACAGGGCCTTCGACCGCGGGTCGCCGTACTTCGGCAGCTTCGTCATCGTCACGCCGCCCTTGTCGTCGAGCAGGCTCACCGCCACCTCGCCCGTGCTCACCTCCACGCACCCGCGGAACCCCTCGGCCTCCTTCCGCTCGTTGTACGGGTAGTCCCACACGTAGAGGAAGACCATCTTCGGCGTGCCCATGTGCTTCTCGACCGCGTCGAGGTATCGGTCCATCACCGTGTAGTCGTGCCGGTAGCCGGCCCCGTCCTTGATCCACCGCACCATCGTCTCCTCGTTGCCGTGGTTGGTCTGGGAGA
>DATKVD010000012.1:0-14067 GCA_035530235.1 Planctomycetota bacterium | reverse complement strand
TGTTGACACCCCTCGACGCGGTCGGTACCATGACCGCTCGACGTGACACGTTCGCGGGAAGGGAGAGACGCCGATGCGGACATATCGCGGAGAACACCTGGCGAAGGTCGCCTTCCCGCTCGGGGGCATCGGGGCGGGGATGGTCTGTCTGGAAGGCGCGGGTGCGATCTCTCACGTGTCCGTGCGGAACCGTCCGGACGTCTTCAACGAGCCGCTCCTCTTCGGTGCGGTATGCGTGAGGGGCGAGCCTAACGTCGCGCGGGTGCTGGAAGGCCCGGTGCCCGGGTGGAAGGTGATGTTTCCGTGGGGTCGGGAGAACCGCGGCAGCTCCGGAAACGGCGGCGGCGGCAAGAGCTACGGCCTGCCGAGGTTCCGGGAGGCGGCATTCACCGCACGCTTTCCCTTCGCGACGGTCACGCTCCACGACGCGAAGCTGCCCGTCGAGGTGGAGATCACCGGCTGGAGTCCCTTCACCCCGCCGGACGCGGATGATTCGAGCCTGCCCGTGGCCGCACTCGAATACCGTCTCGTCAACACGTCCCGCACCTCGGTCGATGCCGTGTTCAGCTTTCACGCGGGCAACTTCATGGCGGCCGGTGACGGCGCCCGACAGGTCCGCTCCGTCCCCGGCGGCTTCGTGCTCCACCAGGACGGAACCACGGAGAAGCCGCACGACCGCGGCGACTTCAGCGTGACGGCGGACGACGCCGACGTAAGGGTGAACTGTGCGTGGTTCCGGGGCGGGTGGTTTGACCCGCTGACCATGGTCTGGAAGTCCGTCATCGAGGGCGCCGCCCCTGAGGCCGCGACGATCGCCGGGGGTGCACCGAGTCCGGGCGGCAGCCTCTACGTGCCGATGCGTCTTTCAGCGGGCAAGTCGGAAACGGTCCGGGTGCACCTGGCGTGGTACGTGCCGAGGACCGACCTGAGACGGGGCCGGCATGAGGACCCCGCCGCGGCGTGCTGCGCGGGCGGGACCCACGTCCCGTGGTACGCCGGCCGCTTCGGCGATATCGCGGAGGTCACCGCATACTGGCACGAACATTACGACGCCCTTCGCGCACGGTCCAGGGCGTTCTCGGACTGCTTCCATGACACGACGCTGCCGGCGGAGGTCGTCGAAGCGGTCGCCGCCAATCTCACCATCCTCAAGAGTCCCACCGTGCTGCGTCAGACCGACGGGCGCCTGTGGGCATGGGAGGGGTGCTGCGACACGGTCGGGTGCTGTGAGGGGTCCTGCACGCACGTCTGGAACTACGCCCAGGCCCTGCCGCACCTCTTCCCGGAGCTGGAGAGGAGCCTGCGCCGGACCGAGTTCCACGAGAACCAGGACGACCGGGGACACCAGGATTTCCGGGCGTCGCTTCCCATCCGCCCGACGGCGCATAAGTTCCACGCGGCGGCCGACGGACAGCTGGGCGGCATCATGAAGGTCTACCGTGACTGGCGCATCTCGGGCGACACCCCGTGGATGAAAAGCCTGTGGCCGCGCGTGAAGCAGAGCCTCGACTACTGCATCGACACGTGGGACCCGGACCGCGGGGGCGTGCTCGTCGAGCCCCACCACAACACCTACGACATCGAGTTCTGGGGTGCGGACGGGATGTGCTCGTCGTTCTACCTTGGGGCGCTGAGGGCCGCGACGGTCATGGGCGAAGCGTCGGGCGATGACGTGACGGCCTACGTCCGGCTCTACAACAAGGGAAGACGCCGGGTCGAGACCGAGCTTTTCAACGGCGAGTATTTCATCCAGAAGATCCAGTGGGAAGGTCTGAGGGCGGCGGACCCGGCGGCGTTGTCCGAAGGCAGCTGGAATGCCGACTACTCGGACGAAGCGAAAGCACTGTTGGCGGCGGAAGGTCCGAAGTATCAGTACGGCACGGGGTGTCTGGCCGACGGGGTGCTCGGGGCGTGGATGGCGGCGGTCTCGGGTCTCGGGGAGATCCTCGACGCCGACAAGGTCGAGAGCCACCTGCGGGCCGTGCACCGGTATAACCTGAAGCGGGACCTGTCGGAGCACGCGAACCCGCAGCGTCCCACCTACGCCCTCGGGGCCGAGGGCGGACTGCTCCTCTGCACCTGGCCGAAGGGCGGACAGCTTTCGCTGCCGTTCCCGTACTCGAACGAGGTGTGGACCGGCTACGAATACCAGGTGGCCTCGCACCTGATCATGACGGGACACGTGGACGAAGGGCTGGAGATCGTGCGGACGGCCCGCAGCCGCTACGACGGGCGCGTGCGGAACCCGTTCAACGAATACGAGTGCGGACACTGGTACGCCCGGGCGATGTCGAGCTACGCCCTCTTGCAGGCCCTGTCGGGGGCACGCTACGACGCCGTGGAGAAGGTGCTCTACCTCACGTCGGCGGTCGAGGGCGACTTCCGTGCGTTCCTTTCGACCGCGACCGGCTACGGGACCGTGGGCGTCCGCGGGGGCGAGCCCTTCGTCGAGGTCCGGAGCGGCACCATTGCGGTGGACGAGATCCGCCTCGAGCGGTAGAATAGGTGGGAGGAGAGGCGCCGATGCCGACCTACGTTTACCAGAAAACCGAGGACGCGAAAGGCTGCACGCACTGCACCGAGCCGTTCGAGGTGGTGCAGTCGATGCAGGACGACGCGCTCTCGGCGTGTCCGGACTGCGGGGGGCCCGTGCGACGTCTCATCACGCCGCCGGCCGTCCGGGGACAGTCGGTGAAGTCGATGCTCAGCGACAAGAACCTGAAGCGTCACGGGTTTCAGCGGTTCGTCAAGGAAGAGAAGGGCAAGTACCGGAAGACGACGTGAGGCCTCATCCGTCGCGTCGGGCGTCGGCGATCTTCCGGGCCACCTCGACGACGGGCGCCGTCCAGATCGCGTCGGCACGCCGCACCAGGTAGTCCAGAAGCAGCTTGAAGTCGTGGCTCCCCACGGTGAGACGCGAGCCGTCGATCTCGTGAAAAACCAGCACCACCCACTGCCCCGTTCCCGCCAGACCTTCCACGAGGCCGATCATCTCGAAGGCGCTCATCAGCGTGACGGACGTGCTCCAGAGAGAGGGGAGGTCCACGACGTCGGGGCGGTTGGCGAAACCGTATTCGCCGGGCCCGCGCCCGGCCAGGAAGTGCTTCGCGACCACCGGCACGTAGCTCCGTCGGTCCACGCCTCTTCCCACGAACATGTTGTAGCAGGGATAGCCGAAGGTCCAGTCGGCCTGGTGCGGGGCGATCTCGACGAGCCGCTCCTGCGCGGCGAGGATATCGGTCTCGATCTCGTCGAGCGTCCGGTCCTCGAGGCCGCCGCGGCCGCCCCAGAAATTGTTCGAGCAGGTGTGCGACAGGCTGTGGTTTCCGATCTCGTGTCCGCGTCGGGCGACGTCGCTCCAGGGCTGGAGCGTCTTCCGCCAGTCGTCCCCCTGCGGGTTGAGATAGAAGGTCCCGCGGATGCCCGCACGGTCCATCAGCGGGATCGCCTTCGACAGCTGTGAGGGGTGACCGTCGTCGAAGGTGAGCGAGACGGCCCCGAGGTGCGGCGTCCAGAAGTCGGAAGACCCCATCGGTTCTCTCCCGGACGGCGTCAGCGTCGTCGGTAGGCGTCGGCGGCGCGTCTGGCGGCGCCCACCACGACGTTCTCATCGTCCTTCCGCTTGCGGT
Source organism: Planctomycetota bacterium (assembly GCA_035530235.1). Taxonomy (GTDB): domain Bacteria; phylum Planctomycetota; class DG-23; order DATKVD01; family DATKVD01; genus DATKVD01. Next base: position 10,438 of record DATKVD010000012.1, on the reverse strand, counting down.
CCTCTCGCTCCTCCCAGGCACGCAGCTCGTCCAGGTGGTCCTGAACCTTGAGGAACGCCGCCGCCATCCGCTTCATGCCTTTCGGGTCTGGACGGTAGTAGTTCCAGCCCATCTCGAGGGAGTATTCGACCTTGAAGTCGCAGTTGGGGAGCTTCGCGGCGGCGTAGTCTGTTCCGGCCCGTTCCAGGTTGGGCAGCCAGAACGGCACGGGACCGTGGTAGTCCTTCCACTGAAGGCGTCTCCACCGGGTGATGGGTGCCGGGACGTACGGGAAGACCGACACCCCCTCGGCCGCCAGGGCCTTCTGCACCGTCTCCCTGCGGACGCCGGCCTTGTCGGGACGGAAGTTCGTCGTCAGCATGTGATAGCTGGAAAGGTGTCCCTTCTTCAGCTTCGGGAACTCGATGAACTCGCAGGGACGCATCGCTTCCCTGAACCGGTCTGCGTTTCCCTGACGGGCCGCAATCTGGCGGGGGAGCCGGCGGATCTGACTGGGGAAGAGCGCGGCAATGAGCGGCGACAGCCGGAACGTGAAGACGAGACTGTCCACGCAGGGCTTGAAGGCCTCGGGGAAGCCCGGCTCGGCGCTGCGGCCGTAGTGCTGACACATCATCGCCGCCTTCCAGAAGACGTCCTCGTGAGGTGTGACGAGGTATCCGGCCTCGGACGTGGCGAGGAGCTTGCCGCCCATGCAGCTGAAGCCCGCCGCATCCGACCAGTTCCCGACGACTTTCCCGTGGATGGTCGCGCCGTGGGCCTGACTTCCGTCCTCGATGACGAAGAGCCTGTGTCGCCTCGCGATCCGGTTGATGGCGGGCATGTCGGCGGGCTGACCGAACAGGTGAACGGGCAGAATGGCCTTCGTCCTGCGGGTGATCGCCGGTTCGATCTTCCTCGCATCCATCAGACCGCTGACGGGATCGACGTCGACGAAGACCGGGATCGCCCCGACGTGCAGGATGCACGAGATCGACGCTCCCCAGGTGAACGGGGTGGTGATGACCTCGTCGCCGGGACCGATCTCCAGTCCCATGAGGGCACAGAGGAGTGCAGCATGACCCGAGTTCAGCCCAAGGACGTGGCGCCCGCCGTGATACCGGCTGATCGCGCGCTCCGCCTTTGCCAGTGTCCTGCTCGTCCGGCCCAGGGCGACCGTTTCCCCCTGACGCAGCAGCCGTGCGACCTCCCTGACCGCCGAGGGACTGAAACGTGGATAGGGCGGGCGAGCGGGCCCGCCCACAGGTGTTCCTCCCAGCAGGGCAAGCCGGGTCTTCATTGCGGACACCCCCGAATAGGCTGTCGCAGTAACGGGCGATTCCGACGCGGTCACCCGACCTTCGCACGCGACGTGCGGCGCCGAGTGTCAGTGGAGGTCGTCGAAGTAGGCTCGCGCATGCTCCCTGATGAGCCGGTATTCCCGTGCCGCCACGTCGCGCTCGGTCATCCCTTCCTCCGGCGGCTTGTGACATTCCACCGAGACGTATTCCAGCACGTCGGAGTCGGCCAGGGCCTCGTAGATCTGTGAGTAGTCCACGTGTCCCTCGTCGTAGAACACGAAGCACGCCGGGTCGTCGAGGGGCTCGATGGTCATGTCGATCTGCTTGACCTGGAGGATGGCGATGCGGTCGCCGAAGGCGCGGACGGCGTTTCGTCCGTAGTTGTTGCCGTCGGCACGGATGATGTTGCCGGGGTCGTAACTGACCACGACGTTCGTGCGTCCGATGAGGTCGAGCACCTCGGACGTGCCCCGCACGGTTGCGATCATGTTGAGGTTGTTTTCGAGACAGATGCCGCGGCCCGAACGGTCGGCGAGGTCGGCGCACTTCCCGGCCCACTCGGCGAACCGCTTCTTTTCGTCGGGTGTCGGGACGCGCTCATAGCCCACGTAGGTGGGGTTGACACGGATGTAGCGTGCGTCGAGGATGTCGGCCTGGGCAAGGTGCCTGCGGAACTTCTCGATCTCCTGCCCGCACGCCGCGTCGTCCTTCACGTCGAACCCGCCCACGTAGGCACAGATCGACGCCAGCTCGATGCCGAGGTCGTCGTTGAGGGCCTTCAGCTCCTTCGTCTTGCTCTCCGGGTCGTCGGGCATGAGGTGGGTCTTGATGGCGAAAAGCTCCACCGCGCGATACCCGATGTCCGCGGCGGCCCGCATCGCGTCGGTAAGCTCCATGCCCTGCAGCACCTTCGAGCAGAGACACATTTTCACCATCAGTCAACTCCTTGGTATTTGGGGACCGCGTGTTTGGGGGTCACTATAGCTGAGGCGTGGGCGGAGTCAATCCCCTTGTGGCGTCCCGGCGGGAAAAAGGGGTCGGTCGTGAGTGAGACCGACGCCCGTCCTTCGGGGGGATCAATACCCGGGCTTGGAGGTGTAGAGCCGGTAGAGGTCGGCGTAGGTCCGGTCTCCGGCGCGCGAGTCCATCCCGTAGTCCCGACGCAGTGAATCCTCCCACTGCTTCATCGTGTTGATGTCGTAGTGTCGTGCCGAGGAGCCCGGAACGAACGCCTTGCTGACGCCATACTCTCGCTCGTAGTAGTCACTGTAGGAGTCGAACGTGTTGAGGTTGTAATAGTCGGCGGTGCTGTACTTGGACTGGGAGAATGAGGGGGACCAGTTCCGTCGTCCGGGATCGATGGTGTTGGACTGACTGTAGATGGTGCCCCGGTAGACGTCGCTCAGGAAGTTCTGTGAGTTGGGGATGTAGCTGTCACGTCGTCCCAGGGACTCATTGACCGGAGGCAGTGCCTGGAACTCCCTGTAAGCGTTGTTGAGCTGGGACACGTCCAACTGGTCCGTCTCGACGCGTGTGCCGTATTCATTCTGGAGCCAGCTCTTGAAGCGGCCGGCTTCGTAGGTGCCGCGGAGGTTCGTGTCCACGTACTGCGGCAGTGCCCCCTTCTCGCCGTACTGCTCCCGGAGTCCCTTCTGGTACCGGTCCAGGTTCTTGTTGGGATCGGGCAGGTCGGTGGGACTGGTGCTGCGTCTCAACTCGGCGGCCGCCTCCCTCGGAGACGCCGGCGCTCTCAGTGCATCGGCCCCGATGCCATCGGACAGCTCACTCAGGGGTGAGAGATACTTGTCTTCGAGATTGTAATCCGAGAGGCCCTGTCGGTAATCGGTCGTCGACGGCTGCTGCGAGGTCCGGCGAAGGGCGGTCTCCTTCCGCTCGGTCGCCTTCTTCTTTGCCCGATCGTCGGTCACCCGGCTCTCGCGGATGCGCTCGAGCAGTTCGTTCGGCGTTCTCTCGATGTCATAGGACCTCAGAAGGTCACGCGTGCCCGCACGGGGCATCGTGCCCATCCGCCGCATGTACTCGTACGGGTCCGTGATGACCTCGACCGCCTCTCGACGTCTGGGGGCCTTGGATTCGTCCTTCTCCGTCCCCTCCTTGTCGGTTTTTCCCTCTCCGGGTGCGTTCAGATCGATCTTCTTGTCGTCCGGCTTCGCAGAGGTGGTCGCCTGTTGGCGGGACTTGGCCGATCTTATCCGCTCGAGAAGCGAATCGGCTTCCCGATCGGCGGCCGACTGTGCGCGTGCGGTTCGGCCTGCCGGCAACAGCAGCAATGCCAGACCCACGCCGGCGGCCACCAGGAACGGCAGGAGCTTCCTCATGATACCCCCCCCCTGCAAGTCTAATTGCACCAACGGGTTACACTGTTCTGTATCGGCGCTTGGGCTGGCCGACTGAAGCACTTCCGCGGTCCGGCTCGCCCTGCGGACGTACCCTCTCCACCCTTAATTATATCACACGGCGGCCGCAGGGCCACGTTTTTGGCGAATTTTACCGCGTCCCGGGACCGCCCCGGCGGCGGGCACCGCGCCGTCACGCGGTCGGTCCGTAGACCCCGAATTCGCGTGCGGCCTCCACGAACGCCCGATAGTTGTCCCTCGTGCGGTCGGACAGTGTCGGCCAGAAGGGGGACGCCGTCGGACACAGGATCAGTCCGCCGCCTTCAGACGCGTCCTCGATGATCCGCCTCGTGGTCTCGCGTATTTCCGCGGGTGTCCCCTCCTGGAGTTCGCCGATCTGCAGGTTGCCCTCGATGCAGACTTTTCCGGCCAGTCGTCGTTTCGCCTCGGCCAGTTCGATGTCGCCCATCGGCGGTGCCTCGACGGGGTGCAGACAGTTCACGCCCATCGTGACGAACCCGTCGAGCACCTTGCTGAGGTTATAGTGACAGTGGACGTGAACGAGGCAGTCGTGGTGGTGGATCATGTCCATGACGGGCTTTTCGACGTCGACGACGAAGTCGCGGAAATCGTTCGGGGCGAGGAGCGGCGGCAGTGCGAGTTCGTGTCCGAGGGTGGCCAGCACGGGTCCGACGCCCGCGTCCAGGACCCGTTCGACGAACGACGTCCACCGCGCCGCCAGCGCCGCCAGCAGACGCTCGATCATCCCCCTGGCGGTGAGCGACCAGATGGCGAGGGTTTCCGAACCGATCAGGTTCTGCACCAGTCCGATCGGGTCGCTGCCGATCTCGGCGATGACGAGCGCACGCTCGCCGACACGCTCGACCGTCTCGAAGAACCCGTCGACGTTCGGCCTCGGCGGCGCCACCGGGATGCTGAGAAACCGTTCCGCCTCCTCCTCGCTGGAGACGGCGTGCTTCATCTGAAACCCCGGCTCGCCTCTCAGACTCCGCCGGAACGAGCGGGTCAGCGGCCCCCGCGCCGTCTCGATGGTCACCACGTCCTCGACCCAGTCGGCGTCCACCGGGACCTCGTCCACGCGTCGGTTCACGCTGTCCCGGTCGATGCCGAACCACCCCGACCCCATGGCGAACGGGTGAACGGGATCGCACCGGTCCCGTACGAGGTCGTGCAGCACGCGGTAGCTCTCGTGGTGGTCCTTCATCCAGTTGGGGTGGGTGGGATAGACGCCGCGGACCTGGATGGGCACGCGGTCCGGCTGTTCGCAGCGCATCGCCGCGAGGAGTCTCTGCCGGGGGGTCATGGGCTTCACGGTCATTTCGGCGTTTTGGTCAGGTCGACCACCTTTCCCTGGCGGATGGACCGGGCGGCGCCGTCGGCCACGAGGATGCTGAGGTAGCCGGACCCGGCTCCCGCCACCGGCTCTCCCTTTCCGCGCACGCACTTCGCCAGGTCCTCGAGCAGTCGGTCGTCGCCGCCGCCGTGTCCCCCCAGGGCATGCATCCGGAATTCCGAAATCGGACCCTTGTCGTGTCGCTTCTGCACGCGGATCCAGTTCTCCGCCCCGTTCATGTAGAGCTTCCCCTCCGTCCCGATGAACGTGTACTCACGGTTGTCGTCCGGGGTGAAGTGACACTCGTTGTAGCTGGCCACCACGCCGTTCTCGTACCGGACGATGACGACGTGGTTGTCGTCGACGTCGATTTCCCTCCGGAACGCGCACTGCTGTCGCGGTCCCGTCTGGAACTCGGGGCAGGTACGCTTGAGGTCGCATTCGGGGCAGACGAGGGTGTTCGGCTTCGTGCCGCCGAAATACTGTCGTGCACCGAAGGCCGTCACCCCCACGGGTCTCGCCCCGACGATCCAGTTGATGATGTCGAGGTCGTGCGAGCCCTTCTGGAGCAGCAGACTGTTCGTGAATTCCGAGACCCCGTGCCAGTCATGGAAGTAGAAGTCACTCGCACCGGCCACCGAGTGAAGCATCCACACCCCGCACACCTTCCCGATGACGCCCTGGTCGATCAGGTCCTTCATCTTCACGTAGATGGGGGCGTAGCGGAGCACGAAGCCGATGATGAGTTTTTTCCCCGCCTTGTCGGCGGCGCGGATCACGCGCAGGCACCCCCGGGGCGTCAGTGCGAGGGGCTTCTCGCAGAAGACGTGCTTCTTTGCGCGGAACGCCGCCACGGCCATCTCCTCGTGCAGATGGTCGGGCGTCATGATGACGGCCACGTCGATGTCGGCCGCTTTCAGCATCTTCCGCCAGTCGTCCTCCCGCCGGACCTCTCCCATCCCGTCGGGAAAGGCCTTGGCCAGCCAGTCGTCGGAGGGTTCCACCACCGACACCAGCTCGAAGTCCTTCGAGACGGCGTACTGGTTGAACCGCGTGGGCATGAACTTGTTCCGGATGAACCATCCCCCGCGTGACCCGGCCCCGATCACGCCCAGTCGGATTTTCTTCATCGTCTCCTCGCTTGTGGACCATAAGGTTGCAGGGGCACGGCGTGCCGTGCCCCTGCGCGTGCAGTCGGTGACTGCTCCTTCATGATGGACCGCTTTGAGCGGGTTACCTGCAGCTGTTCCTCACGCTTGGCGCCCGTGAGGATCTCGAGACAGATGTCGATGTCCTCGTTCGCCTCTTCCACGCTCATGAACCCGCAGACGACCGTGTCGACGGGCTTGCAGTTGTCGTAGGTCCACTTGAGCCCGGTGGGGGGCATGACGCGACCGGCGGCGAGCGGCTTGATGCAGATCACCGGGTGCGCCGCCTGCCGCACCACCCGGGAGCACCAGTCGGTCTCGACGGGCATCAGGAACCCGATGACGTTCAGGATCTGGATGTAGGTCTCGACGTCATAGGGCCGGGTGTCGCAGACCACGACGGCTTCAGGGCGATGGGTGCTCACGCCCGGGATCATTCCGAGGTCGCGCACGCGCCTGGTGATGTCGTCGAGCCCGATGATCTCTTTCTTCTCCGGCACCAGGCGGTCGTCCGTCCAGCAGGGATGCGGGAGGATGTAATCGACGCCGCGCTTGGCGCACCAGTCGATCTGCTCCTCGATCGTTTCCCCGCCCACGTCCGCCCCGCCGCCCGCCGGCGTGCAGATCCAGTGAAGCTTCCGGCCCGTCCTGTCCTCGTGCATCTTCAGTGCCTCGGAGAACTTGCCGACCACCCCGCTCACGAACCCGTTCAGTCCCCGCGCCGAGCACGCTTCCAGCACCTCGCAGATCCGCTCCACGGTGAAGTAGGACCGGAGCCAGACGTCCCGGGCCTTCGAGAAGTGCGAGAACCCCCCGAACGGGTTTGACCCGATCAAGAGACGTGACAGCTCGATGCCGCCGATGTTTGTCTTCGGAAATCCCATCCCATTTCTCCTGAAATGCCTGGGCGACGGGGCTCCTGCGTGCGCCGCCTGTTTGCCGGGTTTGGCGTGGTGGGACAGGAGCCCCACCACGCTCGTACCTCAAAGAACTCGGGTGAAACCGCTTAGTCCCCCGAGATTCCTTTAACCTACCCTCACGGGGAGTCAAGGGAAAACCCTAAAAGAAGGGATCAATTCCCACGAGAACGGCGCTCAGGATGAGAAGCACGACCCCGACGAGCTTCTGGCGGTTCATGGGCTCTCGAAACACCACAATGCCCGCCGCCACCCCGACCACCGGCCACGTCCCGCTGATGACCGCCGACTTGTCCGACCCCAGGTAGCTGATGCTCTCGAACATGGCCCAGTAACCCAGCGCGAAGCTTCCCACCCCCTGAATACAGTAGCAGAGGACGTCCAGACGCTTGAGCTTCCTGAGTTCCTTCAGACGCCCGAGAGCGGCCATGACGGCCCAGTGGAGGACCGCACCGAACCCCAGACCGTAGAAGAGGACGAGGATGCGCGGGATCTGCTCTGAGATCTGACCCACCCCGACGTATCCGACGGCCCACATGACGCAGGCGATGAGGGCGTAGGTGAGACCGATCTTGAGGTCGCGGCGGCTCTCGATGGGGTGGGCCCGCCCGGCGCCCCGGGCCAGGAAGACCCCGCCGATGAACACCGTGAGGGCGGCGAAGGCCACCGGCCAGGAGAGCGCCTGGATGCCCAGCGCGGCACAGGCCACCACGACGATAACGGGCGTCAGTCGGGTGATGGGAGCGGCCGAGGTGATTCCCGCGCGCTTCACGGCCTCGAAGTACATGTAGGTGGCCACCGGGAACGTCGCCACGCCTGTCAGGAGAATGAGGAACCAGTCGCGGCCGACCGCCTCCGGGAGGACGAGATTCCCCTGGAAGAGCAGGATCAGGACCACCGCCGCGATCCCCGCGGGCATGCTGACCATCACGCCCACGCGCCCCGGGGCCTTCGCGATCTTGATGGGGATCTGAACGAGTCCCCAGAGAATGACGGCGACGATGGAAAGGAGGTAGCCCACGACGGTCTCCGCTAGACGAATCGGCGCATGCTATCAGCACGTGCATCCGGCGTCAAGCGGGAACGTTTCCTGACCCGTACCCGGTTCCCTCACGCGGCTGTCTCTTTCTCCCCTCGCCCCCCGCGCTCCGTCGCCATAGCTATGGAGCGTCGGCGACTTGCGGGGGGAGAGGGTACGGGTGAGGGGGGCACTTGCCGGCATCCAGCCCCTCACCCCTGCCCTCTCCCCCCCGATGCATCGGGGGGGAGAGGGGGCCGAAGCCGCGACGCCGGTAAGCTGGGGACGGCTCCCGGAACCTTTCGACTTGCACACGGTTTCGTGGTCGGCTACAATTCCTACTCGCAGAACACGACATACAGCTTCCTTGGTCGCCGAAATCCTTTCAGGGGGAAGGTCATGCAGCCCAACGAAATCGGAATCATGCTTAACGTCGGCCAGGACCCCGTCGAGAACATCGCCAAGGTGAAATCCCTCGGCATCCGTCTCATCCAGCTCGGTTCGCCGGGCGACGAGTGGCTGAGAGAGCCCAGGCGAACCGAACTCAAGCGAATGATCGACGAGGCGGGCATCGAAGTGTTCACCATTTTCGTCGGGTTCGAGGGCGAGGCCTACGACGACGTCGAGACGGTCAAGCGGACGGTGGGGTATCTCAACGCCGAGGCCCGGGAAAGCCGTCTCGAACGCACGTGGGAATGCTGTGACCTCGCGAAATTCCTCGGCGCGCCCTACGTCGGCTCGCACATCGGGTTCATCCCCGAAGACCCGGACGACCCGCAGTACGGGGAGATGGTCGTGGTGGTTCAGAAGATCGCGGACTACTGCCGGGGCCTCGGGCTCTCGGTGGCGATGGAGACCGGACAGGAGCCGGCCGCGGTGCTGGTGCGTTTCATGGAGGACGTCGGACGCGACAACGTCTTCGTGAACTTCGACCCCGCCAACATGATCCTCTACGGCTCCGCTGACCCGCACGAGGCCCTCGAGATGCTCAAGGACAAGGTCGTGAGCGTCCACGTCAAGGACGGCAAGTGGCCGACCGAGGAGGGACAGCTCGGCCAGATGACCCCGCTCGGCGAAGGGGACGTGGACATCCCGCGGTTCATCGCCGGACTCAAGTCCTTCGGCTACCGGGGCCCGCTGGTCATCGAGCGCGAGATCACCGGAGAAGAGCAGGTCAGGGAACTCCGTGAAGGCATCCGGATGCTGAAGGACCTTTGGAAGTCGTAGCGCCTCACGCCCTCGGGCGGAACGACACCTCGAAACGGACCGTTCCGCCGGCTTCATACTCCACGAGCAGATGATGTGGGGACTTGAGGTCATGTGACAGCGGGTTCGACGTGCACCGGACGGCGTCGAGGGCGAGCCCGTCCGGCACGTGGACGTGTACCGAGCGTGGACACCTCGCCCACGAGGACACGGTGAAGCCGAGCACCTGTTTCCGTTGGTCCCACGTCTGTCCGCTCAGCTCAACCCCGCCCTGCGTGACGTGAAGCGACGTCCCCATGACGAACGGATGCTCGCGGAGGGCACGGAGCGCGATCACGCGGACGCCGTGCGCGGGAATCTCATCGAGGTCGAGGGCGTGCTGGACCGTTCGGAGGAATGTCTGTGTCCAGTACTCGAACGCGACCCGGCGCTCCGCCGGCTCGAGGTCGATCCCGTCGAGCGGGACCTCGATTGCCCGGGGCGCATCTTCCCAGTTAAAGACCGCGATGACGTCGTAGGCTTCCCAGGCTGTCCTCACCTTCTGGTGGAATATCTCGGGACAGGTCCTCGCGTTGAAGAGATCGACGGGTCTCGCGGGCGTGGGGTAAATCGGGATGAACGCATCGACGAACGCCTTGCGTCGCTCCCTGAGCTGGATCATGCGGTCGGTCAGCATCACGACGCCGCCCGAGAGCGCCAGCGCCGTAACCTCCGTCTCCAGCTCATGTTGCGTCATCACGGTTTCGGGTGTTCCCTCGGGGGAGTAGTGAGGCGTCGGCGCGTCGCGCAGGATGAACGCGTCCGGGTTGTTGATCCAGAGCCTGCGGTGCATGAAGGTCGAAAGCAGGTTCACCTGCGCGGTGTGTCTCAGGCGCGGCCAGTCCTGCTGGATGTCCTGCGTGACGCGCTGGGTGTCCACGAGTCCGATGGACGGGCCGTAGTATCCCTCCCCTTCAAGGATCGCGTCGCCCGCGGCCTCACGGATCGCTTCGAGCGCCAGACGGATGTGCTGCACTGAGGTCACCTGAGGGCTCCGGAAGACGCCGCCGGCGTAGTACCGCCGGATCGGTCCGTCCAGCTTGATCCACCGGTAGCCGTACTCGTGGACGAGGGTGCGGACGAGTGTGCGCAGCCAGGCGAGGGCCTCCGGCACCGTGTAAT
>DATKVD010000011.1:0-7865 GCA_035530235.1 Planctomycetota bacterium | reverse complement strand
TCGGCTCGGTGGCGGTGTCGGACGGGCGGGCGGTCTTCGGGTCGCGCGACGGGTTCCTGTACGCACTGGATGCGGCGACGGGGAAGGAGGTCTGGCGGGTCGAGGTGGGATGCCCCATCCTCAGCACGCCCGCCATCTGCGGAGACCAGGTGCTCTTCGGTGCGGATGACGGTCGCTTCCGGTGCGTCAGCGTGAACGACGGGACGCCGATCTGGTCCTACGACACCACGGTGGATCTCTTTCTCACGGCGATGGACGCACGGATCCAGTCTTCGCCCGCCGTGGTCGACGGCAAGGTGATCTTCGGCGCGGCGAACGGGAACGTCTACTGCCTGGGGGGCAAGGGGACGGAAGGGTCGGCGGTCGTTCAGGGCGGTCACAGGTCCCGTCTCATGCGGGCCGCGGACGCCCTCGTCATGGGTGCGGTCGGCCGGCTGGGTTCGCTGACGGGAAGCCTCGGCCTGGGGGTGCTGCTGACCGCGTGTCTGCTGAAGGTCCTCCTCGGGCCGCTGGGCTGGAAGGAAGCACGGCAGTTGGTGAGGCTGAAGACGGTTCAGCCGGAGGTGACGGACCTCTGGCGCCGCGCGGACGACTACCGCTCGGGACGAGCCGGGGTGCACCGGTTCTACGCCCGGAAGCACGTAACGCCCCTGGTGCCGCTGGGCACCGCGCTGGTTCAGGTGCCGGTCTTGCTGGCGGCCATCCTTGTCGTCCAGTCGGCCCCGGCGTTTGCGGGCCGGGGGTTCCTGTGGATGCGGGACCTCTCAGCCCCGGACAGCATGCAGCTCACGGGCCGCCTGCCGATCCTGGGCGTCCCGTTGACGGCGATGGGTCTGGCATTTGTCATTGCGGTCTGGAGTCACCTGGTCTGCCTGGGCGACGGCGGGACGCGTCGGCGCCCGACACGTCTGATCGGGTTTCTCCTGCTCGCCGTCGGACTGGGGTGGCTCACGGCCGGATGGTCGGCCGCCTCACAGCTCTTCGTCATTGTCCTGGTCGTGTTGAGCGTCGTCCAGAACACCCTCTTTCCCCCGCTCCTTCTGCGGAGATCGGCCCCGGAATCGTGAGTCCCGGGTCGCACCCGGCCGATTATGCGCTTGCCAGGGGGCCGGGAGACCCTATGATAAAGGGCGTGTTCCGGACGGCCGTCGCCGGCGTTTCACGCGGACGTTCAGAATGGAGCGAGCGTGATGCTGGGTTGGCTCTATCGCGGGATGGAACGACCGATTCGGGCGCGTCCCCGTCGGCTGGCGGGGATGCTCGATTACGTGCCGGTTTGGCTCGTCCGGGGGCTGGCCCGGGCGAAGCTGGTCCACATGCTGCGGTACGTCTACCGGAGAAGTCCCGCACAGCGGGCACGCTGGAACCAGGCCGGTGTCGGGCTTTCCGATATCCGCTCCCCCGACGTGCTGAGGCACATGCCATTCACCACCCCGGAGCAACTCGCCGAGCATCCCGAGGAATACATCTGTGTTCCGACCGCTGAACTCATCCACGTTCTGACGACCACGGGCACGAAGGGCGTGCCCAAGAAGATCTACTTCACGTCGGGGGACCTTGAACGACAGATAAACATGATGGGGAGCTTCCTGGGCAGGCTGCCCGGGGTGAGACGGGCCATGGCCATCTTCAACACGGACCTCCCCACGTGGTCGGCCGGAAGCGTCGCCCGACGCGGCATCGAGGCCGCCGGGATATTCGGCATCCTCTCCCATTCAGGACGGGACCCCGCCGAGCAGATCGACCTCATCCGGGAGTACGAGATCGACTTCCTCCTCACCATGCCCGCCTGTCTGCACCGCATCACGTGTGAGGCCGGCACGGAGTTGAGCACTCTGGGCGTTCGGTACATCCAGGTGGCCGGACAGGCGTGGCCGGAGACGTTCCGCCGCGAGATCGAGACGGCGTGGGGGGCGAAGCTGCTCGACTGCTACGGCAGCATGGAGTTCGCCTGTGCCGTCGCGTCGGAGTGTGTGTGTCAGAACGGTCTGCACCTGGCGGAGCCCGACTTCTGGGTGGAGATCGTGGATCCCGACACCAACGAGGTGAGGCCGGACGGTGAGGACGGGGAGGTGGTGCTCACCACGCTGAGCCGCAGGGGGATGCCGCTCGTCAGATACCGCACCCATGACGTGGCGCACCTGATGCCGCGGCCGACGCGCTGTGAGTGCGGCCTGCCGGTGCGGAAGATGTCCCGCGTGAGGGGACGTCTCGACGACGTGGTGATCGTGGGAGGCGACGCGAACGTCTACGCGGATGAGTTCGACCGGGCGTTCCTGTCGCTTCCGGGGGTCACGGATTACCAGGTGGTGATCGAGAAGGACGGACACCGGGACATGATCCACGTGCGCGCCGAGGCGGACGGCGACCGTCCGCAGCTCAGGGAGGCACTGGTGGCGGCACTGCTTGGCATCACGTACATCAACATCGCGCATGAGAAAACCAAGACCCTCATTGTGGGAAAGGTCGAGGTGGTGCCGAGCGGCAGGCTGTCGAAGGGACGCTCCAAGACCCGGCGCATCGTGGACAAGAGGGAGATGCCCACCGCTGTCGAACTGCTGCGTTCTCATCGGGGAGGTCGCGGGTGACCCGCGTGCAGGCGCCGACCGCGGGAGGCGAGAGCGACTCAGGCGGACGCCTGAGAACTCGGGGGACGATTGCCGAAAGGAGGACACGACATGGCGACTGCCGACAACCTGAAGGAGGCGTTTGCGGGGGAGAGTCAGGCGAACCGGACGTACCTCGCATTTGCCAAGAAGGCCGACAAGGACGGACTGGCTCAGATCGCGAAGCTCTTCCGGGCGGCCGCGGCCGCCGAGACCGTGCATGCCCACGCACACCTCAAGGCGATGGGCGGCGTGAAGGGAACCGCGGAGAACCTCCAGGCCGCGATCAACGGCGAGGGGTTCGAGTTCCAGGAGATGTACCCGAAGTTCCTGGCGGAGGCCGAGGAGGAAGGGGCGAAAGCCGCCGTGACGTCGTTCGAGTTCGCCATGGCCGTCGAGGAAATCCACCACGGACTCTACGGGAAGGCCCTCGAGACGCTGGAGGCCGGTGGGGACATGGAAGCGGCGCCGATCTCGGTGTGTCCCGTGTGCGGGAACACGTTCGTCGGTGACGCCCCCGACAAGTGTCCCATCTGCGCGACGCCGAAGAAGATGTACATGCACATTGAGTAGCCCGCCCGACGCGAACACGGGTGATCGCCGGGGGAGGACGTATGCCGGGTGCGAGCAGGGACCGGGTGAGGGTCGCCGCGATCCAGGTGCGGCGCAGTGACCCTCCGGGTGAGGCGGTGGAGGAGTCGCTCGTCCTGTGTGAGCAGGCCGCGGACGAGGGGGCCGAGTTCCTGTGTCTCCCCGAGTACATGATCGACGGCGAGACCCGGGACGGACCGACCCTGAAGCGGTACGCCGGGTTTGCACGTGAGCACGGGGTGCATCTCATCACGTCGATGGTCCACGACCCCTCACGGCCGGGGGGCAACTTCGCGTATCTCCTGGGACCCGACGGGACCTGCCTGGGCGAGTTCAACAAGGTCCACGGCGACGGGACGGGGACGTCGTGTCCGGTGTTCGAGACGTCCTTCGGCAGAGTGGCGGTGATGATCTGCTACGACACGCGCTTTCCGGAGCTGGCCCGGGCCTACGCCCTTCAGGGGGCACGGGTCATCTTCGCACCGACGGCCAGCTCGTTTCCCGACGACGAGATATGGTCGGTGTGCTGTCGGGCACGGGCGATGGAGAACAACGTCTTCGTCGTGGGCGTCAACCGTGTGGGACGCTTCACCCACCATGGCGTCGTGCACTGCAACTTCGGTCGCAGCACCATCTGGGACCCCGTCGGGAACGTCCAGGCCCAGGCCGGAAGTCACGCCAGTGAGATCCTCCACGCCGAACTGGACCTTGCCTGGGTGGACCGTCTGGTGAACGAGCCCGGGGACGGGCCGCTTCTTCGAAGTGCACTCCTCGACCGGAACACGAAGGCCTACCGGCTGGACTTCCGGACGTCGTCGGAAGGGGAGGATTGCTGAGGGCGGTGAGATGACTGGGACGGCGAGATGTCCGGGGTGCGGCTTCGAGCTTGCGCTCGGAGGCGGCCTTGCGGGGATGACCATCGAGTGTCCGAAGTGCGGCGCGGTGTTCGAGGTCCCGGGGGAGCCCCCGGCGGTGGAGCCCGCGGCGGCGCCCGTGCCCTCCACCCGACCCGCGCGACCGGATGACGCATCCCCGGAAACCCCCGAAGCCTGGGACCTTCCCGACGCCCCGACCGCCGACCCCCGGGCCCCCATGCGCGACGAGAAGCAGACACAGTTTCACATCGCCGTCGCGATTGCCGTCGTCACGCTGGTCGCCGCGGTGTCACTGCTGTTGGCGTGGCGGTGGAAGACGCGGACCCCCGGTCCCGCCCCCGGACCCCCAATGACGGCCGTCAATGAGGACGTGGAGGCCGGCGGCGTCCGCTGCCGCGTGACACACGCCGACTGGCGGGAGACGCTTAGCGGCACCGTCCGCCAGCGAGTGCTCGACGTGCAGCTCCGGGTGGTGAACCTCGGGGAATCACCCGTGGCGATGCCCCTGGTGATGCTGGGCGACCGCTGGGGCCGGAGTCTCGCCGCCGACTTCGGGACGCCCGTCTTCACCGCGTCGGACGGACACACCGTCACGGAACTCAAGCCCGGGGAGACCGTGGAGGGTCACGTGGTGTTCCAGCCGCGTCTCGGGGAATACTGCCTGATCGTCACGACCGACGGGCAGACGGCACGCATCCGACTGGAGACCAGGACGTCTCCCACCCCGTGATGAGCCCCGCGTGGCCCGGGCGGTGCCCCATAATGCGACAGCCTGACGGTTCGTCCGCGTCCGCGGCGGAAGGGATCGGCGGGTGGGGCCGCTGCGCACCGACAGGAGCGCCAAACCCCCCGGAAGTGCCTGACGGACGGGATTTCCCGCTTGATTTTGCCCTCAAAAGCACTATGCTTCTATGTGGCTGCGACGTGCCGATGTCCGTGAATCGCCGCCGCAGGCGGTTCCTGCGGCGGAGCCGGACTTGTCCCACCCGGACGGCTGCGTTCCACAGTACTGTTACGCGGCATCTGCCGATATTGACCCAGGACGTGTCGGAGCGTCGAATACGCGTGAAAACCGTCCGTGAAGCCGCACACGAGTTCCTTGAAGACATGGACGAGGTGGTGGTGCGGCCGAAGTATGACCGCATTGCCACGGCACTGTCCCTGTTCCTGAAGTACCTCGACGAGAAGGACGTTGCCGAGGTGTCCTCCCTGCGGATCGGGCACGTCGAGGAGTTCCTGTTCGTCGGCTTTCCGTTTGACGAGATGACGCGTGCGGAGGTCGACGACGTCTGGTATTCGGTGAAGCGGTTCCTGAAGTGGCTTCAGCAGCGGAAGCTTTCGGACGTGTATGATGAGTACGCCGTGAGAAAGGCGGACCTGCGCGAGGCCCGCAGCGGCCCCTCGGGTTCGGGTCCTCACGGCGACAGCCGGTTGTGATTTCGTTTCGGTCGGCGACGCCACCTCGAAGAAAAGGGAGAACGCAATGCATCGCAGGGATGTGATCTGGACGGTTCTGATCGTCACGTTTGTGAGTCTGTGCGTGCAGGGGTTCGCGGCCCGTCGTGCCGACCTGTACCAGGAGTTCGAGACCCTCGCCATCGTCGTGGAGAAGATCCGTGACAATTACGTGGAGGAGGTGGAGGAGAAGGACATCTTCGAGGGGGCGCTCCGTGGGGCCCTCCGGAGTCTCGACGGGTACAGTGCCTACATCTCCCCGGAGGATTTCGAGGAGTTCCGCACGCAGACGAAGGGGGAGTTCCAGGGTCTGGGCATCGAGATCGGCATCCGTCAGAACTGGCTGACGGTGATCGCGCCCATCGAGGACACGCCGGCGTGGCGGGCGGGCATCCGTGCGGGTGACCGCATCATCAAGATCGAGGGCAAGTCCACCGAGAAGATGTCCACCCTGGACGCCGTGAAGGTCCTCCGCGGCAAGAAGGGCACCAAGGTCACCATCACCATCGTGCATGAGGGCGAGAGGAAGCCCATCGATCTGACGATCACGCGGGACGTGATCCCGCTCATCAGTGTGCGGGGCTACCGACGCAACGACGAGGCGGGTCACTGGGACTACTTCGTCGACCCGGAGCACAAGATCGGCTACATACGACTGAACGCCTTCCAGGAGAATTCGGTCCAGGAACTGGACAAGGCCGTGGCCGACCTCGAAAGCAAGGGGATGAAGGGACTGGTGCTGGACCTGAGGTTCAATCCCGGGGGATTGCTGTCGACGGCGGTGAACGTGGCGGACAGGTTCCTCGAGAATGGCGTGGTGGTCAGCACGCGCGGACGGGCGGTGCAGTCCGTGTCCTACAAGGCACACAAGTTCGGCACCTACAGGGATTTCCCGCTCGCGCTCCTGGTGAACAACTGGAGTGCCAGTGCCAGTGAGATCGTCGCCGGAGCCGTCCAGGACCACCGACGGGGCATCATCGTGGGTGAGCACACCTTCGGCAAGGGCTCCGTCCAGAACGTCATCCCCCTGCGGGGAGGGAAATCCGCACTCAAGCTGACCACCGCCTATTACTACACCCCTTCCGGACGCAGCATCCACCGCAAGGAGGACAACGGTGACGGCGGACTTATTCCGGATATCGTCGTTGAGACGGACACCGAGGAGGAGGTCAAGATCCAGCGGCTGTGGCAGGCACTGGGAACCCCGCCTTCGCCGAAGAAGGAAGGGGAGGAGAAGCCCGGCGAGGAGAAGCCGATAAGTGAGGTCCCGGAGCTGGAGGACGCTCCGGAGGTCAAGGAGAAGCCCACGGAGAAGCCGGCCGAGTTCAAGGACGAACAGCTCACCCGGGCCGTCGACGCCCTCAAGGTGATGGTGCTGCTCAGAAAGGAGCCCGCACCCGCAGTGGACACGCCCACCCCCGAGAAGGAGGACAAGCCCGCCACGAACCTTTGAAGTCCGGTCCTCCGTGCCCGCGGTGTCGCTGTGACGGAGGCGGGAAGCTTCACCGGATGACATGAGCGGAAACGTGCGACTCCTTGGAATCGAGACATCCTGTGATGAGACCGCCGCCGCGGTCGTCGACGACGGTCACGTCGTCCTGTCCAGTGAAGTCGCCTCGTCCAGTCGACTCCACGTGCGCTTCGGCGGGGTCGTGCCCGAGATCGCCTGTCGTGAGCATCTCCGGACCCTCGTCCCGGTGGTGCAGACGGCGCTGGAGACGGCCGCCGCCTCCTCCGAAAGCCTCCACGGGATCGCGGTCACCAATCGTCCGGGACTGGTGGGTGCACTTCTTATCGGGACCTCCGTCGCCAAGGCACTCGCCTGGGCCTGGCGGAAACCCCTCGTCGCCGTCAACCACATCGAGGCTCACATCTACGCGGCACACATGGCGTTCGCCGACCTCGTCCCCCCCTACGTGGCACTGGTCGTGTCGGGCGGACACACCAGCATCTACTTCGTGCGCGACGTCTTCACCCATGAGCTGCTGGGGGCCACGGTCGACGATGCCGCCGGAGAGGCCTTCGACAAGGTCGCCAAGTACCTGGGACTTCTGGGCGAGCACGTGCACGGCGGGCCGGCCATCGAGCAGTTGGCACGCCGGGGCGATCCGGACGCCATCCGCTTCCCACGGTCGCTCTCGGGTGAAGGCTTCGACTTCTCCTTCAGCGGACTCAAGACGGCGGTGCTCTACCACTGTCACGGACAGGATGCCGGGCCGACGGACGCACCGCCCCGGCTCGGTGAGCGGGTGCTGGCGGACGTCGCGGCGAGCTTCCAGGAGGCCGTCGTCGACGTGCTCACCGAAAAGCTGGTCCGGGCCGCCAGGGAAACGTCGGT
>DATKVD010000010.1:0-3307 GCA_035530235.1 Planctomycetota bacterium | reverse complement strand
GGTGCTCCTCGACCCCGAAGGCGCCGTCGGCAACCGGTACGGGGTCAAAGGCATTCCGACCTTCCTGGTGATCGACCTCGAGGGCAAGGTGCGCTACCGGGGTCACGACCCGAACGAGGCCGGCCGCGTCGTCGGTCAGCTCATGGGTGAGTGATGCGTCGATGCGCAGACTTGGGTACGGTTTCCATGGTCCGCATCTCTCGCGCGGTGGACCCTGCAAAGCATCTCCCTCCCCCTGCCCCCTCCCTGACAGGGAGGGGGGATGTTGGGAAACCACAGGCCCCGCACTGCTCGCCGTTCTGCTCTTGGTGGCGGGGAGTGCCGCGGCTGAAGGGAAAGCGCCCGGCTCTCCCACCCCGGGCTGGCCGGTCAAGCCCAACGCCGACGCGAAACGGGTCTTCTACGAGAACTACGAAGACGGCACGTGCGGACGCATCAAGGAGGGCTCGTCGGCGGCGGTGGTCGCCGCGGACGACGGGGCCGACGTGATCGCCGGCAAGTACTGTCTGCGCGGGAATCTTGACCCGAAGACGACCGACCCCATCACCCGGAAAAAGGGCAAGACCAAGAACGCCGGCCTGGGCTGGATCTCTTTCTCCGATGCGGGCGTCAGGGATGAGCTGTACGTTTCGTTCCTGTGGCGGCTCGATCGGGACAATGGGTTTGCCCCCGAACACGGCGGCCGCGGCGGCGCACCCTCCTACAAAATGGTTTATGTCGTCGGCAGCGCGGCCCCGTGGGTGGAGAAGGTCAACTACACGCTCATCCAGACCGGGAACGCTTCCCTTTGGCGGCTCGGAAACAACAGCCCGAACGGCGCCAAGGCCCTCGCCTATGGCGTCGGCGGGCAGGTGGGTCCCGAAGCGGCCGGGCAGGGCGCGTGGCACCGCGTCGAGTTCTTCCTCAAGCTCGAGTCCACCCCCGGCGCCGCCGACGGCGTCGCCGTCGTCAAGGTGGACGGCGAGGTCTGCATCGACCGGCGCGACGTGCCCTACCTGTGGAAGGGGGGCAAAGAGCAGACCTGGGGCATGATGTCGCTCCCGTGCATGTTTGGGGGCGCACAGGGGCCGAAGACTTCCTTCGGATGGCAGATCGACGAGCTGGAGGTCTGGGACGGCCTGCCTGCCCCGAGGCAGGACGGGAGGCCCGTCCAGCGTTGAGGCGCCTGTCGTCCGAACGCGATGCGCGCTGTCTTGCGACACTACGTCTTCACGCGTCCCACCGACGTCATGTAGAGGGTGCTCTCCTCGGTGCCGTCGGCGCCGACGAGCGCGTTGCATTCGTCGTCGTAGAGTGCGGCGATCTGGCACGACCCGAGCCCGAGCGCGACCGCGGCCAAGGCGACGTTCTGGGCGATGTGCCCGGCGTCGAGATAGACGTAGCGATACGCCCGCTCGCCGTATTTCCACCGGCTGCGTGCGAAGACCGCCGTCCACAGGAACACCGCACCGGCAAAGGCGCACATCTCCTGGTCGAGCGCGGCGCTCGCGACCGCTTCACGGAAATCCCCCGCCTTGATGCATTCCAGCCGATGGTTCCGCACGTCGTAGTGGTAGACGCCGGCCGCCACGTCTGCGACGTTGTTCACGACCACGTAGGTCTCGACGGGATAGAGCGCCCCGGCGGAGGGCGCCGTCCGGAAGAGGTATCCGCCGGACTGTGCCGTCACCCCCTGCGCCGCCCATAGAAGCTGCGACAGCGCCGCCTTCGTCATCGGCTCGTCGGCATAGTCCCGCTCGCTCCGCCGGGTCGCGAGCGCCGTCCAGAGGAGCGTCTCCGGGATCTCTTTCGGCAGATCGAGCTGGACGGTGTCGGCGTCCGGATAGCTCTTGAACGTCTCCGGACGTGTCGCCCAGTCGAGCCCGCCTCCGGTCATCCGCTCCCGGTGATACTTGGTCTGCTGCTGGAAATCGCTTCCGATGGATTTTCCCACGACGCACCTCCGGTCAGCCGCTTGAACTTCCCCACCACATTATAGCACGCGCCTGCACAAGAGCCCCCTCGTTTCATCTGCCGGGGGCCTTCACGGGCCTGTCTCAGTAGGTCCCGTACTTCCTTGCGGCGTCGTACATGGCGACGACGTTTTCGGTGGGGGAGTTGGACTGCAGGTTGTGCGTGGGTGCGAGGGCGTAGCCGCCGCCGGGCTTCATGACCTCGAGCGTCTCGCGGACGTTCTGCACGACGTCCTCGACGGTGCCGTAGGCGACGGGACCGGCCGTCGAGATCATCCCGTGGAAGCTCATGCGGTCGCCGAAGCGTTCCTTCAGGTCAGCCGGGGCCATGTCCTTCGCCTCGGGCTGGAGGGTGTCGACCACCGTGATCCCCATTTCCAGGAAGTCGTCGAACGCCCAGCTGCTGGAGCCGCACGAGTGGATCATCACCGGGAGATCGAACGACTTCGCGAGGTCCACGAACCGCTGGAGGCGCGGACGGATGTGTCGGCGGAAAAGCTCGAGACTGATGAGGGGGCCGATCTGCGTCCCCAGGTCCTCGCCGATGAACACGAGGTCGACGCCGCCGCGCGCCGTCTCCAGCGTCCGCCGCATCACCTCGACCTGAATCTCGAGCCGCCGGTCGATGAGCCGCAGTCCCGCCGGCTCGTCCGTGACGAGGTCCACCAGCACCTGCTCCATCGTTCGCAGCATCCCGGTCTTGTTGATGATGTCGCAGGTGCCCGGATATCCCGCGACGACGCAGTAGTCCTTGAAGCGTCGGCACGGCTCTCGCACGGCGGCGCAGTCGAAATCGTCGGGCGAGGGGAAGGGCCACGCCTCGACCTCGTCGAGCGTCGCGTGTTCGAGCGGGAAGTCGCAGTAGTCCCAGTAGCCGCCGGTTTCGTGCGCGATCCATCGGGTGTGGACGCCCCAGATGTCGATCTGTCGGCCGGGGAGGTCGGGGTGGAGTTCGGGTCCGGCGTAGGGGGCATCGACGCCGCGGAAGTCCACGCCGAGCGCACGCAGCAGGCCCTCGTCGTCGTCCGGGCCGAGCCCGAAGTGTCGTTTGAGTCCCCGGGTGACCTCAGGGTTGGCGGAGTAATCCAGCGGCACACGGTCGGGCTCGGCGTGCGCAAACGCCGTCCTGACGCGCTCCTTGGATGTCATGCGTCGTCTCATGTGTCTCGCGGCCTCCGCCAGTAGATTTCGTTGGTTCGTCGCCAGTGGGCAATGTAGTCGGCACCGAGGATAGGGACGAAGCAGTCGAGTGCGGCGTCCTTGCGTTCGACCTCGGCGGGGGAGAGGGGGACCTCGACGACGCGTCCGGGGAATCCGAGGGCCCGTGCGGCGGCGGGTGCGATGCGCTTTCCGGG
>DATKVD010000009.1:0-3966 GCA_035530235.1 Planctomycetota bacterium | reverse complement strand
GGCGGCGCGCCCCCGCTCGAAGACACCTTCAACCGCATCCTTGCCGGGAAGATGACCCTCGCCGACTATGACCTCGTCCTGGAGAAAAGCACGGCGGGCGATTTTCTCACGCTCAAGAGCACGCGGTTGGTGCTTCCGCCGGCCGTCGTCCGGGCCGTGAAGGACCCGCCGTTCGATATGTGGAACTTCCGGTGGCCGCCCGACTCGCCATACGCCCGCCCGCCGACGGTCTCCCAAGGCGCCGCGCACGACACCCACCTCAGCGCGGCGCGACGCTCGGTCTACCTCGCCAACTCGATTGTCCCGGTCGACCCGGCGAAGCGCGGGACTCCCCTCCCCTACTCGCTCATCGCCGGCATCGACAGGTCCGGGGACGGCCGGTTCAGGGAATTCGAAGTAGCGGACGGCACCCGGCGCGTCTTCGATGCGCTCTCACAGGGCGACATCCTTCTGAACGACTGGGCCGCGGCCGACCTCGGCGTGAAGGTGGGCGAGCGCGTGGTCGCGACGTTCTACGTCTCGGGGCCGCGCGGCGAGCTGGCGGAGCGCTCGGTCAAGTTCCACGTCAAGGACGTCGTGCGGACGACGGGGAACGCCCTCGACCGCAGCTACGTCCCCGAGTTCGAAGGGATGACCGATTCCGAGAACATGGCCGACTGGGACCCGCCCTTCCCCGTCGATCTGAAGACCATCCGTCCGAAGGACGAGGCCTACTGGGACCGGTATCGCACGACGCCGAAGGCGTTCGTGTCGTCCGGGACGATCCGGGAGCTGTGGACACACGGACTGCCCGTGGAGGGAACGCCCTGGGTGACCGCGGTCGCGCTGGGCGACGCGAGCGGCGAGAAACCCGACGCGCGCGCGCAGACCTTCACCCGTCACCTGCTGAAGCGCCTCTCGCCGAAGGACGCCGGGCTCGTCTTCCGGAACGTCCGCACCGAGGCCCTCGACGCCGCGAAGAGTCCCACCGATTTCGCCGGACTCTTCCTCTCGATGAGTTTCTTCCTGGTGGCGTCGGCGGCCGGACTCATCTGGCTTCTCCTCCGGCTGACGGTGGACCGTCGCGCGGGGGAGATCGGCATCCTCCTCGCGAGCGGGTTCACCCAGCGCGCCGCCGGGCGCATCCTCGTGGCGGAAGCCATGCTCGTCGCCCTCGGCGGCGTCGTCCTGGGCATCCCGCTCGGCATCGTCTACGCGTGGGGCATCCTCCGGGCTTTGGTGAGCCGGTGGGCGGGCGCGGTGGCGGCGTTTCCGCTCGAGCTTCACGTGACGACGTTCGCGGTGGTCGTGGGCGCGCTCTCGGGACTCGTCGTGTCGGCGGCGGCGATCGTGCTGTCGAGCCGGGTCCTGAGACGGCTGAGCGCGGTGGTGCTGTTGGGCGGTTGGCGGGCGATCGCGGCGGAGACGCCGCGCGCGTCGGTCCGCCGCGTCGCAACCGTCATTGCGATTGCGGCGACTGCACTGGCCGCGGTGCTCCTGATCCTGTGGGGCGTGTTCGGGGCGCTTCCCGCGGCGGCGGCGTTCGCGACGGGCGGGGCGTCGCTCCTCGTGGGACTCCTCGCACTCTTCAGTGCCCTGCTTCAGCGCCGGCCCACGGGTGTCAGGCTCCGTGGAGTCAAGGGCGCCGCCGGCACCCACACCGCCTTTCTGGCGCTCTTCGGACTCGTCGGCGTTCTCTCTGGATGGCTTGAGAGGCGGAGAGCCACTGCACCCCGGGGGGTGAGGCTCTCCCTCGTTCGTCTCGCGCTTCGCGGGGCGTCGCGTCACTGGGTGCGGAGTCTCCTGACCGCGGGACTTCTGGCCTCGGCCACGCTCATCATCGTCACCGTCGCCGCGATGCGCAAAGACCCCACCCGGCTCCATCCGGGACCGAAGGACTCGGGCACCGGCGGGTTCAACCTGCTCGCGCGCTCGGGACTTCCCGTCTACGCCGACCTCAACACGGCGGCGGGACGGAAGGCGCTGGGCTTCACGCCCGAGGCGTCCGAGCGGATGACCGGTGCGACGGTCTACGCGTTCCGTCAGAGCGCGGGCGACGACATCAGCTGTCTGAACCTCCAGAAGCCGAAGGCGCCGCGGGTCCTGGGCGTGCCGCGGGAGTTGATGGCGCGCGGCGGGTTCGGCTTCAGCGCGCGCGACCGAACCGGGGACCCCTGGGAGGTGCTGCAGCGGGCGACGGACGACGGCACGATTCCCGCGTTCGCCGACGCCGCCACCGCACAGTGGCAGCTTCACCTCGGACTCGGCGACCGGAAAGCGGTGCCGACGCCCGCCGGCGGCGAGGTGACCCTGCGCATCGTCGGACTCATGCCCGGGAGCGTCTTCGCGGGCGAACTGCTCATCTCCGAGGAAAACTTCACGCGGCACTTCGGCGGCGACTCGGGGTACCGGTTCTTTCTGGTCGAGTGCGCCCCCGGCA
The DNA here is from genome assembly GCA_035530235.1 of Planctomycetota bacterium. Taxonomy (GTDB): domain Bacteria; phylum Planctomycetota; class DG-23; order DATKVD01; family DATKVD01; genus DATKVD01. The sequence continues at coordinate 1,547 of DATKVD010000009.1, read as the reverse complement.
CCGAGCCGGGCGTCACCTCGGCGCTGCGTGAGACGCTCGGCGAGATCGGCTTCGACGTGACTCGCACCACCGACGTCCTCGCCGCCTACGCCGAGGTCCAGAACACCTACCTCAGTGCGTTCGAGACGCTCGGCGGACTCGGACTTCTCCTGGCGACGTTCGGCATCGTGACGGTGCTCTTGAGAAGCGTGATCGAGCGGCGCGCGGAGCTGGCCATGATGCTCGCCGTCGGGTTCACGCGAGGCGACGTGACGGCGCTCGTGATGATCGAGAACGTGATGCTGCTCGTGGTGGGCGTGGTCGTCGGCACGGTGAGCGCGCTGGTGGCCGCGGCGCCGCAGCTGGCATCCACGGTTGCAGATGTGAATTGGCTTTCCCTGTCGGCGACCCTCGGCGCGGCCGTGGCCGTGGGTCTGGCCGGGTGCGCGGCCGCCGCGCGGGGCGCCCTGCGCGGGCCGCTCGTCGACGCCCTGCGCTCCGAATGACGCCGGCGTGCCTTTCATATGGAGGACACTCGATGATAAACCGCCTCCGACGGGCGCCGGCGACACTGGCGGTCATCCTGGCGACATTAACGGTCACGGGGTGCGCACGGGAGGACGCCGACGCGACAAAACCGGACACGGAAACGACAAAACCGGACACCGAAACGACGCGAAGCGACAGGATAGGATGGGTGCTGTGGCGCGGGGATGCCGCCCAGACGGGCCTGGCGGGCACCGCGCTGCCCCAGGAACTGAGCCTGCTGTGGACCCACGAGGCGAAGGCCGGCGTCGAGTCCGCCGCCGCGATAGTCGATGATACGGTATATATCGGTACCAATAATGATGAACTGCTCGCACTCGACCTCGCCACCGGAAAACCGAAGTGGAGATACGCCGCGAAGGGACCGGTGTCGGCGGGCGTGTGCGTCAACGACGGACGCGTGTTCGTCGGCGACGACGCGGGTTGGTTCCACGCCGTGGACGCGAAGACGGGGACGAAGCTCTGGACGCACGAGACGTACGGACGGATCGTCTCGGGGGCGAACGTGTCCGCGGACACGGTGCTCTTCGGGTCGTACGACAACGTGCTGTACTGCCTGGAGGCGGCGACGGGCAAGGTGAAGTGGACCTTCCGGGCGGGCGCACAGGTGCACGCAAGTCCCTGTGTGTTCGACGGCCGCACGAGCATCGCCGGGTGTGACATGCAGTGCCGCATCATCGACTTGCAGACCGGCGAGGAATCGGGTACAATACCATTGGGGTCGAACGTTGCGGCGTCGCCGGCGTACCGCGACGGGAAACTCTACGTGGCCACGATGAACGCGGGGCTTCAGTGCGTGGACACGACGGCGCTCGAGGTGGCGTGGCGGTACGAGGAGCAGGGACTCGGATCGCTCTTCGCGTCGCCGGCGGTCGGCCCGTGGGGGGTCATCTTCGCCGCGCGCGACGGCACGATGGTGTGTGTCGACGCGACGGACGGCAGGAAGAAATGGGAGTTCAGTTCGAAGGGCGGGATCGATTCGTCGCCGGTGGTCGTGGGCGACCGTGTGTTCTTCGGCAGCG
>DATKVD010000008.1:0-2246 GCA_035530235.1 Planctomycetota bacterium | reverse complement strand
GACCACGCGAAGGACCTGTGGCTGACGGAGGTGCGCGCGTTCAGGGACCGCGTCGAGGAGCTGACGGGCCGTCGTGTGGAAGGGGACGTGCTGGCCGGGACGATCCGCCTGATGAACCGCAAGCGCCGGCTGCTCGCCGAGCTGAACGACCTGCGCACGGGAGCGCTTCCGCCCATCAGCGGCGTCGACGCCCAGGTGGTGATGCAGGTGGCGCTCATCGATGAGCCGGAGCGCTACTCGGAGCACCTGGAGGCACTCGTGGACGAGCTGCGCGAGCGGGTCGAGAAAGGCGTCTCGCCCTTCCCCAAGAACGCTCCCCGGGTCATGGTCGCGGGATGTCCGTGCGTGATGGGCAACTGGAAGGTGCATCACATTCTCGAAACGTCGGGCGCCGCCGTGGTCTATGACGAGAGCTGCGTCGGGGCCCGGTATTTCGAACACCTGGTCAAGGAAAACGGCGCCTCGGTGGACAGGCAGCTCGAAGCCATCGCGGAGCGATACCTGCGCATCGACTGCTCGTGTTTTTCGCCGAACACGGAACGTGTCGAGCACGTGCTCGAACTGGCCGGGACGTGCGGGGCCGACGCCGTCGTCCAGTACATCCTCCAGTACTGTCACGGCTACAACATCGAGGCGATCCGGATTTCGGGTGCACTGAAAAAGGCCGGCACGCCTGCGCTCACCATCGAGACCGACTACTCGCAGGAGGACACGGGCCAGCTGCGGACGCGCATCGAGGCACTGCTCGAGGGTGTGAAGGGGTGAGGCGGTGAAGGGGAAGGAAGCGACGGCGGTGGGCATCGACCTGGGCTCGCGCATGACGAAGATCGTGCGTCTGAGCGGGGGAGAGATTGCCGAGGCGGTGGTGTTCGAGACGGGTCACGACCCGCTGAAGCGGGCGCTCGACGTCGTGCAGCGGATGGACGGGGACGCGGTGGTGGCCACGGGGTATGGCCGGCACATGGCGGCGGAGAGTCTGGGGTGCCCGCTGGTGACGGAGATCCGGGCGTGCGCGGCGGGCGCCCGGCGGCTGTGTCCGGACGTCGGCAGTGCACTCGACATCGGGGGACAGGACAGCAAGGTCGTGGAGGTCCCGGCGTCGGGGGGGTTCGGGCGGTTCGAGATGAACGACCGGTGTGCGGCGGGAACGGGACGGTTCCTGGAGGTGATGGCGGCGACGCTCGGGTATTCGGTTGAGGCGTTCGGGTCCGAGGCCCTGCGTGCGGACCGCCCGGCACAGATCAACAGCATGTGCACGGTCTTCGCGGAGTCGGAGGTGGTGTCGCTCATCGCGCGGGGCGAAGACCGGCGTCGCATCGCACTGGGACTTCACCTGGCCGCCGCGCGACGCGTGGCGGCCATGGTCTCGCGCATCCGGACGGGGAAGCGCATCCTGTTCGTCGGGGGCGTGGCCAACAACCCCTGCATGGTGCGTCTGTTGGGACAGGAAGTGCCGTGCGAGGTGGTGGTGCCCGAACGCCCCGAACTCGCCGTCGCGCTGGGAGCCGCCCTCATTGCCCTCGGGCAGGACCGGGGGAAAGCCGACTGAATCTTCCTGTCCGTGGGATCTTGCCGGATGCCTGTTCGTGTGGTATAATTGTCCGACGTGGACCACGTGGACGCAACCTTAGGAGAAGCCATCTCATGGAAGCGAAAGGTTCAGTAGAGGTTCTTTGGCGGTTTTCCTGCATGCTGTCTGTGACGGTCGTGCTCACGGGGCTGCTGCTGGCGGCCGGGTGCGAACGCAAGACCGCCGTCCCCCCGCAGAGGGAGCCGGCGGAAGGGACGCTTCCCGGCGCCTTCCTGAAGCAGCACGGACTTCAGGGCAGGGTTGTCCTGGTTGAGTTCGGGACGATCGGCTGCGAGCTGAGCGGGGAGGGGCTGGACGACATGATCGACATGCACCGTGATGAGGCGGTTGCGGGCCTGGCCTACGTTCGCGTGGAGGCGTCGGGGGACCAGGAAACGGCGGACCGCTATTATGCGGCCAAGAAGCCGGGCTTCCCCGTCCACCGGGACGCGGACGCCTCACTCGCACGGGCCTGCGATGCGACGGCCTATCCGACGTTCGTCCTCCTGGACAAGTTCGGACGTGTGCGCTACCGGGGCGGCATGCCCGACGAGCTGGAGCTTTCGGGGTGGGTTGGGGTGCTGCTGGCCGAGAAGGCCGATGCGGGTCCGGACGTGGCACTGTTCGGGAAATCGAGGCCGGACGCGTCGAAACTCCTGGCGTCCACGAAGCTGCC
>DATKVD010000007.1:0-5994 GCA_035530235.1 Planctomycetota bacterium | reverse complement strand
CGATCAGGCACGAGGCCAGCCAGCGCGTCGTCTCCGCCCCCTCCCTCACCTCCTTCCACGTCCGGACCACGTAGTACCAGCTCGTCACGAAGAAGAGCAGGAAGAGTGTCTCCGAAAGGATGCGACCGGTGAAATATATGTAGAACGGATAAGCCGCCGCGATGAGCCCGGCGATGCGTGCGGGACGCTCACCCACCAGCTCGACCGCCAGCAGGTAGATCACCAGACACGTCAGCACCCCGGCCGCCGCCTGCACCAGACGCATGCCGGTGAGCCCCCATCCCGCCCGCTCCACGAGTGCAAGCGTCAGCGGGTAGATCGGCGGACGCTGGATCTCCTGTGGATAGTGAAGCGGCTCCCGCGTGCGACTGTCGATCGTGACGGTCAGTCCCTCGCCCTTCAGGAAGTTCTCGGCGATGTTCAGGTACTGCCGCTCGTCGGGAAAGTGCAGCTCGCTGTCACGCGTCAGCACGTAGCCGACGTAGCCGACGCGCAGCACGAGCGCAAGAACGATGATCAGCAGGACCACCCACGGGCTTACCCGTACTCGCTCGGAAACTGCGGTCGAAGCCGTTGACGTGGCGACGGCGTCCTGTGGATCCATGGTTTCCCCGGTTTTGGGCCCTCGAGGCGGTGGATTTCCGGCAAGACGACACATTATAGTCCTGAACGGCGGCATATCAATGCGAAAGAGGGCCCGTGGGCGACAATTTGCAGGGCCGGCGGGCTGGCCGGCGCGACGGGCGAATCACCCGGAACACGTCCCGTTCGCGTACGTTTTTGTCTTTCCTGTGTCACGTGCGTGGGCTATCTTGTCGTCAGAAGCGCAGGTGGAGGTACGCTCATGTCCCGTTGGCGGCAGCACTTGACGGCAAAGAGGGTCCTCGTGGCCGACGGCGCGTGGGGGACCGAGCTGGCGAAGCGCGGGCTCACCGCCGGCGAGGCGCCCGAGGTCTGGAACCTCGAACGACCGGAGGAGGTATCCGCGGTCGCGGCCGCTTACGTCGACGCGGGCGCCGACATCATCCTCACCAACACGTTCGGCGGCAGTCCCATCAAGCTGGCCAGGGCGGGACTGGCCGGCCGCACGGTCGACGTCAACCGCCGGGGTGTGGAACTGTCGAAGGAAGCCTCCCGCGGCAAAGCGCTCGTCTTCGCGTCGGTCGGACCGACGGGAGAGTTCATGGCCCCGCTCGGCACCGTCGGTGAGACCGACATGGTCGCGTGCTTCGCGGAGCAGGCACGCGCCATCGCGAGTGCCGAACCGGACGGCATCGTCATCGAAAGCATGAGCGACCTGGCGGAAGCCACCGCCGCGCTGCGGGCCGTGCGCGAGAGCTGCGAGCTGCCGGTCGTCGTCTCGATGACGTTCGAGCGGGGTGCAAGGGCGATCGCCACCATGATGGGCGTGAGGCCTGAGCAGGCGGCCGCCGAACTCGAAGCGGCGGGCGCCGACGTCGTGGGCGCCAACTGCGGCACCGGCATCGAGGACATCATCGAGGTCGCCCGATTGATGCGCCCCGCCACCCGACTGCCCCTCTGGATGAAGCCCAACGCCGGAGTGCCGGAACTCGTTGACGGCGAGACCGTCTTCCGGGAGACGCCCGAGGTGATGGTCTCGCACGTGCCGGCGCTCATCGAAGCGGGCGCACGTATCATCGGCGGCTGCTGCGGCACCACGTCCGAGCACATCCAACTTCTCGCGGCAGAAATCGCCAAACTCCTTTCACAGCAAGGAGATGCGTGAGATGCACGTCTGCCGGTTCTTTCCCCGCGGCCCGGGATGGAGGCTCCCACGTTGAGAAGAATCGACGCCCACATGCACTTCTCGGTCGCCAGCCTGAAAGAGGCGGTCGTCTCGATGGACCGGAGCGACATCGCCTGTGCCGTCAACGCACGGATCGTGGATCCGACGCCGGGTCTCCAGATGATCGAGCTGACGCGCGGGACCGTCGGCGATCGCATCGTGACACTCTCGACCTTCGAGGGTGACGACCTGGACCGCATCGAGGAGCCGGGACGCGTCGAGCAGATTGTCGAGCGGTTCCGACGTGAGGTGGATGCCGGTGCGAAGGGATTCAAGGTCAACAAGCGGCTCGGGCTCTTCGCCAGGTACAAGAGCGGTGAATGGGTGAGACCGGACGACGATCGGCTGGACCCGTTGTGGGCGGCCGCGGGAGAGATGGGCGTCCCCGTTCTCATTCACGTTGCCGACCCCATCGACAACTGGCTGCCGCTCGACCCGACCAGATGACAGCACGACCGTCCGCCGGGGCAGTCTTGTTCTTTTCAGAGGCAGGAGGTCGCTCCAGTTCTGGCTTCCCATTCGGCACGCTGTGTGGCCCTCCAAAAGGATATCGCAGGTTTTACTAATCCACTGTAGGCCAGCAAAACCCGCCACAAAATCTGAAGAACCTGTCCAGGTCCCCTGATTACTCCCGCCACATCTAATTACCACCACACCCAGAAGTTTCCAATTTGCCCTTTGACAGGAATCTCGGCCCCCCCACATTTTGCCAAGAAAAGATAATCTTGTGTAGCAAACGGCCTCGGGCACCCCTATATATTATATGAAAGCACTAGATATCGGAGGCGACACATGGGACGGAGAAGACGACGAAAACGGTCGTCAGAAACGCCCGAGAAGCGTGTCGCGACAAGGCGGCGAAAGGCTCCGGCGGGCCATTTCGCCGCCTTCCTCCTGGGTGGCGGCGTCGCTTTGGCTATCAGCTGGATGGCCACGGGCGGCCGCTCATCCGCCGACGACCCCGTTTCCAGGCACGTATCTGGGGCGTCCTCCTGCCGAACCGTCGCCCAACTCAGCGCGCTCTCCGACGCCGGACTCGAGCAGGTCGACATCGTCGAGATGAACCTCGCCGTGGCCCGCGAGATTCCCGGCTGCGAAAACCTCGACTATCAGTACTACAAACAGGTGGTCGACAAGTGGGCCGATGACGTCCGCAATCATCTGACCATCGCCGAGGCCAACTTCCGCAAGGCGCCGCAGCTGTGGCGAAATGACATCAATTTCTGCCGTCTGGGCGCCTTGGCCACTTACCTGACCCGCCGAGTCGGTGTCCGCTACGCCAAAAAGTATTCTCAGGAACAGAAGGCGGGCAAAAACTCGAAATACAAAGAACCCGGAGCGGTGCTGGTCCACGGCCTGATTGATGACCTCCACGGGACCTGCGCCAACATGCCGGTGCTGTACGTGGCGATTGCGCGTCGTCTGGGCTGGCCGGTTTCTCTGGCCTGTGTGGGCCCCCACTTTGTGTGTCGGTACGATGACGGAAAGGTCCACCATAACATCGAAACCACCTATACGGGCTCCGGTTTCGTCGAAGAGACCGACCAGGAATATATGAAGGACGTGAAGTTGCCCCAGAAGGCAGCCACTACCGGCTCCGACTTCCGGTCGCTGTCGGGTCGGGAGATGTTGGGCGTGTTCATCGGCCTGCGGGCGCGGTATTACTGGGACACCGAGCAGTTCGATGCGGCTGAGCGCGATTATTGTCTGGCAAGGGCTCTCTTCCCGAACCACCGCTATTGTTTCAGGGAATCGATTCGCGCGATTGTGTGGCGGGGCGAACAGCTATTTGAGCCCTACGAGACCGGCCATCCTGCCACGATGGCCGCCTGGCTGGCCTCCACGTACCTCCAGCCGGTCGATCAAGCGGTGTCGCGGGCTCGCATTGCCCCCTCATCGCCGGGTGCTCGGATTCCGGTGGCGTACCCGCAGTTGCAGCGGTATTCACCGCCTGCGATGGATGAAGTGAACCGCATCAACACGGTCAACCGCGCCAGGACGGAACGCGTGTTGAGGCCGGAAACAATGCCTCAGCCGCAGAGTCCGACCGTGCCCGGCACGCCGCGACCACCGGGTCGATACAGGTAACGAGGTCCAACGGACATTCGGAAAGGGGAAGGCGATGAGACGGAAGATGATGCTGGTCGCAGCCGTCTTGATCTGCATGCTGCTCGCACCCACCATGACGATGGCGGCGCACATGGACGGGGCTGACTGCACCGGTCATCCGAAAGGCACCTGCGCGGTGCGCCGCGACTTGAATGCGGAGTATGCCGAAGGGCTGCCCTTCTACGAGTTCCTCCGCAGCAATCCGGTCGTGTACCGTGACCCGACCGGAACCACCATATTTGTCGAAAAGAAGTACGAGGCAGAAGTCAAAGAGTATCTCGGCAAGCACATCCCGGGGGCGGAGGTGAAGAAGAAGGACTACACCTTCAAGGATGTGTTACAGGGCCGCTACACCGCGGGACTGCGCAGGTCGCAACAGGGCAGGTTGTTCTACTGCGAGAAGGAAATGGGCATCAGAACGACCACCGTCGCCGCGACGGTCAGGGGCCGGGGTGCGAACCGGGTGACCGTATATACCGGCGTAGACAAAAGTGAGATACTTTCCCGCATGATTGAAAGCAAGCGCGTCTTCTGGGTCAACAAAGGCAAGAAAGGCCTTGAGGCACATGTCCAAGCGAGGTTTAGAGTGGCCGCCGCCGCGTTGAGGGTTAGCGCGACTAGTTCAGAGGAGCAGAGAGAATGGTTCGAGGGCTGCACGTTGGCCGCGAATCGGATTGTGGAAGAGGCCCCAGGAAGGTGGTCGGCAGGGACACAGAACCTTGGGTGGGACGACTGGATCCCCGGCGATTCGGGGTATATTGTCAACAAGCCCATCCCAAGACCCGGCCAGAGCATGATGGACGCAGCTAGGCAGCGGCCCAAACTTCTGGAAGGTGAGAATGTTGTCTATGTAGGCAATGGCCTTTACTATGCATGGCCCTACAGTGGTCTGAGTACGCTTGACGAGGTGGAGAACAGGGTTGCAGCGTGGGGGAAGCTCCCGGGCGCTCAGCCAGGGGAGAAAGCGCGTGCGGGCTATCGGAATTACCCCTACGAGGGGCTCAAAGGCGTCGAGTACTTGTCGCAGGTGCCGGGGATGTACTTGGCGGACACGAAGGACGCAAAGGGTGGGATACCGCTTGCGGAAGAACCATGGATGCGCGTGCCGGGTACCCGATAGGAGCCTTACGGGTGCTGAATGGCTGTCCAGAACCGCGGAGTGATGATACAGCGAGGAGAGAGGGTACAATGTCAGACGCCCCGACCAGACCGCGATGTGCAATGCGTTATGCACTGATTTCTGCTCTCTTGATAGCCTTCGCGTCTGTTGCCATATGGGGGCATCATGAATGGCGGCAGAGGCAGGAGGTGAACCGGCTCATCCGGAGTTTCACAGGAGAGGACCGCGCGAACAACTTGCCGTCCCCACCGTGGGCGGGGCGGGATCCCCTGGAGAAAAGGGGGGGATTCAACCAAGAGCGAGTAGCATCCGTGCGGGGGAACCCACACGATATCGCACTCCTCATTCAGGCCCTCAGCGATGACGATCCGGAGGTGCGGGCGATTGCCGCACGTGCTCTTGGATACAGCGAAGATTCGCACGCTATGGTGCCGCTCTTGGATTGTCTCAACCGCGAGGATGACCCGTGGGTGCGCGAGGTATGCGCGCGTGCGTTATTCAGTTGTGAGTCGGACGTTATCAAGGCGCTCGCGAGAACCGCGGAAAACGATACCAATCCCTATGTCAGGGAAGGTGCTATCTACTCGCTCCGCAGTATGGACAGCACAGCTTGGCCGGCGAGGATCCTGTTGGAGATCGCCAAGCAGACAAGGTCGCGAGGAGACGCATATGAGGGGACAAGTCGGGATGCTTTCCTGTCGGCCAGACAGTGGATTCGCAATGAGAAAGAGGCTATTGACCGCGTGGAGAAGGAATTGGCCGATCTTCTGGGTAATACAGACGAATAGGGCGTCGTGCAGATCGTCGAGCGGTTCCGGCGCGAGGTGGATGCCGGTGCGAAGGGATTCAAGGTCAACAAGCGGCTCGGGCTCTTCGCCAGGTACAAGAGCGGTGAATGGGTGAGACCGGACGACGATCGGCTGGACCCGTTGTGGGCGGCCGCGGGAGAGATGGGCGT
>DATKVD010000006.1:0-4907 GCA_035530235.1 Planctomycetota bacterium | reverse complement strand
GGACGTGATGACGGGCGCCCTGTGCGACGAGCCGCTGGAGGACGTCTACATCCTGCCCGAGGTCCGTGAACTCCTGGAGAGGGCCCGTGCCGAGAAGCGGGCCCGCGACGAGCGTCAGTCGCGGTAGAGCCCGTGCTCACGGATGTAGGTCTCGACGGCGCGCGGGACGAGGCCGGAAATGTCTTCCCCGTCACGCACGCGCCGGCGGACGTCGGTCGATGAGACGTCGAGGGGAGGCACGTCGAGCGCCGCCGCCTTCAGCTTCGCGACGATCTCCCCGGACAGCCTTCCCGTCAACCCGTCCAGACGGTCCAGGGCGAAACCCGGTCGGGGAACGGGCACCAGCGTGCACAGCCTCGTCAGTTCCTCGACGTTGTGCCACGTGTGAAGGTCGAGGGCTTGGTCGGCCCCCATCAGGAAGAAGACCTCCGCCCCCTCACCCAGACGCGCCAGCTCCGCCGAGATCGTGTCCACGGAGTAGCTGGGACCGGTGCGTCTGAGTTCCACGTCCGAGACGGCGAACGCGGGCTCGCCGGCGACGGCCAGTCTCACCATGGCGAGACGGTGCTCGGCGTCGCTGAGGACGACGTCCCGCTTGTGCGGCGGGACGCACGCCGGGATGAAGAGCACGCGGTCGAGTGCAAGCCGTCGTCGGCACTCGACGGCCACGTGCAGGTGTCCGTTGTGGACGGGGTCGAACGACCCGCCCAGAATTCCCTCTCGCACGGGACGCTCCGGGGATATAATGAAGATGACCGGCGCCGGTCACGGCCGGTGCTGCGATTGTAGTGAGGGGAAGAGGACATGTCAAAACCAAAGCCCCGGTCATGGTGGCCGACGGCGTGTGTGGTGGCGGCGGTCCTGGCGGCGTCGGCCCGCGCGGCCGAGGACAAGCCGAAAGAGGACGCCGGGAAGGACCGGCGTGACATCGAGTACGTGGAGCCGGCGCCGGAGGACGAGCCGACGAAGCCGCCCATCGAGCGTCGCGTTGAGCCGGCACCACCCGATTCGGTGGCGGGACACCTCCTGCTCTCCAACGGCGACCGTGTGGACGGACACGTCCACCTCACCCGTGACGCCGCGCTCAAGTTCACCGACCCCGACCGTAAGAAACTCCTGCGCATCCGACTCGACGAACTCACGCACATCGAGCAGAAGGTCATCACCGAGCGCATGGAGAAGGAATGGCGGTGGCTCGAGAACGCCAACGACCGGAAGGTCTACACGGGCCGCGAATACCCCATGCGCGAACTCCAGACCGTCCTCCACCTGAAGACCGGCCGGACGCTCGAGGGACCGATGACGGCGCTCCTCTTCGTGACGAACGAGAACGGCCGACAGCGGTTCGTCCTGCACAAGCGTCAGAAGGGCAAGCCCGGCGAGAAGCTCTCCGACCTCCTCTACGTGAAGCTCGTGGATTTCCGCCCGCCCGAAAAGGAAGCCCCACCCGCGAAGGACGCCCCCGCCAAAGACCCGCGTTAGCCCCCGAAGACCGGATTTCGCTTGAAGAGAGCCCCCCTCCCGGCTAAACTGGCGGCTGCCGCCGGACCCGCCGTCTCCGCACCATCCGGTCTCTGCCCGTCCGTCGGAAGCCACGGGTGACCATCGAGGGACGTCATGCGGTGCATCCACTTCGACTGCTTCAGCGGGGCCTCGGGCGATATGATCGTCGGGGCGCTCCTGGACGCCGGTCTCGACCTCGAGACGCTCCGTCGGGAGCTGGCCCGACTGAAGCTCACGGGTTTCCGTGTCGAGGCGGGGCGTGTCGTCCGGGGAGGCCTCTCGGGAACGAAGTTCGACGTGGTCGTCGACCGTCCGGCACAGGAGCACCGTCACCTCTCCGACGTCCTCGGCATCATCCGTGAGAGCGGCCTGAGCGAACGCGTGAAGCGGGACGGCACGCGGGTCTTCCAGCGACTGGCCGAAGCCGAGGCCCGGGTCCACGACACCGACGTCGAGAAGGTGCACTTCCACGAGGTGGGGGCGGTGGACGCGATCGTGGACGTGATCGGTGCGGCGGTCGGACTGGAGGCGCTGGGCATCGAGCGGGTGACGGTGAGTGCGTTCCGCACGGGGACCGGGTTCATCGAGTGCGCGCACGGGCGTCTTCCGGTCCCGGCCCCGGCGACGGCGGCACTCCTCGAGGGATTTCCCGTGACGGCCGGCGACGTCGAGGCCGAACTCACCACCCCGACGGGTGCGGCCGTCCTGACGACACTGGGGCAGGCCTTCGGCGACTGCCCGGCGATGCGGCTCGACTCGGTGGGTTACGGCGCCGGGGCACGCGAGATCGACGGCACACCCAACCTGCTGCGGGTCATGGTGGGCGAGACCGACGCCCGAACCGAGACCGACCGGATGTGGGTGCTCGAAACCAACATCGACGACATGTCGGCGGAGCTGTTCGAGGTGCTGTTCGAGAAGCTCTTCGCCGCCGGGGTCAAGGACGTCTTTACAACCTCCATCCAGATGAAGAAGGGACGTCCGGCCGTCAAGCTGTCGGTCATCGTCTCACGGGAGGTCCGGTCGACGGCCGAGGAGATCATCTTCCGTGAGACCACCACCTTCGGCATCCGTGCGTACGAGGTGGAGCGTCGGAAGCTCAGCCGCGAATCGGTGCGCGTCCGGACGGAATTCGGCGAGGTGACGGTGAAACTGGGACGTCTGGGCGACGAAATCGTCACGACGTCTCCCGAGTATGAGGACTGCCGACGGCTCGCCGCCGAGCACGGTGTCGCCCTGAAGGAACTGTACGAGAAGGCCCGTGCGGCCGCACGGGAGCTGTGCTGACCCGCTCCGGTCCCTCACCGTTCGGACAGAGGGAAGACACGGGAGCCGCACATGTCCACACCCGAGTCCAAGCTGGTTGACGACCTGCGCCGGATCCTGGGCGCAGCCGGGGACGTCCAGTCACGTCTGACCCGGCGACTGAAGAAGGTCCACCCCATCGACGTCGCCATCTCGCTTCAGTACCTGGACGAGCCGGAGAAGACACGGGTGCTGGCGACGCTCGACGACCGCTCGGCGGCCGTCGTGCTCGACGAGACCGACGCCGACACCAAGCGGGCGTTCCTCGAACAGGTGGACAAGGAGCGTCTGGCACGACTCCTGGAACTGATGCCCCCCGACGAGGGAACCGACCTCCTCGAACTGGCACCCGATGCGATGGAGGAGGCCGTCCTCGACCGGGTGGAAGACGGAACCGCACAGGACCTCCGGGAACTCAGTCGGTACGAGCCGGACACCGCCGGCGGTCAGATGACCACCGACTTCGTCGCCCTCCGTGAGGACATGACCGCCTCGGACGCCGTCAGGGCCATCCAGGGGGCCGTGGACGCAGAGCAGATCAACTGGATTTACGTCACCCGGACGGACGGCACACTCTCGGGCTACGTCTCCATCCGTCAGATCGTCTCGGCACCGCCCCAGAGACCCGTCAGTGAGTTCATGCACCGCAACGTCCGGCACGTCACCACCGACGTCGACCAGGAAGAAGTGGCCCAGCTGGCCGACCGGTACAACCTTCCCGCGGTCCCCGTCACCGACCCGACGGGCGTCCTCAAGGGTGTCATCACCCTCGACGACGTCATGGACGTGATGAGTGAAGAGGCGTCCGAGGACATCTACCTGATGAGCGGCACACAGAGCATCCATCCCATGACCGAGGCCATTCGCCACCGTGCACTCAAGCGCATGCCGTGGCTGCTGGTGACGGTCGGCATGGGACTCGTCGTCATGTTCATCTACAGTCGCTACGCGACGTGGATCGAGCAGACCCCGGGAGCCCTGTGGCTCGTCTTTTTCGCTCCACTGGTGCAGGCCCTGGGAGGGAACGTGGGCATCCAGTCCTCCACACTGGTGGTCCGGGGGATCGCCACGGGGGAGATCGACTACGCCGGTCTTCCACGCGTCATCCTCAGTGAAATGGCCGTCGGTCTCGCCATCGGCGTGGTGTTCGCCGTGATCGTCGGCGCCGCCGCCGCCTTCACCCGGAGCCAGAGACTGGGCCTGGTCGTCTCGTCGGCCATCATCTCGGGCGTGCTGATGTCGAGCTTCACCGGGACGGTGATCCCGCTTCTGTGCAACAAATTCGGCGTGGACCCGGCCATCACGGCGGGTCCGTTCATCACCGCACTCAACGACCTGATCTGTCTGACCCTCTACTTCACCATCGCCACACTGGTGTTCGCGTGGCTGGTGTGACGACGGCCCGGAGGTGACGGAAATGCCGGTGCAGGTTTATCAGGCGGCGTGGCTGACGGCGGAGGGCATCAGTCCGTGGGTCTACGTGGCCTTCGCCGTGGTGCTGCTGGCCGTGCTCGTTCTCCCGCGTCGACTGGCGAAGCGCAGCAAGATCCTCGACGACCCGAAGCGCGCCGGCTCCGCCCAGGAGGAACTCCGTCACAGCATGGACCGACTGCTCGTGGAACTCCAGGAAACGGCGAGGGAGATCAACGCCACCATCGACACCAAGATGATCGCGCTCAACCGTCTCATCGAGGAGGCGGACCGGCGGATCGACCGGCTCGACAAGCTTCATCGACAGACCCCGCCCGCCGCGGCGGCCCCCACGGCCGTCGACGGGGCCCCCTCGGCCCCGCTTCCCCCGCGCACGTCGGCGCCGTCCGCACCTCCCGTGCAGGAGGACCCCGTCAGAGGGAAGATCGAGCAGGAGATCTACCGCCTGGCGGACGCGGGGAAGACCGAACTCGAAATCGCACGTCTCACCGGCACACCCCGGGGCGAGGTGGAACTGGTGCTGGGACTCCGTCGGGAAGTCGACCACGAGACCCCCGATGACGACCGGGAGACGCCATGAGGGTCCGCGCCATCTGCTGTGAGATCCTCTACCGTGAGGCGTGTCGACTGGCGGCCGATTCCCCCCTGGTGGTCGACCTGGAGTTCGT
>DATKVD010000005.1:0-11030 GCA_035530235.1 Planctomycetota bacterium | reverse complement strand
TGCACGTGCAGGGATATCTCCGGTACTGGGACGATCTGCTCGCGCGGAATCCCGGGTTGTGGATCGATTCGTGCGCGTCCGGCGGCCGACGCAACGACCTCGAGACCCTGCGCCGATCCGTCCCGCTGCACTACACCGATTTCGGCTACGGGAATCACCCGGTGAAGTTGTCCTTCCATCACGTCCTGTTCGAGTGGATCCCCTATTTCAAGGAGGTGACGCTCTCCTGGGACCTGGAGGCCCCGGCGAGATACGACCGGCGGGTGGACAGCTACTCCTACCACTGCGGTCTGGGGCCCATGCTCACCCCCTGCATCGACATCATGCGGGATGACTATGACTACGATCTCATGAAGAAGATGCTCGGCATCTGGCGCAGGGCCGCGGACCTGATGCTGAACGGCGACTACATCCCGCTCACGCCGATCCACCGCACGCCGGAGAAATGGGTGGCGCGGCAGTTCGACCGCCCGGAGGAAGGCCGCGGGTTCCTCCAGGGAATCCGGCTTCCGGCATGCCCGGAGGACACGCTCGTCGTGCACCCCGAGGCGCTTCGACCGGATTCGGTGTATGTCTTCGAGAACCCGGAAAGCGGCGAGACCCGGGAACTCACCGGCACGGTCGTGGAGCGCGACGGCTTCACGTTCACGCTGCCGAGGCGGGAGGGCGCCGTCTGGTTCTATCGAGTGAAGTAAGCCTGCGCGGAAAGTTCCGTAATGCTCTTGACGATCCGCCCCTAATGCAACGGCGGGTTGGCGGCGGGATCATGCCCGGTGCCGTCTCCACGCCAGCTGGATGGAGCGGTTGTAGTATTCGAAGTAGTCAGACAGAATCCGCTGGAGGTGCTCCTCGTTCAGGACGATCACGTGCTCGAGGCACTCCCGACGGATGGAGCCGATCAAGCGCTCGACGTACGGATTCTGCCAGGGAGACCGGGGTGCGATGGGCACTTCGTCGATCCCCATGTGCTCGACGCGATCCTGGAAGTAGTTTCCGTAGACGCCGTCCCGGTCTCGGAGCAGGAATCGGGGTGCCGTGTCGTACGGAAATGCCTCGACGACCTGTTGACCCGCCTACTCAGCCGATGGGTGTTCCGTGACGTTGAAGTGAAGCACGCGCCGGCGGCCGTGGCCCAGGACGACGAAGCAGAAGAGCACCCGAAACGTGACGGTCGGCATGGTGAAGGGGTCGGTTGCCGCCGTCTGTTTCATGTGGTTGGCGAGGAAGGTCCGCCAGGTCTGGGAAGGCGGCTTCCGTCCACGGGTCATGTAACGAGCGACGGTCGATTCGGCGACGTTGTAGCCCAAGAGATATAGTTCGGACTGGATTCTCGAGGCGCCCCAGGTCGGATTCTCGCGGGACATGCGCCGGATGAGGACATGGAGTTCGGTGTCCACCTTGGGCCGCCCTCCCCTTCTGGATTTCCAGCCCCAATACAGCCTGAAACCGTGACGGTGCCACCGGATGACCGTCTCGGGCTTGACGACCATCAGACAGGACCGCCCATCGCTCCATATCCGTGAAAGCAGTGACCAGAACCCCCGGTCGCGACGTCGCAGACGGACGCGTTTGACGGACCTGCGCAGGACGTTCAGCTGCCGCCGGAGGGCCGGGTTTTCAGCCACCAATGCTGTGCGGTCGAAGAGGAAACCCCGAAGGAACGTGAGAAGCATGCCGAAGATGCCCCTCTATGGTCCTCCCCAGTTCGCAAGAGAGGACAGATCCTATCCGCAGGTTGGCTCGTTGACAAGCGACGTAAGTCCGGCTAGAGTAAGGGGAACAGAGTTTTCGGTAGCGACAGGGGGTTTCGGGTACGTGTTTCCTAGTTTCATAGGATCTCGATCACCAGGAACCTCAGCCTGCGACCCGAGGGTAAGCTCCACACGCTGTTCCTCCCGTGACGCCAATGCGGAGGAAGCCTCGTGAGCGGCTCAAAGCTGAAGGTTTCGGTAGTGCTGGTGCTGGCGCTGACGGCACTCGGGTGGCTCTTCGTGGCGGCGGTCAGGCGCGGAAGCCCTGACAGACCGATCCGGCTCGAATGGTCGGTGGACACGTGGGAGGTCTACTATCCCGGGTGGATCGCGCAGTATGAGCAGGAGCATCCCGAGGTCAAGATCGACCTCCGCGTCATGGGGAGCAGTGCCACCCAGAAAGTCTACACGATGCTTGTCGCCGGACAGCTCAGCGACATCGTGACGTCCAGTCAGCGCAACCTTCTGGTCGAGAACGACGCGATCGAGTCGGTGCCCGAGGCGCGCTTCGATTTCAGCGACGTCCTGCCCGTGTGCATGGCAATGGCGCGCAGGCCCGAAGGCGATATGATCTATGTCCCCGCCTCGCTGAATCTGAAACCGATGGTCTACATGGACAAGGCCGACCTCGACGAAGCAGGACTGGGGGTGGAAGCCTTTCCCGACGACTTCGACGGCTGGCTCAAGGCGATGAAAAGGCTGGAGAAACGGGACGCCGACGGCAATCTCGTGCGTCGTCCTTTTCACATGAAGGCCACGTTCTTCGCCTACGGTTATCCGTGGATCCTCTCACGCGTTGAGCCGCGTCCGGGCGGGCAGAACTCGATCAATGACTTTCTGGGTGACGGACGGAGCCGCCCGCTGCGGTTCGACGTCCCGGAAGTGATGGAGGGGCTGCGGCAGTGGCGGCGGGTCTTCGTCGGAGAAGACCAGGTGGCCGACGGGGACCTGGAGCGGATCCCGGGCATGAAGAAGGATCGGTATGCCGGTGCGGCCGGGGGCAACTGGATGGAGGGCGAACTCCGGGTGAACGCACCCCAGATCCAGTGGGTCATCATCCCGCCTCCGCGTGCGGCCGACGGCAGGCGATGGGTGCACGCCCAGGGCGGAGGGTGGGCCGTCGCGCGTCAGAGCAGACACAAGGAGGCCGCCTGGGACTTTGTCCGCTTTCTCACCAGCCCGCGGTGCCAGGCCGAGGCGTATCTCGCCCACGGCTATCTGCCGGCACGTCGCAGCGCGTGGGATCTCGCCATCGACCAACAGCGGCGACAAGGCGTCGACGCGACGCTGCGCTACTACAAGGTCATGATGGACGCGGGCGTGTGGGACGAGACGGACCCCACCTGGAAGCGCATCGCCGACGAGGTGATCATCCGGATGCTCGAAGGGGTGGCCTCGCAGACGCATCCCGTCGCCCCCGCCGAGGCCGCGACACGCGCCCAGGAAGAAGCGGCAAACATCGTCACAGGAAAGAGATAATGAACTACCGCACCCGCGACAAACTGTCTTCGCTTGCCTTTCTCCTTCCGGCGCTGCTCCTGCTCGTCGTGTTCCGTTACGGCTCGCTCGTTTTTACCTCGGTCATTTCGTTCTTCGACTTCAACATGCTTTCCGAAAGCCGGTTCATCGGCTTCGCCAACTACCTCCGTGCGGCGGAATATGACCGTTTCTGGTGGTCGCTGGCGCACGTGGCGCGCTATGCGGTCGAATACATCGCGGGCGGGCTGATCCTCGGACTGATCCTGGCGCTGCTGCTCGAAGCGAAAGCCCGCTTTCTCGTGCTGTTCCAGACGCTCTATTTCCTCCCGCTGGTTCTATCGGTGGCCGTGGTCGCGTGGGTATTCAGGCTGCTGCTCGCCGAGATGCAGATCGGGATCCTGAACGATCCCAGGTGGGCCATGGAAGGCGTGGTCCTGATGAGTTTGTGGCACAACCTGGGTTACTTCATCCTGATCTACATCGCCGGGCTGAGTTCGGTGGACCCGGTCCTTTATGAAGTCGCGCAGATCGACGGTGCGAACTACCTGAGACGGGCCTGGCACATCACCGTCCCCCTGCTGCGACCCGTGATCCTGTTCCTCTCCATCACGGGACTCATCGGGGCCTTTCAACTGTTCGGCATCATCCTGGTGCTGAGCCCCTATGGCGAGAGCGCGGGCGGACCGGAAGGGGCGCTGGAGGTCCCGCTTCTCCTCATCTACAGGCAGACGTTCGAGTACCAGAAAATGGGATACGGCGCCGCCCTCTCCCTGATCCTCTTTGTCATTATTCTTCTGATCACCCTGATCCAGGGGAAGTTCGGGCGGCTCGCAAGGGGAGTCACCTGACATGGACGCCCGGTTCCACCGGTGGCAGAGAACGACATACCGCACACTGCTCTACCTTACGATTGTCTCGGTGGCGGTGGTCATGGCCTTTCCCGTGTACTGGATGTACCTGACGTCCTTCAAGACGGACGAGGCCATCAGCGCCGCCGAGCCCGTCTGGCTTTCAGTCGACCCGAACCACTATACCTTCGGCCACTACAAGGCCGTGCTGGGTCAGGCCATGACGACCGGCGACGACTTCCTGACAGCGACATTCAATTCAACGGTGTACACGATCCTGGCCACAGGCGGCACGCTGCTGATATCCGCCATGGCGGCTTACGTGCTCGCCAAGAAGCGTTTCCGAGGGGACATGCTGGTGCTGTACGGTATCATCGCCACGATGATGATTCCCGCCCCCGTGGTGATGATCCCCACCTTCTGGATCGTGGTGGACCTGATGAGAGGCTATGACACGTTCGGGGGGTTGATCGTTCCGGGTCTGACCAATGCAGCGGGGATTTTCCTGCTTCGCCAGTACATGCTCAGTATCCCTGATGACCTGCTGGATGCCGCCAAGATCGACGGGTGTGGGGATATCCGCATCTTCCTCACCCTCATCCTTCCTCTGTCGGCGCCGATCCTGGCGGCATTGGGCATCCTGAGCCTGATGGGCCACTGGAACGCGCTCATCTGGCCGCTGATCCTCACCAAGGACCTGACCTTGCTGCCCGTCGCCATGCTCAACCTGAGAGAAATCGGCTCGCAGTCGTTCGGCCCGGTGATGGTCGGCGCGGTGCTGACCGCCACGCCGATGATCCTCGCTTTCCTGGTGGCTCGACGATACTTCATCCGGGGTCTGACCTCAGGCGCCATCAAAATGTGACACCGTTGTCTTGACTGACAGTGAAGCGCTGGAAGGGGGCGTTGGCGTGGAAGTCCTCGGCAGGAGTCAAATGAAAGATGACAGGAGAATCCGTGAGGCTCGTCATTCCAGGACTGCTTGGGGTGCTGCTCGTCGGCGTTGCCTTGTCCGCAAGGAGGCGGTGATCTCATCTCAGATCGAGAGAACTCAGGCGACCTTGAGGGACGTCATCGCCTGCGAGGCCACGCAGCCGGCCGAACGCCCTGCGGAGGTCGACAAAGTGTATGGGTTTGTAATCCGACCACGGGGGTGAAGGTTCATGGCCCCGAAGAGGGGCTCGTTTTGAGCACCTCAGAGGGGGTTTTGGGTGCGTATTTCTCAGTAATTCGCACGCACGGGTGCTCGTTCATAGCACGCCTGTTGGCCTCTCCGAGACGACCACGTTCGGAGCAGCCCCGGTTGGGACAGCGGATGCGGGAGACGGGGATGGATGGCATCTGCAGGCCCTCGCTGGGAACGGGTGTTGAAAAATGAGGGCCTATCTCATATCATAAGAATGGGTTAGGTGCAAGCTGCCAACACTTGGCTGGGGAAGCCCCTGGTCTAGACAATGGGGAGCACCTTAGTTCATGAATGAAGCACCGATGACAGAGGAACGGACGCATCACCCGCCTGCAAAACATTCGCGCTGGACGGCGCTGGCCGTGCTGTCCTCCGTCACCGCACTTGCCGGCGCGGCCATGATCATCATCAAGAGTTTCGGATGCGCCGGCCCGCCGGATGCCGCGCGCGCTCTGCGGACACCCGCGACGGAAGCCCAGGCCGATCTGATGGCGGGCAATTGGGAAGGCTCGTGGGCGAGCGATTCCAAGCCGCTCGAGGGCAAGCTGACGGCCGTCATCGCGCGGCTGGAGGACGGCAGCTATCGCGCCGAGTTTGACGCCGAAAGCCCCCTGGGAACCAACCACTCCGTCTGCGTTTTTCACATCAGCGATCGCGGCGCGGAATGGAAGTTTGAGGGCAAGGAGAACCTGGGCCTGCTTAAGGGCGGGACGTACGTCTACAAGGGCACCGTTGACGGCCGGCACTTCGTGTGCACCTACGACTCGACGTTCGACAAGGGCGTGTTTCGGATGGAGCGGAAGAACGGGAGTTGAGACGGAGGAAGGGGTGCTTCTGCCATAGAGAAGCAGTGCGGCCCCTTGCCCCTGCGGAGTATTGAAGACCTTGCCAAGTTCCCTGCGACCATGAGAAGCAATGTTGCAGGCGGGCCCGGCGCATCCCCTCGCGTTACGGATGAGACAGGCAGGCGAAGCCATGCGGGGTGCCGCCCGTGGGACTATCGATGAAGATCGGGGAAATGCGCCAGGGCCAGAAAGTGTATGGTCCTGTAATCCGACCGCACGGGTGCTGATTCTACGCGGGGATGTCCTGAGATCAACTGCGACGACGAGAGCAACCGTCCTTACTGCTAACAGGGAGCAGGTGTCGCGAAATCTGGCCCTATCTCATATCATGATAATGGGTTACGCGCAAGCCGCCAGCACTTGCCGGCGGAAGCACCGCTTCGTTTATCTACTGGCAGGATAACCTTGTGAGGTCCCAGTCTCCGGGTCAAGCTCGATCTTCTGCAGGAAGGCCCTGAGGAGCGTCCGCTTCTCCTCGATGGCTCCCCCAGCGACCGCCCTCTCGAAGTCCTTCAGAAAACAGGACCATCCGATGGCGGACGTCCGGGACGAAGCAGCTCGGCGACTCGGCGGTCGACGCGCGCTCCCGCAGGAGTTGCCCGTCCACGGTGTTGCATTGGAACATGCCGAAGTGATGAGGAACCATCGCGGCGATCCGGCGCTGTCGACAGAGGGCCACGGCCTCGTCGGAGTTGAAATTGCCTGGAATGCTCAGCGCGTGCCGGCGTTCGTCGGAAGGACGCGCTCGCGCGGAAGTCCGCGATCGAGCGCAACCGTCAGCGCCGCCTCCGGGACGACGAAGGCGCAATCGGGGTTGGTGCGGGCGAGCGTCCCGAGCGCGTCCGGATCCATGTGATCGGAATGTGCGTGCGAACAGAGCACAGTCCGAAGGCCTCGCACCTCTTCCGGCAATACCGGGGGAGGCATCATTTGATCATGGGGCTTCCGCGTGCCGGCGTATTTTTTCGCCAGAGAATCCGAAAGGTAAGGACCGATCAATCCGAAAAAGTCGCCGAACCGAACCGCAAACCCCGCCTGCCCCAGCCACCAGAGTACGATGCCCTTCTCAGCAGGCCTTGTTTCCACGAGGTCGCGAGTCATCGTGCCTGCGATCCGTTCTACCGATACGTCCACACTCCCGTCCCCTCAAGGTTCAACGACGATTCGTCCGCCCCGCCTGAACACGCGCCTCGGGAAACCCTCGCTGGCAATGTCACCGTAATTGTGCCCCGCCTCGGCCGGGTAGACGCAGAAACTGACCAGGGGCTCGTTGCCGGTGTTGATCGACCGGTGTGCCCAGTACGGCGGAACATAGACCATGCGGCCGCGCGTCATCCTCTCGGTCCGGCACTCTCCGTCCACGGTCTTCGTCATCATGAAGCCTTCGCCGCCGAGGCACAGGTATATCTCGGCCGTCTCCGCCTTGCTGTGATAGTGCCCCTTGGTCATGAAGCACTCATCGCCGACGGCGCCCGGCTGCAGCTTGCTGATGCAGTACAACAGGTGCCCGTATTCCTCGGGCACGGGCACCTCAAACACTTCGTAGTGCAGCGGGTCGCCCTGCCTGATGAGCGCGTCAAGCGTACCGGCGTCGGCGTAGTAGCCCCTCATGTCCGATGCGCGCCGAACCCAGTGGTTTTTCGCCTCGGGCATCGCGCCGATTTCGAGGTCGATGCCTACGCTGAAGGGCTGGATAAACGAGGTTGTCTTCTTGATATCCATGTGTACCTTCCCTCACTTCCTCACGTTGGCGGCGATTTCACACAGCTTGTCAAACTCCGGGCCGGCGGTGGGGATATCGATGTGGAAGACCTCCGCGATCACCCGCGTCCAGCCATGAATGAAATACACCCAGCCGTCCTCGATGCGCAGGTTTCGGCCGGCCTGCTGCCGGCGGGCCTGGTCCAGAAAGACCAGATCGCCGCGGTAGTTGAAGTCCCACGCGATGCCGTTCCGCGGGAAGAGCGCCGCATCGGTCAGAGGCGATCCGGGCGCGTCCTTGCCCAGCCCGGTTGCGTTGGCGACGACCGAGCCGGGCGTGAGCGTCGGCAGCACGGCGTCGTTGCCCTCCGGAGATGGGGCGAGCACATAGTCCACCTTGATTCCGGGATTGATCCTGGTGTGGATTGTCCTCATCGTATCGAGGCGCGGCTGAGAGCGGTTGGAGACAACGATCCGCCTGGGACGGGCGGAGGGGGGCCTCTCCATCAGGTGCATCGTCAGGGCAAGGCTTGACCCGCCGGCGCCGATGAGAAACAACTCCGCCCCGCTCGTTGCCCAGTAATCGTCCGCGACGATCGCCTGAAGGCTCAGGCCGCTGGTGACCGGGTCCTTGGCGTGACCCCAGAGTTTGGACCCGCGCTTGGAAAGGCAGCTGACCTCGCCGAGAAGTTCCGCGGCCGGGTCCAGCCCGTCGAACAGGTCGCGCGCGGCGGTCAACAGGTCGATCTTGTGCGTCGTGACGAGTCCGCCCCGCGAGAGCCGGTCATTCTTGATGTAGTCCACCACGGCACGGTACACGGCCGCGTCGTCGTGCCACCTGCAGTCGATCCCGCGGATAGGAACATCGCCCAGCTTCAGGTGCCGGGCCCATGCCGGGAACACCTTCATGATCGAGCTCTTGCCCGTCGTCATGCCTACGAAGTAGAACGTCGGCACCTTTGCGGGCGCGAAGTCAAAGTTCGTGTGGGAGAGGTCCACCTTAGGATGGCTCACGAGGACTCCTTGTTCATCAGTTCCAGCAAGGCTTGATATCGCTTGAGCCGGGCGCGGTAGCGTCCTCGCAGCGATTTTCTTGGGTTGGTGCGGCTGCCTGCAACGATCCACGTCCGGGCGGCATCCGGCAGGCTTTTCAACAGGCCGATGCCTACACCCGCCAGCATGGCCGATCCCATCGGCGCGCCGCCGCCCCTGGCCACCTGGACCACGGGAATCTGCAGCACGTCCGCCTTGATGGCGTTCCACACGGCCGACTTCTCGCCGCCTCCGGTGACCCGCAGCTCCTTCAGTCTCAGCTTCGGGCAGAGCTGCGCGACGCGCTGCTGGTAGAGGCCGTATTCCAGCACCGCGCCTTCCAGCACGGCGCGATAGAGATGTCCCAGCGTGTGGCTCCAGTTCAGACCGATCCATGCCCCTCGCAGGCGAGGCTGAGGTGGGCAGACGCGTCCGCCGAGGTGCGGCACAAAGAGCGGCGCGTCGGGGTCGGCGGCCTCGGTCTTCTCGGCCAGACGATTCAGAGCGTCGAAGTCGATGCTTTTCTTCGCGCGCGAGCGTCCGGTGGCCGCCAGTTCCTTGCGAAACCACTCGAGGTTCATCCCACCGCCGTTGATGTAGGCATAAGGATGCCACAGTCCCGGCGTCGCTGAGCGTCCCCATGCGAGCATCCCGCGCGCCGTGTCAGCACGGAAGGAGGACGTCGTCGCGGCGAACACTGACGCGGTGCCCGCGACGTCCACGCACACGCCTTCGCGCGTGGCACCACAGGCGAGGAAAGAGGCCGCCGTGTCGCCGCAGCCTGCCACGACCGGAGTACCAGAAGCCAGACCGCAGCGACGGCTCATGTCCGGCGTTACCTCCCCCACGACGTCCTGTGGCCGGGTGATCCGGGGGAGTTTGTTCTGTTCCAGCCGGAACCTGCGGCAGAGGGCCTCATCCCAGCGTCCGGCGCGGTTGTCGGCGAAGCCGCTGAAGTGCAGGTAGGTGTGATCGATGAACGCGTTCTCGGCGGTCAGCCCGCAGAGCCGCATGGCGGTGTACCCGCCGGGCTGCACGAAGCTGCGAATGCGACGGAAATCCCGCGGTCGCTCGTGCATCCACCAGAGGATCTTGGGACCGTGGTTGAAGCTTGCCGTGCCACCGGTTCTGGCAA
Organism: Planctomycetota bacterium; assembly: GCA_035530235.1. Taxonomy (GTDB): domain Bacteria; phylum Planctomycetota; class DG-23; order DATKVD01; family DATKVD01; genus DATKVD01. The sequence goes on along the minus strand of DATKVD010000005.1, from coordinate 1,053 downwards.
CGATCTCTTCGCCCGCGCGACGACGCATCATCTCGATGTAAGGCGCGCAGCGCGTATCGAGCCACGAGTCGTAGGGCGTCATGGCGCGGCCGTCCGCCCCCACGCCGATAATCCCGGCCATCTGACCGTCGATCGCTGCCGCGGCTACGGCCCCGGGACGAACGCCGGAGCGGCGAAGACACTTCCTGATGACGGCGCACACGCCGTCGAACTGATACTCCGGGTCCTCCTCCACCGTCCCGGGACGCGGGCGATGGAGACGCGACGGCCGGAAAGCGGAGAACACGCAACGCCCGTCCGCCGCGTCGAAGAGACCGGCCTTCACGCCCTGCGTGCCGATATCCACACCGAGGAGATGCGTGCTCATGGATTCTACCCGCGCTCAGGCAAACAGGACGACCTTGCCCGCCGCACCGCCGGAGGCGGCCTTGTAGGCCTCTTCCAGCTGGCTCAACGGAAAGCGAGCAGCGATGACCCGGCGCAGGTCCACACGTCCGTCCGCTGCCAGCTGTAAGGCGTAACGATAATCATCGGCCGAACCGCCGGTGGTCCCGGTGACCGTCAGGTTGCGGTAGTGAATGGCGTTGGTATCGAGCCCTACCGGGGGCGTGCCCTTGGCCAGTCCCGCGAAGAGGCAGAGCCGTCCGAACGGAGCCAGCAGGTTCAGCGCCTGCGGCTGCAGTTCGGGGGCCGGGCAGGCCAGGATAATCACGTCCGGGCCCTGGCCGCCGGTGTGGTCGCGAACCTGCGTAGCCACGTCACCGCCGGCAGGGTCAAACGTCTCGTCGGCGCCGACGTCCAGTATCTGTCGACGGCGCTGGGCAAGCGGCTCCACGACCAGAACCTTCGAAGCCCCCGCCACTCGGCACAGCATGACGATGAGCATTCCCATGGGACCGGCGCCGTAGACAAGCACCGAATCGCCCGCTCCGACGCGCACCTGCCGGACACAGTTCACCACGCACGAGAGGGGCTCCAATAGACAGGCCTGCTCATCGGGCAGCCCGTCCGGATCAATCGGGATGAGATTGTTCTGGGCGAGAAACTGCGCCG
>DATKVD010000004.1:0-18893 GCA_035530235.1 Planctomycetota bacterium | reverse complement strand
TCGAGGGGCCGACATGAGCGCCAGGATCGTCATACGAGTGCACCCGGACGAACGGGTCGAAGTGAAAGTCGAGGGACTCAAGGAATCTCACGGGTCGGCCCCGCCCGGTGCCAGGCTGTGCGTAAAACTTACCCGCAGACTGGAGGAAGACCTGGGACAAGTGGTGGACAGAACCTACGAGCACCCCCAAAGCCAGGAGCTTGACCAGCAAACCGATGAAAGACGACAGCAGGAACTGTATGGTTAACCGGGTGTGGATCTCCCCTGAAGGCAAGGTGACGATCCAGTGGCTGAATCCGGTCATGTTCGACCTTCTGGGGCGGCTGTCGCCCCACCGGGCCCGAGAACTCTCAGGCCCGTCGTGTGAGCGGGAGCGTCAGGCGGCGCCGCGTCCAAGTGGAGACACCTCGGAATGAATCTCTCTGACGTCCTTCAGCGCCGGGAAGCGATCATCTACCTCGTTTCCCCGGAAGAAAGCCGTGTCGAGGATGAGATCCTGCGCTGGTGCGGCTCCTGCAACCCGCCACGGCCGCTCTACCGCTGGACCTGCACACGTGGCATGGAAAGACTCCTTGGCGGGGTGGTCCAGCCCGTCACGATTTCAGGAGGTGAGGACGCCAGGGGCCAGGCACAGGCGCCTCTCGTGGGCGTGCTGAAATACATCGTGCACGCCTGTCAGGAGGACGGGATCTTCCTGCTCAAGGACGTGCATCAGCACTTCGGCGCTGCCACGGCTCACAGCCCGGCGGCGACGATGACCATCCGTGCTTTCCGTGACGCCTTCTACGAACTGCGTGAGAGCGGACAGGCAAAGAAACTGGTTCTCCTCGCACCCGAGCCCGCCATCCCGCAGGACCTGGAGAAGGAACTGCGCGTCGAGGACTTCCCCCTGCCCGACCATGAGAGCATCTCCGAGGTGGTCACCAGCTACCTGAGACGTGCCGAGACGATCCACCAGAAGGACGCCACGTTCGTTTACGAAGTGGCCGACCGGACGAACCTGACAACCGCCTTGGTCAACGCCGCATTGGGTCTCACCGCCGTGGAATTGCAGTACATCTTCGAGAACATGTTGTACGTCGAGCACCGACTGACCGACCAGGCACCGGCACGGGTCATCCGTGAAAAGCAGCAGATCATCCGCAAGAGCGGGGCACTCGAATTCATGCCTCCCGAACAGCTTGGAGGCATTCGTGTCGGCGGACTGGAAGTGCTGCTGAGGTGGCTCCGCCTCCGCAAACGCGTCTTCGACGAAGCCGAACGGGCCAGGAAGGAATACGGCATCGACCGGATCCCCCGTGGTCTTCTGCTCGTCGGCGTCAGTGGGTGCGGCAAGAGCCTGACGTGCAAGAGCATCGCCAAGAGCTGGGGTTACCCGCTGCTGCGAATGGACACGGGGGCCATCTTCGACAAGTGGGTGGGCTCTTCCGAAGAGCGAATCCGCCGGGCACTCAAGGTGGCCGAGTCCGTCGCCCCCTGCATCCTCTGGCTGGACGAAATCGAAAAGGGCTTCAGTGTGACCACGGGGGGAGACGGAGGCACCAGTTCTCGTGTCCTGGCGACTTTCCTCGTCTGGCTGCAGGAGAAGACCGCCCCCGTCTTCGTCGCCGCAACCGCCAATGACGTCTCCCTGCTTCCGCCCGAACTCCTGCGTCCGGGACGCTTCGACAACCGCTTCTTCGTCGGCTGCCCGGGCGACGGATCCCGACGTGAGATCTTTGAGATTCACCTGGCGGCCCGTCGACTCGACCCGAACGACTTCGATCTCGACGAACTCGTGAGGTCCTCCCGCGGCTTCACGGGGGCGGAGATCGAGCAGGTCGTTCTCGACAGCGTCTATGATGCATTCTACGAGGACCGTCGTGCCAACCGGAAGGACCTGACACGCAATGTCGCCCGCACCCGTCCCATGATCAGGAGCCTCGGGACTCAGATGCGCCAGGTGTGGGAACTGCTCGACCAAGGACGAATGGAACTGGCCTCCGAAGACGCCCTGAGCAGACAGGAGGTGCAGGAGATTATCGGCCGGCCTCAAGGACCTGCCCTATGAGAACGTCATGCCTGAACGACTTCAGTTGCGGATCGGAGATCGCAGTCGACTGAAAGCCCGGGGCGAAGTCGAGCGTTGGACGTGCGACCATCCCGAAGTGGTCTCCGTCAGTGACGTGGACATCGTCCATGGACTTCCCGGGGGCGAGCTTCACGCCCGGAAGGCCGGACAGGCGAGGGTCCAGGGCATCGGGCCGGACAACACCGTCCGCATCGTCGTCGACGTGATCGTGGAAGCCGGCAGTCCGGCAATCACCCTTGCTGTGGGAGCGTCGGGGCAGCTTCCCCTGCCGGACGGGATCACGCGGTGCGCCGCCGCCCAGACGCAGGTGGCCCGGGTCGACAACCACGGGAAGGTCCATGCCCTGGGACCGGGCATCGCCAAGGTCGTCTGCACGGGTCCGGGGGGCGTCGAGGCGGAATTCCAGGTCCGCGTCACCGGTGTTCTGGAAATAGAGGCCGGCCGGAGCCTCTCGCTTGCCGACCGTGTCAGTGTGCCCGTCAGCCGATGGCGGACCGGGTCATCCTCCGTGGCCGGCATCGACGCACGGGGCACCCTCAAGGCCGGACCCGACGCACGAACGACGCCCGTCTTCCTCACCCTCGAATCCGGAGAGGAGTTCTCTTTCGACCTGCGCATCCTGCGCTCCGACGCCGGGACCTCGCCCGAACGACGCCCCGAAGCTGCCGTGGCGCCGACGCCCACCGTGCCTGCTCCCCCTCTCGCTCCGCCTGAAACGACCCGACCGCGTTCGGAAGAAGCGCCGCCAAGCGCCCCAGTGGCGCCGGAGGCCTTCCAGCAGCAGGAAGTGTATCGACACCTTGCCTCCTTCGAGAGCATGCTCGAGCAACGGCGCTGGGAGGATGCCGACGTCATGCTGCTGGGTGCCGATGTGGCGGCCAGCGGATACGAGCAGCTGAAAGAGGTCGTTCGTGAGGCACGCAAGCGCCTGACCAAGGCCAAGCAGGACTGGGTCCAGGTCCAGTATGCGAATCTGACCGCGGCACTGAGGCAGCACGACTACCAGAAGCTCCGGGAGCTTGCCGCCGCGGCCTCGTTCCCCCCGGACTCCGGTGACGTCACTGCCTCGATCCTGGGCCTGTCAGAGCGGTTGGAAGCCATGCAGGACACGGAACTGCCTCTCGAGAACCGTCTTCGCGGACTGCAGGAAGCGGCCTCGACGGCCTGGCAGGCGGCGGCGAGCCACGACATGACATTTCTGCTGGCGGAACTGGCGGAAGTCTTCGCCGAATGGTCGATAGAGGAAGCCGCTCCCGAGATGGTGGACATCATCGCACCCGAAGTCGAGAGAGGGATTCCCACCGCGGACCGCAACCGCATCATCGCTGCTCTGGCGAAACTGGACGAGGCAGGAATTCAAGCCCTGCTTGAGCGGCTGGTGCGCGCCGCAGGAGCCACCCGGAAGTGGGCCCTCTACGCACTGTGTGAAATCGGCATGGGGAAATCGGCCGGCACCCTTGCAGCGTTCTACGGCAGCCAGGACACGGCGTCCCGGCAAAGCATGGTGGAGAGCCTTGTGTCCCTGGCCGACCAGTGCCCTGAGGACTTCCTATCGGTGATTGCCGGGGTCCTGCAACGCCTGCCTGTAGACCGGCGACTGGCCGACGCCCTGACCCGTGCATTCGGCAAAGACAAGACGGAGAGGCTGGCCTGCAGCGTCTGGGCACGCTCCAGGCTTCCGAGCGCCCGCACGGTGCTGGAGCGAATGTTCAAGTACCGACCCGACTCGCTTCGGTAGCGACCTGCCGTCCTCGTCGTAACCCCTTGAAAACAAAAGCCCTTGGCGCCGAATGACAACGTGTGTCACTCAGCGTCAAGGGCGGATTCATGGTGGGCGATACTGGACTTGAACCAGTGACCTCTTGCTTGTAAGGCAAGCGCTCTAGCCTCTGAGCTAATCGCCCACGCCGACGTGATCTGTAGGCCGCTCGACGGCCGGGATCAACTGAAATCCGTGCATATGTCCGACGGGTCGTGTCGCAAAGGTTTCCGGCCAATCGGTTGCGTCGCGGCATCTCACCGGTTCTTCAGCAGCCTCTCACGGAGTTTGCGGACGGCCTGCGCACGGTGGGACACCTGGTTCTTCAGCGAGAGGTCCGCCATCCCGAAGGTCGTCCCGTAAGGCGAATAGTAGAACAGGGGGTCATAGCCGAAGCCGTTGGTTCCCTGGGGCTCCAGGGCGATGCGTCCCTCGCAGACGCCGTCCGCGGTCATCTGAAGTCCCCGTGTGGTCGCCAGCGCCACCACACAGCGGTACCGTGCGGTGCGCTTCTCCTCGGGAACCCCCTCCAGCTCGGCCAGGAGTTTCAGGTTGTTCTCCTCGTCGGTCGCCCCTTCTCCCTCGTAGCGGTGCGACAGCACTCCCGGCCGTCCGTCGAGTGCGTCCACTTCCAGTCCCGAGTCGTCGGCCAGGACCGCCAGCCGGAAGTGCCTGGCCAACTCGCACGCCTTCTTGCAGGCGTTCTGCTCGAAGGTCGAGCCGTCCTCGACGACCTCGGGCATCTCTCCGACGTCCTCGGGCGTGAGCAGTTTGCACGGCAGATCGCCCAGGATATCGACGATCTCATGCCGCTTCGCCTCGCATTTCGTTCCGATGAGAATCTGCTTAGGGATTTTCACCTGTATGCACCCTCTCGCTCAGATATTCCTTGTGACGTCTCTTGTCTTCCTCCGTCAGCGGGATCTTGTAGACCCCCTTCATCTTGACCTGCAGGTCGATGATGCTCACGGGCCGAGGCTGATCGCCGAAAACGGTCCTGCCCCCATAGTGACGGTCCATGTCCTCCTGGAACGTGGATTTCTTTCCGCCGCGCAGTTTCAGCCATGCCTCGTGGGCTTCCCGCCAGGTGTCGACGAGCTTCGGGTCACGGTCGTCACTGAAGCTTCCAACCGAGACGATCGCGAGCGAGATGAGGTCGGTGACGTAGGCCTCGTATCCCTGTCGGCGCAGCGTGCGGCAGTGGTCGTTGGCATAATGCAGTGCACTGAGTTTCTTCCTGGGGTTGGGGTTGTAGAACGCCACCCGGACCGTCCACTTGCCGTTGGCTTCGAAGATGGGATGGACAACTTCTGTGTCGGGCTTATAGGTGACGGGCTTGGGTTTGGGCTTCTCAGGCGGCGGTGCGGGTGGGGCACCAGGTGCAGGGGGCGCCTCGGTCGGTGCCTTCACTACCCACGGGTTGTCATGCAGGAAAGGCGTTCTCTTCGGCGGCGGGGCTTCGCCCCCGCCGCAGCCGGCAAACACCGGTATCGCCGCCAGAAGCACCACAAGGGTCAACTGTTGGATCCTCATCATTTCCCGCTCCGTGATCACGTCGTCGCGTCTGTGCCGAGGGCCCGGCTCTGAATCCTGAAGAGTCTCTGGAGGCCCCGGCGCGCAAGGCCCAGCATCCGCAGGAGGTCCTCGTCACCGAAGGTGCCCCGCTCGGCCGTCCCCTGCACCTCCACATATTCGCCGAGTGAGGTCATCACTATATTCATATCCACTTCGGCCCGAACGTCAAGCGAGTAGTCGAGATCGAGCATGGGTCGGCCGTCCACAATGCCCACGCTCACCGCGGCCGCCGCCGCCGTCAACGGCCACCCCTTGAGCAGTCCCTCCCCTTTCATTCGCGTCAGGGCGTCGTGAAGCGCCACGTAGCTCCCGGTGACGGCCGCCGCGCGCGTGCCGCCGTCCGCCTCCAGCACGTCACAGTCCAGCCAGATCGTGCGCTTTCCCAGGAGCGAGCGGTCCACCACGGCCCTGAGCGACCGTCCGATGAGACGCTGGATCTCCTGACTTCGCCCGTCGGGGCCCTGTTTCCGGGGCCGCCGGTCGCTCGTCGACCCCGGCAGCATGCCGTACTCCGCGGTCACCCAGCCTTCGCCGCGTCCCTCCAGCCACCGCGGGATCTCCTTCACCAGACTCGCGGTGCACAGGACCCGGGTGTTCCCCATCGAGATGAGCACCGACCCGTAGGGAGCGCCGGTGTAGTGACGCTGGAAGGTCACGGGTCTCAGCTGATCTCTGCGACGCTTCTTCGCCATCACACTCCTCTCACCCGCCGAATTCCTCGGTCAGTGCCTCGTCGAGCGTCCGGATGCCGCGGTCGATGTGAGACTTCTTCACAATCATCGGCGGCATGAACCGCAGCACGGTGTCATGGGTGCAGTTGATGAGGACGCCTTTCTGCATGCAGCGGGCGACCACGCCCGCACCCGGACGCAAGAGATCGATCCCGATCATCAGTCCCTTGCCGCGCACCTCCTCGATGACCTCGTGCCGTTCCTTCAGTTCCGCGAGCTTCCGGAAGGCGTACTTCGACATCTTCCGCGTGTTCTCGAGCAGCTTCTCCGCTTTGATGGCCTCGAAGACCGCACAGGCCGCAGCCGCGGCCAGCGCGTTGCCCCCGAAGGTCGACGCGTGGGTTCCGGGGACGAGCTTCGCGGCGATCTCCGGTTTGGCCACCATCGCGCCGATGGCCACCCCGCCGCCTAAGGACTTTGCCAGTGTCATGATGTCGGGAACGACGCCCGAATGCTGGTAGGCGAAATACTCGCCGGTCCGGCCCATGCCGGTCTGCACCTCGTCGAAGATGAGGAGGATTTTCTTCCGGTTGCAGAGCCGCCGCACGTCCTTCAGGTATGTGTCGGTGGCGACGTTGATGCCGCCTTCGCCCTGGATGGGTTCGATCATGACGGCGCAGGTCCGGGCGTCGATGGCGCGCTCCAGTGCACGCAGATTGCCGAACGGGACGTAGCCGAACCCCTGTGGCAGCGGCTCAAACCCTTTCTGGTACTTAGGTTGCGCCGTCGCCTTGATCGTCGCCAGGGTGCGCCCGTGAAACGAGTTGTGCATGGTGATGAACTTGTTCTTGCCCGGGGGCGTGGCGAGTCGTGCCAGCTTGAACGCCCCTTCGTTGGCCTCGGCACCGCTGTTGCAGAAGAAGCACTTGCCGCCGAAAGAGTTCCGGCTGATGTGCTCGGCGAGCTGTCCCTGCGGGACGCTGTAGAAGTTGTTTGCCACATGGATGAGTTTTCCGGCCTGTTCGCGAAGTGCCTTCACCACGCGCGGGTGACAGTGTCCGATGCCGCTCACCGCCCAGCCCGGGAAGAGGTCCAGGTACTTGCGGCCGTCGGCGTCCCACACGAAACACCCCTTGCCGCGGACGATGACCACCGGCAGACGGCCGTAGTTGGCGATGACGTACTTGTCGAACTGCTTCATGACCGATCGGGTGGTCGGTTTTCCGGTTTTCAATTGGCTTCCTCCGTTTCAATGCGTCGGTAAACACTCGAGGTCGGCAGCGACTGGTAGAAAAGCTGTCCGTACCTGCGGGTGGCAATCCTCGGGTCGAGGACGACGATGATGCCGGTGTCGGTCCTCGTGCGGATGAGCCGACCGACGCCCTGCTTGAAGCGGATGACCGCCTCGGGAACGGTGTAGCTCATGAAGGGATCCCCTCCTTCCTCGCGGATCTTCTCCAGCCGCGCCTGCACCACCGGGTGGTCCGGCACCGAAAACGGCAGCCGCGTGATGATCACGTTGCTCAGCGACTCCCCGCGAACGTCCACGCCCTGCCAGAAGCTGTCCGTCCCGAAGATGACGCTCGACGTGTCCGCCCGGAACCGCTCGAGCATGCGTGTGCGCGGAATGCCCTCCCCCTGCACGAAGCTCTCGATGCCCAGGTCTTCCAGCTTCGGCCGGACCGCCTTGGCCACCGCATCCAGGAGCCGGTAGCTGGTGAACAGCACGAAAGCCCGTCCGTGACTCAGCCTCAGGTAGCGCTCGACCTCACGGATGACCGCCTTCGTGAACGACTCATCCTCGTTCGGATCGGGCATCCCCTCGGGAACGTACACTTTCATCTGACGGTCGTAGTCGAACGGCGACCCGACGCGCAGCTCGTCGGCGCTGTGCATGCCGAGCCGGCTTCGGACGAAATCGAACGAGTCGTGCTCGCCCACGCAGAGCGTGGCACTGGTGACGATAACCGTCCGCAGCTCGTCGAAGAGCAGGCGCTTCAGCTCCGAGGCCACGCTGACGGGCGACGATTCGAGCTTGACCTGCGGTCGGCCCCGGCGTTCGGCGTATTCGACCCAGTAGACGGCGTCGGGCACGGCCTGGGCGATGAAGCTGCCGAAACCGGCGGCCAGGTCGAGAGCACGGTTGCGGTACCCGGCGATCTCGAACGCTTCCTCGGTGCCCTTGGCGCGCGGCCTCAGGGTCTCGAGTGAAACCGCCAGCTCCTTGAGCGCCGGCGTCAACGGGTTCCTGAAAAGGTCCGGCTCGTGAATCCTGCCGTTCGTCCCGGCGTGCGCCATGCGCCAGTCGCTCACCTGCCTGAAGAGGTCCGCGGCCGCCCGGCGCGCGCGTCTCACCGCCGACACCGTGTCCTTCTCACGCAGGTGAACCAGGAACCCCTTCTCCGTGCGCGGGTTGTGCAGCCGACTCAGGAACCGTTCAACCTGACCGCTGCTCAGGTGCAGTCCCAGGTGATCGGTCGCCACGCCTTCGAAGCTGTGACCCTCGTCGAGCACCAGCACACTGTAGCCCGGCAGGAACCCCGCACCGCGCTCGCGCAGCACCAGGTCCGTGCAGACGATGTGGTGGTTGACCACCAGCAGGTTCACATGGTACATGCGTCTTCGGGCACGCTGGTAGAAGCAGTCGCGCTCGGCGTGCTCGCACGCCTTGCCGGCACAGTTGTCGTGATCGCTGTTGACGTTTGCCCACACCGAGGACATCGGTTGACGGTCGAAATCGGAAAGCGTGCCGTCTTTCGTCCGCCGGGCCCAGTCCTCGATCCGCCACAGGTCCTTGAGCGCCGCTTCACTTCCAAAGAGCGACGACTGGATGCGACTCGCATAGGCCAGTCGTCTCTGACAGACGAAATTCGCCCGTCCCTTCACCAGACACGCCGTGAACTCCTGCGGGAGAACCGTCTTCAGGAAGGGGATGTCCTTCCCGATGAGCTGCTCCTGCAGGCTGATGGTGTTGGTCGAGACGACAACGGGCTGCTTCAGCCCGAGCGCACAGTCAATGACGGGCACCAGGTACGCAAAGCTCTTGCCGACGCCGGTGCCTGCCTCCACCAGGAGATGACGCGACTCGGTCAGTGCCCTCTCGACGGCGGCGGCCATGTCCGTCTGCTCGGTGCGGGGCTCGTAGTTTTCGAGCTTGCGCGCCACCGGCCCGTCGGGGCCCAGAATCTGAGCTGCGTCCATGCGCCCTTCCTGTCTCAGGCACCACGCGCGGCGGGGTTCAGCTCCCGTCGCGTCGACAGCCGCTACACCTGAAGTCAGCTTCCCCGCTTCGCCGCGATAACGCCCTCCATGGGACTGGACGCCTTCGCGTAGAGCTTCTTGGGAATCCGTCCGGCCAGATACGCCGCGCGACCGGCCTCACAGGCGGCTTTCATCGCCTTGGCCATCAGCACCGGGTCCTTGGCGCCGGCGATTCCCGTGTTCAGAAGCACCCCGTCGCAGCCCAGTTCCATGGCCACGGTCACGTCACTCGCCGTCCCCACCCCCGCGTCCACGATGACCGGGACCTTGAGCGACTCGAGAATGATGACAATATTGTTGGGGTTGAGGATGCCCTGACCGCTGCCGATGGGCGCCCCGGCGGGCATCACCGACGTCGCGCCCGCGTCCTCCAGACGCTTCGCCACGATCGGGTCGTCGCTGGTGTACACCAGCACTGTGAAGCCCTCCTTCACCAGCGTCTCGGTGGCCTTCAGCGTCTCCACCGGGTCGGGAAGCAGCGTCTTCTCGTCCCCGAGCACTTCGAGCTTCACCAAGTCGGAAAACCCCACCTCCCGTGCCAGCCGTGCCGCCCGCACCGCGTCCTCCGCCGTGTAGCAACCGGCCGTGTTCGGAAGAATGGTGTACTTCTTCGTGTCGATGTAGTCGAGCATCGACTCCTTCGACCGGTCGGTCAGGTTGACCCGTCGGACGGCGACGGTGACCAGCTCGGTGCCGGAAGCTTCGAGGGCCTCGGCCATCAACGGGAACGTCTCGTACTTGCCGGTTCCCACGATGAGACGCGACTTGAACTCGTACTTGCCGATCCTCAGCACTTCGGACATCGCTCACCCACCTCCCACGAACGTCACGATTTCGAGCCGGTCGCCGTCCCGAAGGACGGTGTCGACGTATTGATCCCGCGGGACGATGTCGAAATTCCGCTCGACCGCCACGCGGACCTTGCCCAGCTCGAGCCCAGCGATAAAGCGTGCCAGCGTGAGTCCGTCTTCCAGCTCACGCGCTTCGCCGTTGACCTGAAGCTTCACGGTGGACCTCTGCGAACCCAGACAGGGACAAGCAGTTTATTTTAGCCCGCAAAGCGCCCAAGTCAACCCTCTTCGCAACTCCTTTCACGACAAAGAGATGCGGAACGCGCTCTCCTCCCGAGAGATCCCCCGTCCCGTGGGGGCGTCCGCATTTTGCCGGACCCCGTGAATAATCCCCAGCGGCCGTGGTCTATACGGGCGGATGGTCATCCTGAAGCGTTTGTGACCTTGACAGGAAGCACGAGAGCAAAGGAGACAAGCCATGAAGACGAAGACAATGAAACTGATGCTCGTCGCAATGACGGCGGTGCTGATTCTGAGCAGTCTCAGTGACGCGCGGCGTCGGCCCGAACCAGGACCGCAGCAGACACCTCAGCCGCAGGTGGCGCCCAAGCCAAAGCCGGCACCTCAGCCGCAGGTCGCACCCCGACCGCAGCCGGCACCCAGACCGCAGGTCGCTCCGAGACCGCAGCCGGCACCCCGGCCGCAGCCCGCGCCCCGACCGCAGGTCGCTCCCAGACCGCAGCCGGCACCCAGACCGCAGGTCGCGCCCAGACCGCAGCCAGCACCCAGACCGCAGGTCGCGCCCAGACCGCAGCCGGCGCCCAGGCCGCACGTCGCACCCAGACCGCAGCCGGCGCCCAGACCGCACGTCGCACCCAGACCGCACGTCGCACTCCAACTGCAAGTGGTGATCAACCAGGAGCGCCTGCGACAGATCAACTACTACATCTACCGTCTGCAGACCGGTTCGCCGAGCGAGCGTGACTCGGCCTGCGGGCACCTCGGCCGTCTGGGCGGCCCGCAAGCCGTCGCGGCACTCTCTCACGCCGCCATGTTTGACCCATGGCCTCGGGTTCGCGAGGAGGCCTTACAGGCCCTCGGAGTGATCGGCAGTCCCGCCGGTCTCACGGCCGTGATTTTCGCACTGCAGCACGACGTTAGCAGCGACGTTCGAGAGCAAGCTGCTCAGACGCTGGGCTGCATCGGCGGCCCCGCGGCCGTCGGGCCACTCACCACGGCGGCGCGGTTCGACCCCAACCCGCGCGTCCGCTGGGAGGCCCAACTGGCCCTCCGCCGAATCGCCCCAAGGTCGCCGCTCCCCGGTTCCATATTCTACAGCTGGAACTGGTGAGCCGTCCGCGGCGCTCCGGGTTGATGCAGGAAAAAGCCCATCCCGATGATCCGGGATGGGCTTCGCTGTTTGCGCCGGAAAACCATGTTGAACATGGTTTTCACACGTCGGCGGGATGGGTGATTTTTCCGGTGAGGGCGGAGGCGGCGGCGACCGCCGGGCCCGCCAGGTAGACACCGCTTCCGGGATGTCCCATCCGTCCGACGAAGTTTCGGTTGGTGGTGGCGACGGCGACCTCCCCCTCGGCGAGGATGCCCATGTGTCCGCCCAGGCACGGCCCACACGTCGGCGTGCTCACCACCGCCCCCGCCTCAACGAACGTCTCGGTATACCCGCGCCTGATGGATTCAAGGTAGACCGCCTGTGTGGCGGGGATGACGATCATGCGCACGCCCGGGGCGACCTTTTTGCCTTTGACGATCTCGGCGGCCACGGCGATGTCCGACAGCCGCCCGTTCGTGCAGCTTCCGACGACCGCCTGGTCGATCTTCACGTCCGACAGTTCACGAACGGGATGGACGTTCGATGGGAGACTGGGGGCGGCCACCTGCGGCTCCAGGTCGCTCACGTCCCACTCGGTGACGTCAACATAGTCCGCGTCGTCGTCGGCCGCGAAGACGTGCCAGTCGCGCTGTGCACGTCCCGTCACGTAGGCCTTCGTGATCTCGTCGAACGGGATGATCCCGTTTTTCCCGCCACACTCGATCACCATGTTGGTCATCGTCAAACGGCCGTCCATCGGCAGCGTGTCGATCGCATCCCCGGTGAACTCGATGGCCTGGTACAGCGCGCCGTCGACGCCGATCTGTCCGATGGTGAAGAGGATGAGGTCTTTCCCGCCCACCCATCGGCCGAGCTTGCCCCTGTAGACGAACTTCCTGGTCTCGGGCACGCGCAGCCAGACCTTTCCCGTCGCCATGACCGCGGCCAGGTCGGTGGAGCCCACGCCCGTGGCGAAGGCACAGAGGGCACCGTAGGTGCACGTGTGGCTGTCCGCCCCGATGATGAGGTCGCCGGGCACCACGATGCCCTGCTCGGGCAGGAGTGCGTGCTCGACGCCCATCCGCCCCACCTCGTAATAGTGCTTCAGTTCCTGCTCGTGGGCGAAATCGCGCAGGATCTTTGACTGCCCGGCCGATTTGATGTCCTTGTTGGGCGTGAAGTGGTCGGGAATCAGCACCACCTTCTCGCGGTCGTAGACCCGGGTGACCCCGGCGTTCCGGAACTCGGCGATCGCCAAGGGCGCGGTGATGTCGTTCCCCAGCGCGATGTCGACATCCGCGTAGACGAACTCGCCCGGCGACACGGATGCCTTCCCACAGTGGACCGCGATGATCTTTTCGGTAACGGTCATACCCATGACAGTTCAACACTCCTTCATTCTTCGGCCTCTTGGAACCTGGGCAGCGGATGCTTCAGATACTTCTTCTGACAGACGGGACATAGATCGAAGGTGAAGCGTTTGTAGACCTGGTCTTCGAGTTCCTGCGGGTCACGCTCGGCCAGACGCTGTGCCAGTTCTCTTATCTCCTTCAGGTGGTCCTGCTTCAGGTCATCGGCCGTCAGCTCCATGGGATCGTAGGCGGCGAAGACCTCGATCCTCGCGATGTAGCGGACGCCCGAATCGACCAGAAGGGGCTTGCCGCACATGTCACAACAGAAACCGGCCATGGTTCACCTGTCACGGACCCTGTCCGCGGACCCGAAGTATACGAAACCCCACAGACTTTTCAACGACTTAACACCGACATCGACCCACTCCGAAACGACAGGGCACAACGTCTTCGTCCGGCCTGCTAGGGGAGGGCCGGTTTCTTACGGAAATCCTCCTTGTGCAGTCCGTGACGTTTCATCTTGTCGTAGAGGGAACGCGCCCGCATGCCGGCCCGTCTGGCGGTTTCGCCTATTCGTCCCCCGGTCGCCTCCAGAAGTCCCGCAAGGTAGGCCCGCTCGAACCGGTCGACCACTTGCCGACGGACCTCCGACAGGGGCATCTCGAGCCAGTCTTGGGGAATGGCATCCGAGGTCTCGACGCCCGGGTGGAGCACGAGTCCGGGCACACCTCCCTGACCGACTCCACTGATGCTCACCGGCAGGTCACGCAACGTGATCTCCTCTCCTTCACAAAGCAGCATTGCCCGCTCGATCACGTTGATCAGCTCACGTACGTTCCCCGGCCACGAATAGCCGGTCAGTGCCTCCAGGGCCGCCGGCGCGATACCCGTGACCGAGCGGCCGATCCGCGAGCTGTAGTAGTCGATATAGCTGTCCGCGAGCTCCGGGATGTCCTCCCGACGCTCCCGCAGCGGCGGGATCGTCAGCGTGACCACGCCCAGCCGGTAGTACAGGTCCCTTCGGAACCGTCTGGCCCCCACCTCCTCCTCCAGCTCACGGTTGGTCGCCGCCATCACCCGAACGTCCACCGTGATCGCCTTCTCACTTCCCACACGCTGTATCGCGTGTTCCTGGAGCACACGCAGCAGCTTCACCTGCAGGTGGAGCGGCATCTCGCCAATCTCATCGAGAAAGATGGTCCCGCCGTGGGCCAGCTCAAACCATCCACGTCTGGCACGGGAGGCCCCAGTGAAGGCCCCCTCTTCGTGTCCGAACAGCTCACTCTCGAGCAGGGCCTCGGGAAGCGCCCCGCAGTTGACCGCAACGAACGGGCCCTTCGAACGGACACTCTCGGCGTGAATGGCCCGTGCCAGACGCTCCTTCCCCACACCCGTCTCCCCGAGGATGAGCAGTGATACTTCCGTGTGCACCACCCGGCGTGCAACGTTCATGAAGGTCTGCATCGCGAGGCTCGAAGACACGAAATCCGTCAGTCGCGGCTCCGCAAGCGTACGACGCGCCAGCAACTCGTGCTCCCTCTGCTCCCGTCGCTTTTCCAACACCACCGCCAGTGCATCCCGGACCTCCCTCGCCGACAATCCCGTGTGCAGCACCACGTCACACCCCGCCGCCAGCAGACCCGCCTGCTCACTCGGGTCGTCACTGCCCGACAGCACCACCACCCCAGGCGAGTCAGGCAGGTTCTGCAGCAGTTGCATCGTGTCGAACGCCGGTTCGGGAATGAGCGACCGGCTCACCACGATGAGATCCGCATTCTGACGCCCGATCCGCTCCCATAGTCTTCTCTGCTTCCCCACGCTCTCCACGATGACATCCGGACGTGCCAGAAGTCCCTGCAACTCCTCCCGTCGTGGGCCGTCATCCAGGGCCAATACCACGCGCGTAATCATCGGAGTCCACACCTCCTTTTTAGACCATACATGACATGTTAGCTCCGATAGGATCGGAGGTCAAGCCTCATATTATGCCTTTCTGTCGGAACTTGGACTTTTTCGGCTTTCTCATAAGGTCTTTCCTGAAAAGCAGTTCCGGCCGAACCTCTGTCTGCCCAGACGGAATTGGCACGCCATTTGCAGTGAAGAGGCATGGTGCAGCGGGGGCTGACGGGGCCCGGTGCAGGCAGTTCTCGAAAGCATCAACCCAACGACGGAGGCGGGGCAGATGGCCCGGAACAAGACAATGCAGAAACCCAAGACGAAGAACACCCGGAGACGCGTGGCGTGCAAGGCCGGCGTTCAGGGACTCCCCAAGCGGTAAAACACGTGGCGGTCTGTGGGTGCGGTCCGCCGTCGGGAAGGTCCCGGCAGCGCGGAGGAACCAGGACGCGATCAACAAGGAGGCACTGGAAATGGGCAAGAAGAAGGCATGTGAGAAGAATGCACCGAAGGAGAAGTCGAAGAAGTGCTGCAAGAAGTAAGGTCCGTCGGAAGGACGAGCACCCGAGGTGAGTGAGAAGGCGGTACGTGGCTCCCGGGTATGAACAAAGGGAGCCCACGGCCCCCGTGTGAGGGAAGACGGAACAACTCCAGGTTCCCAAAGGAGGACGAGCGATGAGGCGGAATATCGGAGCAATGGTGCTGCTTGGCGCGGTGGTGGGGATACTTGCGTGTGTGGGGATAGCCGCGGCCGCTGAAGAGGCGCAGCAGAAGGTCACCGTGGTCGGGAAAGTCAGCGTGACCGAAGACGACGACTGGAACGTCACGGCTGCGAAGCTGACGACCGATGCCGGGGTCGTTTACCAGATCGTACTCGACGAGAAGGGCAAGAAACTGGCAGCCGAGATGGACGGTGCGAAGGTGCAGGTCACGGGCACCGTGGCCACAAAGGAAGGCTCGGCCAAGTGGCTCACCGTGCTCACGTTCAAGGAAGTGGAAGAAGTCGGAGGGGATGACGAGTAACGGGTTCTCAGTGCGCCCCCGGCCCTGTCGTGGTACACGACGCAGGAGCGAGATCGACACGCGCGACGGAGAATGCCTTGCACACCATCGGTTGGACTGCGGTCTGCCACAGGGCCGGCCATTGGGAGCGTCGTCGGGTGGATTGCCGTTGCCGGACGAGACGTCGCGATCCGTCGGAGAATCCTGGGGAGCCCTGTTGCCCAGAAAGGAGCAGTTGAAATGGACGGGAAAAAGGCGGCATGGGTGATCGGCGGCGTGGTGCTCAGTCTGGTGCTTGCGGGCGTGGTTGAGGCCGCCCCAAGGTCCACTCGAGGCGACACCGCTGCCAAGGAAACGAAGACATCCACCCGGTATCTTGTCATCGAGGTGCGGGACACCAAGGGCAACGTCTCGTTTGAGGTTATCGATGCCAAAGACCTCACGAAGCGGACCAAGGACTGCCGGACCCAGTACCAGGAGGCACTGAAGGAATGGAACACGGCCAAGGCAACGGCCAAGAAGAACAAGGAGGCGTTCACGGAGAAGAAGCCCGTGGAGCCGTACGTCCGGCAGATGGGGTCCAGCTTCAAGACCGAGCAGAAGGCCAAGGAGTACGCAGACAAGCTGCAACAGGCGTACGAGGCACGGAAGGCCAAGAAGGCCGACGAGCCCGCCGCCAAGAAGTCCAGTGAGACAAGCGCGAAGCCGGCTGCGGACACCGATGCCAACGAAGACGAGTAGCGTCGGCGAGGGGGCCATCGAGGACGACAAGGCACACTGAAACTCCCTGCGGACGAGACAGAAACCACCCTCCCCTTTGACCCTCCGGCACGCTGCACAACGGCGGCGTCGAGACGGAAAAAGGGGAGGGTTTTCCACCGGCGGGACGACGGCCCCGGGACGCCGACATCACTCCGAGTCCAGCTGCAGCTCCATTTTCTGCGTCAGGACGCGAAAGCCGTGCTTTGCGTAGAACGCGACGGCTGGCCCGTTGGCGACCCAGACGCCGAGCTGGATGACGGACAGATGTCGGTCGCGTGCCCACCGCTTCGCTTCCTCAAGCAGCGCCGTGCCGATTCCCTTCCGACGGTGAGCTTCATCGACGACCACGTTCATGATCATCGCGAACTCGCGCGGGCGGCACATCGGATAAGCCGAAGCCGCCTGCCTGGCGATGTTCAGGCAGCCAACCACCTCTCCGTTCGTCTCCGCCAGGAAGTAAGCCTTGTCCTCCGCTTCCACGTATTCGGCGACGACGTCACGAGGCCGGGCCGGGCCCGGGAAGACCCGAAAGACCTCGGGCAGAATGTCGGCGTGGTAGCGGTCGGCCTGCGCGAGCAACCGACAGATCGCGTCATAGTCGTCCATTGTCGCAAGACGCGTGGTGAGTTGGCCCATGTCAGCTCTCGGCGTTCGATATCTCGACCAGCTTGTCGAGGGCCTCGGCGGCCTTGCCGTCCGCAATAGCCCGGCGTGCCACGTCGAGTCCCTCCTGCGCGGTTTTCACCTGATCGGCGGCCAGGACCCCGAAGGCGGCGTTCAGAAGGACAATGTCGAGCGGCGCGCCTGCCTTGCCCGCGAAGACGTCACGGATGACCTGCGCGCTCTCGGGGGGGCTCGCCACCACGAGCGCGTCGAGCTTCGCACGACCGAGACCGAAGTCCTCCGGCTTCACCGTGTACGTCTCGATCTTCCCGTCCGCCAGTTCCGCGACGGTGGTCTCATCGCACGTCGTGACCTCGTCCATGCCGTCGTGCCCGTGGACGACGCAGGCGTGCTTGCTGCCGAGGTTCCTGAGCACGGAGGCGATGAGTTCCGTGAGGTGGGGCCCGAAGACCCCGAGGAGCTGATGGGGCGCCCCGGCCGGGTTGGTGAGGGGGCCAAGGATATTGAAGATGGTGCGGATGCCCATTTCACGCCGGGGACCGATGGCGTGCTTCATCGAGCTGTGATGCCGAACGGCATAGAGGAAACCGATATTCGCCTCGCGGATGCACCGCTCGACGACGGCGAAGTCCGCATCGACTTTAACCCCTAGTTCCATGAGGACATCGGCGGAGCCGCTGTGGGAGCTTGCGGCACGGTTGCCGTGCTTGGCCACCTTGAGGCCCGCGCCCGCCATGACGAACGCCACCGCCGTCGAGATGTTGAACGTGCCGAAGTGGTCGCCGCCGGTGCCGCACGTGTCGATGACCGTGCCTTCGCCGGCGTCAATGTGCGTGGCC
The DNA here is from genome assembly GCA_035530235.1 of Planctomycetota bacterium. Lineage (GTDB taxonomy): Bacteria > Planctomycetota > DG-23 > DATKVD01 > DATKVD01 > DATKVD01. The sequence continues at coordinate 957 of DATKVD010000004.1, read as the reverse complement.
TTCTCGCGCATCACGATCGCACTTCCCGTGACCTCGTCGACCGTCTCGCCCTTGATGCTGAGTGCAGTGAGGTATGAGCCGATCTGTGCCGGGGTGCATTCCCCGCTCATGATTTCGTTCATGACGCCGCGGGCCTCGTCCTGCGTCAGGTCCTCGCCCTTTACCACCTTCGATATCATCTCGCGAATCATGAGTCACCTCCTAGAGACGCACGGTCGTTGCTCCCTGTGCGGCGTCGGTGCGGATGAATTCGGCCTCCAGGCCGGTCTCCTTCCCATACTTCGAGGATACGGTCCTGATGAAGGTCCCGGCCGCCTGCTTTTCGACCAGGCTGACGGTGCACCCGCCGAAGCCGCCGCCCGTCATGCGTGAGCCGAGCACCCCGTCAATTTCCCGCGCGGCGTCCACGAGCACGTCCAGCTCCCGGCACGACACCTCGTAATCGTCCCGCAGGCTGTCGTGACTGGCGTCCATCAGCTCCCCAAAGGCGGCCGCGTCGTGGGCCTTCATCGCCTCGACCGCTTCGAGCACGCGGCGGTTCTCACTGAAAACGTGATCGAGACGCTTCCTGACCACCGGGCGCATAACGTGCCGCGTCCCGCGGTAGTCGCGCTCGGCCACATCACGCAGCGTCTCACGCCCACCCAAGACGGTGGTCAGCGTCGAGAGCCCCTCCCCGCACTCGGCCTGGCGCGTGTGATACGCGGTCTCCCCCAGGCTGTGCCTGACCATCGAGTTGGTGATAACGAACTCATAGTCGTTCCCGAAGAGCGGTATCGCGCGATGCTCGAGCGTCTTGCAGTCGATGAAGAGGGCTTTGCCCTTCTCGGCGAAAACCGAGACGAACTGGTCCATGATGCCGCACTGGACGCCGACGAATTCATTTTCGGCGCGTCGGGCGAGTCGGGCGAGGTCGACGCCGTCGAGGGTCTTTCCGGAGAGTTCGAGGAGGAATTT
>DATKVD010000003.1:0-3473 GCA_035530235.1 Planctomycetota bacterium | reverse complement strand
GCACACGGGGAACGACGAACCGCACCGGGACGGGGACGCCCTTCGGGAGGTCGAGTGCGAGGGTCTGAGGCGTCACCGTCCATTGCTCGTTGCGGACGTCCCACGTGAAATCGACGTGGATCATGTCGTCGAAGGGGTTGGTGACGGTGAAGGCGTCTGCCTTGGCACCCCAGGCGTTGAGTCGGACGGCCGGTGCGGTGATCGACCGCCGGAAGGCCTCCACCGCCTCGGTGTAGGGCCAGGCGTCGGGGAAGAGGAAGCCTTCGACGTCGTAGAGCGGGTCGAGTCCGGCGACGCGGGGCGAGTGGGCCGTGAGCGCGCGGCCGCCCAGCACCCGCAGGCGATACCTCGGCAAGAGCGACATCGACGTGGCGAAGGGGTCCTCCGTGCACGCCACGTTGAACGTGAGCGTCGCGTCGGCGTTCGGCTCGAGGACGACCTCGCTCTGCGCGGGGGTGACGGTCCAGGGCGAACCCGCCGGCACCGTCCAGACGATGTCGCCCTTCGCGGGACCGGGCAGAGGATTCGGCAGCGTCACCGCGACCGGGTGGTCGGCGAGTGTCGCCGCGCCGCGCGGCACCTTGCAGAAGAGCTGTCCCAGCGATTGACGCGCGGTCCTGATCTTCGAGAGCCGATCCAGGCTCAGCAGGTCGTCGGGAACCACCGCCCCCACGCGCACGACCGCCGTCGTCACCGCAGTGCCGCTCACCGTCACCACCGCGTAGTGGTAGAACCCTCCGTTGTAGAAGTCCGGCCGGAGGTTGGCCCCCGTCGTCGAGAGCACGTGGTAGTTGATCCCGTCCTTCGTGAACTGCTGGTAGCCGTGCCAGTGACCCGTGAAGACCGTCGTCGGGCGGCCCTTGAACAGCGTCATGATCTTGTCCGAGGCCCACGGCTTGTGATAGAAGACGAACGTGTGGACGGCGTCGGTGCTGGCGGCGAGCTCCCTCTCGAGCCACGCGATCTGCTCGGCGTCGCCGTTCAACTCGATCAGTCTCCCCTGCGCGTCGCGCGTCTCGGTGAAGAGCACGATGAAGTGACATCCCTTGTGGTCGAACGAGTAGTAGGGTGCTCCGTAACGTTTCTTGAGGAGGTCGAGCATGACGGGGTTCGAGGCGTCGTGGTTTCCGAAGACGTAGTAGAAGGGCCGCTTGAGCTTCCGGATGTCCCGGTCGAACTCGTCCCACATCGCGTTGATCTTCGCCGGTTCGTCGGTGTAGCCGTTGATGAGGTCGCCGACGGAGAGGGTGAAGTCCGGGTCGAGGAGGTTGATCTCCGCCACGGCCTCTTCGAGGACGGTCGTGCCCGGTTTTCTCCCGCCGTGACGGTCGGTGACGATGGCGAACTTGAACCGTGGCGTGTCGGTTGTCGCGGCGACGCCCGGATGATGCGGCTTCCGGTCGGTCTCCTGGGCGTGGACGGACGCGACGGCAAGAAGCACGACGACAAGCAGACACAGACGCTGGAGTCGCATGGCTCTGTCCTCTCGAAGACTACACCCCGTGGGGTTGCAGGGAACGCTTCGCGGTCACTGTTTCTTGCCGATGCAGTAGAGGTATCCCTCTCCCTGGTAGTAGATGCGGTCGCCGTCGAAGATGGGGGAGCTGACGGTGCACTCGGGGTAGAAGCCCTGGTCCGACGGGAGGGACACGCCGCCCTGGTAATGTCCGGGCATCAGCCGCTCGATCCGGTTCTCGGCGACCACCTCGAACGTGCGTCCCGGCTTGATGACCATGGTATGTCCGCCGTTGCCGAAGATGTAGATGTGCTTTCCGCCCAGCGCCGGGCTCGCGCACACGCCCGACCCGTGCGGATACGGGTAGGCGAACATGATGGTGTTCATGTCGAGCCGCACGCTGTAGACCGCCTCGAGCGTTTCGGCGTCGAAGACCCGAAGCGGCCCGCCCGTCGCGACCGAATAGACGAGGCCGTCGTGGACGAGGACGTTCGCCACGGGGTACGCCGCGTACCACGACCCCGCGGTGATGAGCGCCCGGTCCCGCGCGACGTTCAGACCGACCCCGCGCTTCTTGAGTTTGGTCTCGCGCGTGATCTCCGTCGGGATGATGAACTCGGTGAAGACCGTCCCTTCGTAATTCTGAACGTATGCCTTATCGCCGATGACCGTGCCCTGCGACCACGGGAACAGGCCCACGCCGGGCTTGTAGAGGCCGATGTACTCGTAATTGACGTAATCGACGCCCTCGGCCGTCATGGGGTTGGACGGGTTGACGGGCGGCCAGCCGTAGACCTTGGTCGGCATCTTCCACAGGGTCCTGCCCGTCTGGCGGTCGTAGGCCGTCGTCTCGTTCGTCGGCACGACGAACTCCGTGTCGGTCAGGATCGGCGAGACGTGGTAGCCGTGGCTCACCTGCACCTCCCTGCGCCGCTCCTGGTTGTCCAGCACCATCCACCGCCGTTTGCCGTCGAGGTCGTGGCAGACGACCACGCCGTTGGTGAACCACGTGTAGACGAACCTGCCGTCGGTGCAGGAGGTGAGTCCCGCCCAGCCCGCCTCCTGGCGCGGGATGGCACCCATGTACTTCTTGCCGTCCACGTCTTTCAGGAGCCTCGCCACGTCCCCGACCAGGCCCGTCATCTCGACGTCCTCGGCCAGCGCTCCCGTCCAGGACGAAGCGATCTCCTTGATGCGCTTCGCCTTCGGGTCGATCTGCTCGAAGAGCTCGGGGTGCGCCTGACGTTCCGCGTCGGTGACGAATTCATGATGCCCGCAGTAGTCGATCCACAGGCGCCGGCCGGTCATCTTGTCGTAGCAGATGACGAACGACGGGTCGGCGTTGACGATCACGCGGTCGCCGATCACCAGCGGCTGCGCGCAACTGAAGCGCACCGCCTGAGGCAGCGGCGCCGACCAGAGGATGTTCTTCTCCTGGTAGGTCTCGCCGTCCGTGCGTCCCCACATCACCACCTGGAAGTATCCGGAGTCCGGGGGACTGTTGTAGTGCGGATAGGCCCAGTTGTCCTTGCGCTGCGTTGTGAAGACCTTCACCAGCAGGCTGTTCCATCCCTTCTTCAGCTCGACCTCCCGGTCCATGTGATGGAGGGTCTTCTCGTCGAGACTCAGCACGTCCTCGCCGTTAAAGCGGAAGCGGCACGTGGGCCCCATGAGCCGGAGGCGCAGGCGGCCGCCGTCCTTGGCGTGCAGCCACGCGTGGGCGTAGAAGACCTTCGCCGAGCGGTCCTCGTAGTGGAGGTTGAGGTTCAGGAGCGATCCCGTCGACGGTACCTTGCACCACTCCGAGCCCGCGGTCTTCTCGCCGAGGTCGGGACGCAGCGAGGCCTCTCCGGGGATGAACTCCTTGTCGAGGAGTTCCTTGCGCGAGGTCTCGGGGTCGTAGGGCAGCGGCCCGAGGACGAGCCACTCGGTGATGTTGCCGAGGGAACCGGAATTCTTCCCGGGACCGTCGCCCTTCGGTTTCTCGGCCTGCGTCGTGAGTCCCGCGAGCGTCGAG
>DATKVD010000002.1:0-4394 GCA_035530235.1 Planctomycetota bacterium | reverse complement strand
TGCACTTGGGCAACACATTGGGCGATCCAGATTCCTGCCGGGCATGAGAGGCTGGACTTCTTGCTTCTTCAAGGCACACATTGTGGATATCCCGAGAGAGGCAATTCCACTGAAGCCAAGCATATCGACCCACGTCCTGAGCATTAAACGCAGAGCGGGATGGCTCCGGTGACAGGGCTACTCAAAGTAGGATCCTTTTAGGCGATAAAAAGGCCGTGCCCCCGGAGAGCGCAGACCGTGTTCAATTGCCCCGGTTCGGCTTGTAGGGCTTCATGGGCATGTGCTTCGGGTTGTACTGCGCGATGTCCGAGCGGTCCTTGCCGTCGGGCAGCGCGATGCGCAGGTCGAAGGGCTCGTACCGGATGAAGTCGAGCACCTGCACCTCGCTGACGGTGACGGCCCCGCGCACGGGGGTGACGACAAAACGGACGTAGCGCGCCTCGACGGGCTTCTCGGGGATCATCTCGAAGTTGTGTCCGCAGAATTTCTCGTCATCGTTGAACGCATGGTTCGCCGGGACGTCTTTCCATCGCAGGTTGAGGTTGAAGAACCCGACGCTCTGGAACGCGTTGCCGTCGTTGGAGATCAGCACCTCGACCTTGTCCTTCACCTCGCCCTTGACGGCGTCCCACCAGGGGTAGCCGCCGAGTTGAATCCGGAACGCGCCGCATGTTTCGGCCTTGCCGAGGTCGACGGTGATCTCCGGATTGCTGCCCTTGTTCCAGATCAGGGCGGGCTTGAAAGCCGTGCCGCCCGAAACCGGCGGACCGACGATGCCGTCGGTGAGTTTCTTGCCGTCGCACGTCGTGTAGAGCGCCGAGAGCGAGCTGTCGTACATGTGCCAGCCGCCGTCGTATTCGACCTCGGGGACCGTGTGAAGCGAGATGTCCCAGAACTTCACGTTGTAGCCCATCGCGCCCCAGATGGCGCAGTTGACGCCTGCAACCGTCGAGCACATCACATACCCGTGATCGTTGAACTGGCGGATGGGGTCGGTCAGCTCGTGCGCGTGCAGATGAATGGGCGCCGTCTGACGACGGGCGATCTTGTTCCAGTACCATATCGCCCAGAACTTCTCCTTCGGCGTCTGCCAGTTCGACGTGATGCTGTGGATCATCGACCCGATGTCCGTGTAGTCCGGGTTCGCGTCGGTGACGACCTTGACGTTGCCGACGCAAACAGGACCAGCAGAAGAACGACAATACCGGTGAACCAACTGTTGCGATGAAACATCTTGAGACCTCCTGTATAAGGCTTTTCAAACCTGAATCGTCTGGTCCAACCCGCAGCACGGCTATTATACCCGCCCCCGTCCACCTGACGGAAGCAGATAGTCTTGCTTTGCCTGGGCGTCACCTTTCCTTTCCAACTTCACGATGAATGCATCCTGGCGAAAGCGGCCCCTCTTGTCCTTGCCGAGCGCTTCGCCCCCGTTGGAGGTGAACACGCAGAATTAGTCGTCCTGCGAGACATTCCCGCCCAGCACGTTACAGGAACCGCTATCAGCAATCGAGACTTTCCTGCAGGAAGAGGACCCGTAAGCCGTTTCCCGCCATCCCCTGGCATCGCGGGACTGGAATCCATCTTCGGTCTCCTGCTATATGTAGGCCCACCCCACCGGATTCTTGCAGACCGGTGAGGTGCAGAAGACGTTTCCGAACCGCGTTCCGCGCCACTCCGTCGATGTTGGGCGTGAGGATCTCCTCGTTCCCGCAGCAGCCCGCCGCTTAGGGTCCCTGGTCGTCTGTGAGGATGAAGACGACGTTCAGTTGTGATGCTCCGGTCATGTCGATCTCCCGAGTCATTCTTCCCAAATCCTTCCGGTGGGAAAAGCTGCGGGTGCGAGGGGGGCCCCGCGTCTATTCCGCGGCGCGCTCGGAAGCTTCCACCATCCACGCGAAGTGGTCGGTCGGCGTGCCGGGGACGGCGCCTCCGCCCGGACACAGGATGTAGCCGCCCGACCGTCCGACCGTGCGGATGTAGGAGACGCACTCGCGCACGATCTCGTCCCTGTTTCCCCGGAAGATCAGCAGTGGCTCGGGGCCGCCCTGCAGGACCAGTCGTCCGGACATCTCGTCGGCCAGTTTCCCGCGATCCGTGACCGAGCCGAACCCGTCCAGCTTCGTGATGCGCAGTTCGTCGCGGAGGATTGTCAGCAGGTGGTTGATCTGCCCGCACATGTGGAACGCGCGGGGCGGGCCGGGATATTGCTCCCAGACGCGCAGGTAGTAGGGAACCACGAACTCGCGGAACATCGCGGGACTGAGCATCTCGCCGGTGTCGCAGCCCATCCAGATGGGATGTGCCGTGTCGCGTCCGACGAGCGCGTCGTAGTGGCGGATGCAGTTGAGGTGGCTCTGCGTGACGACATCCATCAGCCGACGGGTCCTCGCCGGGTCTTCCAGCACCCACAGGAAGAGGTTCACCCCGGCCAGCGCGAACGCCGCCGGGATCGGGCCGCCTCCCTGACTGAGCGTGACCTCGATCCTCAGCGGCTTGCCGTTGAGACGGACGTCCAGTCGCTCCGCGGCCCGGGTCATCAGGCCATGCCATTCGATGTAGCGCGCGTTGAGACCGCCGTCGGGGGGCGGCACCGACAGCCGGTCCACGTCCTCCAGTGACTGCAGCGGATGAACGCACTTGGGCGGACCGTCCTCCTGCCAGACGATCTCCATCGGGAATTCCGTCCCGCGAAGACATCCCAGGTCGGGACGGAAGGTGAGCGATTTGGTGGGGATGGGCGCGTCGTCGCGGATGTTTTCGATCTGCCATTTCCAGCTGAGAATCTGTTCGCGCAGGTTGTCCTCGGGCGATCGGATGTACTGGGCGAAGGTCCGGTTCCTCGCCGTCAGGTTCATGAACTGGTTGCCGCCCGCCAGGACAGGCACGCGGTCGGGGCGTTCCAGTCGATGCGCCGCCTCCAGTCGATGTATCTTCGCATCGTTTTCGGCCAGGACTTCATCGGGCACGACGATATCGATTCGGTCTTCCTTCATCCGGCTGTCTTCGTCCTTTCGCTTGGGGAGTAGCGACTGTGCATGAAGAAACCGCCTAGGCCGGCACGGTGCATGCTCTCGATGGCTCGGCAGAGACGGTCCGGGTCAAGTAAGCCGTTCCACGACCAGAACGGCGCGCCGCGGTAAATGGACGGGAAATTGTTCCAGAGACCGAGAAGTGTCTTTGACACCGACATGCGTCTCCTCGTACAGGAGACAGCCTTCGTGCACAGACGGGTCCGGGTGATACCCGTCCCCCCCGCGCTGTCCGTCATGGGTAACTCATCCTCTCGCACCGCGCAGGATGATCCGGTCTTCGGTCCAGTGGTCGCGATACCAGGTGCAGCATTCGAACGTATCGTTGAGCCGGCCCATGGTCGTGGCGAGCACCCTCCTGAAGCGGTCGAGGACCGGCCCGGCGGCAGCCTCATGGGCCAGGTTTTTCATCTGGTACGGATCGGATACGTTATCGAAGAGCAATTCTGACCCATCGACGCGGTACCTGGCGTAGGTATGCCGATGATCGCGAAGAGCCCGCCACTCGTGACCGTCTTCCCAGATGGCGCACGCGCCGGTGTTCTGCAGGAAGGCCGCTTCGGGCTCCGCACCGGGAAGCCCCAGGGCCCGATGCGACAGGTTCGTGCCCTCGACCTCCCCGGGGATGGGCAGGGACATCATCGACAGGAGCGTGGGCATGATATCGGGGGTGTTGATGCACGCGTCGGATATCGTTCCCGGCGAAATGTGACCGGGCCAACGCATCAGTAACGGAACACGAACCGCTTCTTCATAGAAAATGTTCTTGGCCCGGCGGCCGTGGGCGCCGAACATCTCGCCGTGGTCCGATGTGAAGACGATAATCGTGTCGTCGGCCATCCCCGCCTGATCCACGGCGGCGAGAAGTCGTCCCAGGTTCTCGTCCAGGTTCGCCGTCATGGCATGGTAAACCTGCTGCCACTCGTTCAGACGCGCCCGTTCCCCCTCTTTGAACGTCCCCCACTTGTCGGCATACGGGTCGTCCCTGTCGTCGTAGTTCGGGGGCAGGGGAAACTCCACGTCACGGAACATCGCCGCATACCGTGCCGGTACGTTCTTCCAGTTCCACGGGTCGTGAGGAGTCCCATACGACAGGAACATCGCGAAGGGCCTGTCTTCGACGGCGTATCGTCGGAGAACGTCGATGGCCATGTCGGTCTGGGCGTCCGGCTCGTAGACCAACGCATCCCCATACGGAATCTTCACCGGCTCGTCGCGATAGTAGTACGCGCCGAAGTAGTCGTGGTGGAAGTTGTATGCCGCCCAGTAGCCGTCGAAGCCCAGCCGGTGCGGTCCCGGGGGGATGCAGCCGTTGCGGGGATCGTCGTGGTTGCCCAGTTGATTGGCCCACAGGTGCCACTT
>DATKVD010000001.1:0-3618 GCA_035530235.1 Planctomycetota bacterium | reverse complement strand
CCCTTGGATCGTATGAGTGACCTCTTGCGGGGCACGCAAGAGGTCGTCCGTACATAAGAAAGGCCCCCGACCGTAACTCATGTCGGGGGCTTGTGTTGTGAATGGTACGCCCGACAGGATTCGAACCTGTGGCCTCTTGCTCCGGAGGCAAGCGCTCTATCCGGACTGAGCTACGGGCGCATGGGTTGTGTCCAGACAGCATACCCCGGCACGCTCCGGAATGCAAGCGACAATTCGCGGGGAACGGGTCGCTTCCCGACGGACCGGGCATGCGCCGACGGGCACACGTCCTGTCGGACATCACCGACGCAAGTCGCCGCCGGCTCTCCGCTTGCGACGGAACACGCCGTCGTGCTCACGCCAAAAATGCCGCTTTTTTGTTGAATGTTCCCGTCGTCACCTTAGAATGGCCATCGACCGATGGCGGAGTCTGGCCCTTCCCACCGAAGCCCGCCTCGACCCCACGTGTCGGGGACAACGTATCCCGGCGGGTGCGGTCGAGAGAGGAGACCGAGATGAAGGTGCCGCTTCTGGACCTCACCCGGACGTATCGTGAGATGGAGGGGGAGATCCTCCGGGCGGTGGAGAAGCTGCTGCGGTCACAGCAGATGATCCTGGGTCCGGCGGTGCACCGGTTCGAGCAGAGCCTCGCCGCCCTGTGCGGGTCGATGTTCGCGGTGGGGTGTGCGTCGGGGACGGACGCCCTGCTCCTGGCGCTCATGGCGGTCGGGGTGAAGCCCGGCGACGAGGTGGTGACGACGGCGTTCAGCTTCTTCGCCACGGCGGGGAGCATCCACCGTGCGGGTGCGAAGCCGGTGTTCGTGGACATCGACCCCCGGACGTTCAACATTGATCCCGACCGGATCGCGGGGGCGATCACCGCACGGACGCGCGTGGTCCTGCCCGTGCACCTTTACGGCCAGCCGGCCGACATGGACCGGATCCTCGCCGTCACCGACGCCCGGGGACTGCCGGTGGTCGAGGACGCCGCCCAGGCCATCGGCGCACACTACCACCACCGTGTCTGCGGGGCGATGGGCGTCATCGGGTGTCTCTCCTTCTACCCTACCAAGAACCTCGGCGCCGCCGGGGACGCCGGGGCCTGTCTCACCGACAACGAGGCCCTCGCCGACGAACTCCGCAGCCTCCGGGTCCACGGGTCGATCCCCGAAGAGCCCTACGTCCACCACACGGTCGGAAAGAACAGCAGACTCGACGCACTCCAGGCGGTCATCCTGAATGTCAAGATGAAGCACCTCCGGGAGTGGAACGACACCCGTCGTCGGCTGGCCGACTACTACACCGAGGAGTTCTCGACGGTCGACGAGGTGACGCCGCCTCACGTGGAAGGCGGGGGTGAGCACGTCTTCCACCAGTACGTGATCCGGGTGCCACGACGGGACGAATTACAGACGTACCTGAAGCATCGGGGTGTGGCAACACGGGTGTTCTACCCGGTGCCGCTGCACCTGCAGCCCTGCTTCAAGTCGCTCGGGGGCAAGCCGGGGGACTTCCCGGAGGCGGAGCGTGCCTCACGGGAGGTGCTGGCGCTTCCGATCTACCCGGGATTGACGATGGAGGAGCAGGACTACGTGATCGAGAGCATCCGGCGGTTCTTCGCCGGCGGCCGTTCGGGGATGTCGGTGACCGGCGCCGACACCGGGGACTAGATCCCGCCGGTGAAGGGTCTGAAGTGAGTGCAGGGGGTTCGGCAAGACGGACGGTCCTGGTTTCGGTCGTGGTGACGCTGTGTGCGTCGGGGGCACGGGTCGTCGGGGAGTCCGCCACCCCGCCGGTCGTTCCCGTGACGGCAAGGGCGGACGCGGCGGTCCGACACCGTGCGAACGGCCAGACGATGCTGCTCCTGACGGGGCACGTGGAGCTGAGCCGCGGCGGCAGTCGGATGGAGGCCGACCGGGTCCTGGTGTGGATCGACGAGGCACGTTCCGAGAAGCTGGGCGTCGTGGTGATGGCGGCGTACGGTGAGGGGAACGTGCTGACGGTGGAAAAGGGCTCACGGGCGACGAGTCCACGGGTGTTTTTCCACTGGACGGCTTCCGATCTGACAGTGGACGACGCGGACGGGTTCATCGCACTGAGCACGAGGCCGTTCGGGGGACCGTTCATCGACCGTGCCGAGGAGGTGCGGTCGCGCGGGGCTGTGCCCGCCGTCGAGGCCCCCATCCCCCCCAAAGCACGCCCCCCCGTCGGTCAAGTGCCCCCCAGAGCGGGACCCGTCACCCAGATCGTCGAACCCACCCGCATCGGACTCATCTACGGACAGCAGCAGGAGGGACCGCACATCCGGTCCTTTGTCGAGGGGGACTACCGTGTCACCGTGGTGAGTCACTACCCCGACATCGTCTTCTTCGACCCCGGGTCCAGGATCGGCCGACTCGAGGTCCTCGCCGAGAACATGGTCATCTGGGTCAACGAGAAGAAACTGCAGGAGGGGGGACCGCTCAAGGACGCCGAACTCGAGATCTACGCCGAGGGTCAGGTGGTCATCTACCAGGCCCTCAAGAGTGTGCGCTGTGAGCAGCTCTACTACGACTACAAGAACCAGCGTGGACTCATCGTGGGCGGCCCGGGCGGTGACGCCGTCGTCAAGGTGTTCAGTGAGGAGAAAAACCTCCCGATCTTCTACCGGGCCAAGGAGTTCCGACAGGTCTCCGCCGACGAGTACCTCTCCAAGAAGACCATCATCACCACCAGTGAGTTCGGCATTCCCGACTGGGGGGTCTACGCCAGTGAGGTGAAGATGACGGCGGGCACGAGGACGATGAGGGACACGTGGGGTCGGGCGGTGGGGACGGAGCCCACCGAGCACGCCGAGGCCCGACACGCCCGACTGGTCTTCAGCGGCATCCCCGTCTTCTACTGGCCTTATTTCGAGCGGGACCTCAAGAACGACAAGACGGCTCTCAAGCACCTCCAGCTCGGTCACGACAGTGACCTGGGCATGGTCGTGAGGACCGTGTGGGACCTCTACGACCTGGGGATTCCGCAGAACGAGTGGTCGGAGCTGGACCTGCTTGCGGATTACTTCTCCAACCGCGGCGGGGCCGGGGGACTGTCGTTCAAGTACGACCGACCCGACATGACCGGCGAGGTGCTCGCCTACTACCTGCACGACACGGGGAGGGACCACGACGGCACGCCGGCCGAAAAGACCAACCGCGGCCGGTTCAAGTGGCTGCACCGTCAGCCGCTCGACGGGCACTGGCGACTCGACACCGAGCTGTCCTGGATCAACGACTCCGAGTTCCTCCGTGAATACAACGAGGTGGAGCTGAAGGAGGACAAGGAGCAGGAGACACTCTTCTACCTGAGGTACCTGAACGACAACCGCTACTTCGGTCTCCTGGGCAAGTGGCGTCTGAACAACTGGCAGACGCAGAACGAGCACATGCCCGAGGCCCGGTTCACTTGGCTGGGTGAGCCGCTCTTCGGGGGGACACTCACCTACATCCAGGACAGTCGGCTCGGGAACCTCCGTCGTCGGTGGAACGACGACCTCCAGGGTGTGGGACTTCTGGGCGCCGACTACCGCAGCTGGCGGGCCTACACCGAGCACGAGGTGCAGTTCCCCTTCCGGGTGGGCTTCGTCAAGCTGGC